>DATHHQ010000562.1:0-5201 GCA_035490095.1 Bradyrhizobium sp.
CGCCGGGCAGCGCCTTCACCGTGTTCGGCGCCACGCCGGCACGCGACAGCGCCGCGCTCGGCTTGCAGGCCACCACCACCATCGCCGCCGCGACCCAGATCTACCTGCGCTACGACGGTGGGGTCGGCGGCGGCACCGACAACCACGCGCTGATCGCCGGCCTGCGCACGAGCTGGTGAGGCTGCCGTTGATTCCGCCAGCACTGCAGGCAAAAAGTTGATTCGCCGCTGACCACGGTGGGGCTCTAGCCGGCCACCCTTTCTGCGAACGGGATGGGGCCCCGATGACCGCTATCGTTGCCCGGCCCGCCGAGGCAGGATCGATTGGCGCCTCCATGGGCCGACGTGGCGGCCGACCTACACCGACGGCGCTACTTCAACCGTTGCCGGCCGGCCGCGGTAAGGCTCGACGAGTGCAGGCCGCCAGAAATCCGTAGCCAACCCCATTCGACCGCGTAGGCGATGCCGGCCGACGGCCTTGACCGCGCCCAGGTTGGCGAGGGACTCCCATCGCTGCGGCCGGCCGCCGGTCGCCTCGTACAATACGCGGACGAGGTGAAGGGCTAGGGACTCGGGTCTCGCTGGGCATGGCCGGAAGTCTGGCAGGCCGATCGCCGCGGTGCTAGGCCGCCCGGCTGATCAACGAATTCTGCGCCGTCAAACAATTCTAAGTTATGTAGGCCACGGTCTCCTTGCAGAAGCGTTTAGAAAAGAGCATCGCTTGGCGGGGGAACGACGTAAAAATAGCGACCAGTAGAGTGAGACGCGTAACTAGCCATGGTGAACCCCCCAAAATCGGGCAAGAGAGTAACTGTCACGCCGCGCATGCTGCGCGCGGGAGCTTTGGCGCTCGCCACGATGGGTGCCGACACCAGCGAGTATGAGCTTGTGGGCTTGGTCTACCGCGCCATGGCCTCCGTTGCCCCGCAGACCACGTCGGAAGACCACACCCCGCCCGCCAATTTCTTGGAAGTCATGCGGATCATGCGGTCGGGGCGCCGCGACGTCTGACCAGGCGTGGCCCGGCCTTACCATCGTCATCGCTTCTCAGTGCGCCAAGCGTCCCGCACCCCAAAGGGCCGAGCTTTCCTTGTTACACCACTTGCTTTACCATCCTGCATGTTGCGTTCGCGTGCCTAGCATCGAACTCCGACGAGGGGGACGACATGCAAATGAGGCACTTACTCGCTGCTGGCGCCGCGGGACTGCTGTTAAGCACCTCGGTCCATGCACACGACGACGCTTACTGGATCGAGCACAACCCAAGCTACGTCGGCGAGAACGGCAAGCACTGTTGTGGGCCTGGCGACTGTAGGCGCTTGGGCAAAGAGCATTTCCGACAGGACGACGACGCGATCTACTACCTTCCGACAATGCAAGAGTTCAGGCTCAATGGGTCCGGCGTCCACCGAAGCCAGACTGCTGACTGGTGGGCATGCACTCCCGGCGGGACCGGGACGGGTGAGCAGCTGCCGCCTCCATCCGCTAGCTGCATTTTCTTTCCGTTTCATAGCCAGTAGCTGCCGGCCTTCATCCATTGCCGCCTGTAGCCGGCTGAACACTGGCAGGCCGTCCGCGTTCAGCGCGCAAAGCTCGCCGTCGAGGTGGGCGGACTTTACCTTCAGCGAGCGCAGGGATTCGATGGTACGCTTATATCGATGCGACCAATCCAGGCCGGTTCTGGTGAGCAGCTGGATCTTTTCGCCATCGATTCGCGCGTGCATGCGGTAGCCGTCGTACTTGATCTCGTGCAGCCACTCTTTGCCCGTAGGCGCTTCGTCTACTAGGCGCGTGAGCTGCGGCTTTATCCACCTGGGTAGCCGATGTTCAGCAAGCGCCATTCCCGAGCTTAATTTCATACCGTAGTATTTTCTGGCGCCTCAGCTGACCGATCGGAATCGGATTGCTCGGTCTTTGGCTCGTACAGCAGCCCGAGCTTGAGCGTGACCTGGTAATTGACGACCTTGTTATCGCTAATTTTGCCACGCACGCTGACTACTTCGAACCATTCAAGATTACGGAGGGAGCGCGATGCTGTCGCTATCGCCGACGCAATGGCATCGGAAACCGACATGCTTGAAGTGCCAACGACTTCTGTCTTTACGTAGGTTTCGTTTTGCATCGGACTTCTTCTATTTCTCTATTTCGTCATTCTCTAGTTTAGCGCGCCACCCGGGCACCAGCGGCACGCCTGTCGGAGTATGACCACGCTTAAGGGAACAGCACTGGCGCTTGACGGCTAGTAGCGAGGCGTGTTGCCGCTCGCGACCGGATTGGCGTTCATGGGCCCAGTCCCGGGAGTAGTGCTCGAGGGATTGCGGCTCTTGCCGTTGATATCGTCGTTATTGAAACCGCCCTGCTTGCCAGGCATCGAATTGTAGGTGCCGCTAGAATACTGCTGGCCTCCAGCACCGGCTGGATAGGGTCGCGGGAGCCGTACGGGACGACTCCATATCGCTGGAGCCCACGGCGCTGGAGCACGCAAAAGCGATAACTATGATTGATGCCTTATTCATGAAAGCTCCTTGGTTTGTGCCAAGGCAACACACCGCAAGCAGATGAGTTGCTTGCAACGGAACAAATCTCTTCACGAGGATAGTCTGGAGAGTTCTACCAAGCGAGCTGCAAGGCCCCGCCATCGACGGAGGAGCGTGCAACCTCCGCGACGATTCGGCGGGCAAGAAGTTCATTGTATTGCATGGCCGCCAACGCCGCGCTGGGCGCGAGCGTTCCCATCTCGGTACATTAGCGGGTCGCTGGCGCCGAAATGGACCGATCGGCTCGGCTGCGCTCGCCTTGACCCGCAGCCAGTCCCCAAGAGGCGGTCGCTTAGTCCCGAGCACGCAAAGTGATACCACTCAGCTTTGACGGGGAACGTGTACCCGATTTCGCCGTTGGCACGACACACTTACCCGGAGGACATGATGAGCAGTGGACCCACGGACAAGATCAAGGGCGCTACCAATGCAAGGCCAAGCGTGCAGTCGGCAAGGCAACCGGCAGCGCGAAGCTGAAACGGGAAGGAGACATCCAGGAAGCTAAGGGCGACGCTCAGACGGCGATCGGGAAAGTAAAGCAGGCATTGAAGAAATGAGGATTACCATGAACCGTTCGATTGCACTGATGGTGGGGGCTGTTGCCGTGGCGGTAGCCCTCAGCGAGCCAGCCCTGTCCCAGGGCACCCCACAGACGGCGGCGATAATGAAGGTTGATCCGCAATCAGTGGCTACCGGTTACAGGACATCCAAGGTAGTGGGTAGCACCGTCGTCAACGAAGCAAACGAGACCGTTGGGACAATCGACGATTTGATCGTCACTCCCAGCGAGAAGGTACCCTTCGCGGTGCTTTCTGTCGGCGGCTTCCTAGGCATGGGCACCAAATATGTCGTTGTGCCCTACAGTGCCCTCCAGGTGCGCGACAAGAAGATGGTACTCCCCAACGCTACCAAGGATTCCTTGAAGGCGCTTCCAGAATTCAAGTACGCCAATTGAGGCCGTAAACGTGCCCCGAATAACAGGTCGTCATTGGAGGGCGGAGTCGTTATTGGAGGGCGGAAATGGCTCACGCAGCATTGGTGGGGTTGTTGGCTCTTCCTGTCCCGATACTTCTACTCCTCATGTGGGCGCTCGGCTGGCTGCATTAGCCCGCGACTTCCCAGCAACCCGATGGCATGTACCAAATCGCCTTGAAGGAGCGAGCCATGCAGCAACCCAAAACCAAACATGATAGGTCGGCCTACGAGCAATCGGTGGACCGTCTCGCCAGCGCGATGCGCGAGATGCTGGGGATGGGGGTCGCCCAAGAAGGCAATGTCGGAGCCAATAGATTGGGTCAGCCGGAAGCGAATCTGGAGCATGCCGAACGCGCCGTAGCCAGCGAATAGAAGGCAGCACTGGTGGCAGCCACGCTCCACTAGGCTGCGAGCAGCCGGGAGACTTGGGCCGGCGGCCAGCCGTAGCACCTTAAATTTATCCTTGGTTGTAGCGCGGGCCGGCGTTGTCACCCCAAGGACGAGGCGCCGGCCCGCGGGGCGATAGATCGCCACCATGTCGCTTCCTCCCTTGGAAGTGGCACTCCAGTTGAGAGCGTGTCGGCTCTAACCCCGACTTTCGACCTCCCAGCTCGATAGGGTGGAACACATGAGACGCAGATTGTGTGATATTTCAGTGCGAATGCAGCATGGAGCAGTAATGCTGACCTATAATTCCAGCTGCCCGGACCGCGAGACCTGGGGCCGGCGCCCGTCAGCCTCGGACGAAAGCGCCCTACGGATGCTTTGAGCGATATTTCCGGACGACTTCAGTTGCTTCCGTCCATAAGGCTAACGCCACCTCCTGAACGCCCCGGGGATAGCCCCTGAGCCGGTCGTAACGCGCTAACGCCAGGCGTTCGCCTTCAACAAGTGCTCAAGCTTAGGGTCCGGGTCGGCCACGCAAGACGCATACACCAAACGGCTTTGGGCTGGCGTCCGATTACGGACAGAACATCGCTGCCGTCCGATTACGGACAGAACCTCCTAGGTGTGGCTGTAGGGCGGATGCTTTGCCCATCCCCGAGCCGGAACTCGGCCGAGGTTCACCCGTTGCAGGCAATCGGATACACAGGGAGGCCGAAATGGCTCGTGCAGGATTGCTGTGGTTGTTGGGTATTCCCATACCCATTCTCTTGCTCATGTGGGCGCTCGGTTGGCTCCATTAGGCTTGGGCCGAATCGACGCGCGTACCTACGCGACAGCGCATGAATGGCATCTTCTATTTGGTCGTCACGTATGCCCTGTGGCTTTGGTGAGAAAGCGTACGAAGCGGCGCTGCTACTCGGCAAGGCTATCTGTCTCGGCCACCTCCCCGACCACAGGCGCCCGGATGTTGGTCGTCGGCCAGCAGTAGGGAAGCGCAAACCATGACCGACAAGACGATCGACCTAGACGGGCGCCGCGGAATGGAAGCTCAGAAGGCAACCGATCTGCGCCGGTTGCTCGCCGAGGTGGAAGCCAACGAACTCGCCTTGCGCCTTCGCCAGGAAGAGCTGGAAGCGCACCTCGCCGACGCCCCGGCAGCGAACTGGGAGGAAGCCGCAGAGAAGGCCCGCTATGTTCTCGGCCTCTATGCGGCAACGCTGACCGCCGAAGACACGCGCCGGCGAACCCTGGTCGCGGCCGTGCTGGAGGATCTGGAGCGTCTCGTCAGCGCGCCGCCCTAGGG
>DATHHQ010000563.1:0-21967 GCA_035490095.1 Bradyrhizobium sp.
TGGCGCTGGAGCCGATCACCGCCGGACCGGCTGCTTCCGCCGAGGCTCGATCCGACGCGGTCGTCCCGTTCGCGCCGCCGGTCAAGGACGTCAAGGCATCGCGGGCGGACCGTACCAAGCGATCAGCCACCCTGACGCGCAACAACGCGGTGGTCGAGGTCAGCGGTTTGTACAAGGCCTACGACAGTCAGCCCGTCCTTGCCGGCGTCGATATGACGGTGCGCGTTGGCGAAGTCGTTGCACTGCTTGGCCCAAGCGGATCGGGCAAGAGCACGCTGTTGCGATGTATCAACCATCTCGAGGGCTGGGACGCGGGAACCGTCAAGGTCGGCGGCCGCCGCATGGGCTTTCGGGAAGACGGCAAGCCGCTTTCGCCGCGTGACCTTGCCAATGAGCGCGCCATGGTCGGCGTCGGCATGGTGTTTCAGCAGTTCAATCTGTTCGGTCATCTGACCGCGCTGGAGAATGTCGCCGGCCCCTTGCGCTGGGTCCACGGCCTTTCGCGAACAGACGCCGATCGGCGGGCGCGAGAACTGCTCGAACGCGTTGGCCTCAGCCATCGCGCCGACGCGCTGCCGCGGCATTTGTCCGGCGGTCAACAGCAGCGCGTCGCGATCGCGCGCGCGATAGCGCCGAACCCGAGCGTGCTGCTGCTCGATGAACCGACCTCGGCGCTCGATCCGGAACTGGTCAATGAAGTGCTGGAAGTAATCCGGCGCCTGGCGATCGAGGACGGCCTGACCATGATTATCTCGACGCACCAGTTGCGTTTCGCCGACGAAGTCGCGGATCGCGTCGTCTTTCTCAGCGGCGGCTCCATTGTCGAAGAGGGACCTGCGCACGAGGTTCTTACAAACCCGCGCAATCCGATCACGGCGCGCTTTCTCAGCATCATGGATGCCGACAGACCAACCGCGGCGCCTGCATGAAGCGGCCGCGTGCCGCCTTGTTACGATCAGGTGCCATCCTTCAACTCAAAACAATCTTGCGTCCGCAAGCGTTCTTTCGAGGCCATCGCATGAAGCATCATCTCCTCCCCGTTTCACCCACTAACGTGCACTGGGGTTATTTCAGCAAGAAGGTCGCGCCAGCGCTGACACTGAAGTCCGGCGACCGCGCCACCATCGAAACGCTGACCCATCACGCCAACGACGACTACGAGCGGATGATCGCCAATGATCCCGGCGCCGAGAGCGTGTTTAACTGGACCAGGGAGCACAAAGCAGTGGTCCGCCGCGGCGCGGGGCCGACCGAAGGTCCGTTCCTGCGGGGCTCCGGCGAAGGCGTCGGCGTCCACCTTCTGACGGGTCCTGTTGCCATCGAGAACGCCGAGCCTGGCGATATTCTGGAAGTTCGCATTCTCGACGTCCGGCCGCGTCCGAGCTGTAACGCCTGCCATGCCGGGCGCTGCTTCGGTTCGAACGCCGCCGCATCCTGGGGGTTTCACTATCACGACCTGATCGAGGAGCCGAAGCCGCGCGAAGTCATCACGATCTTCGAACTCGATACCTCCGGCGAGCCGTTCGCCAGGGCGGTCTACAATTATGTCTGGACACCGCAGACCGATCCGGACGGCATCGTGCATCCGACCATCGATTATCCCGGCGTGCGCGTCGATCATAGCCTGGTTCGAAAACGCGAAAACATCCTGCCGAACGTCAAGGTGCCGGCGCGTCTCCACTTTGGAACCATGGGCCTTGCGCCGGCGGAATCCGATTTCGTGAGTTCGATTCCGCCCGGTTACACCGGGGGCAATATCGACGACTGGCGTATCGGCAAGGGAGCGCGGATGTACTATCCGGTCGCGGTGTCAGGCGCTTTTTTCTCCGTCGGCGATCCGCATGCGGCCCAGGGCGACAGCGAACTGGGCGGTACCGCGATCGAAACATCGCTGACCGGCGACTTCGAATTCATCCTGCACAAGAACCGTGATCTCGGCGGCACGGTGCTGGAGGGGCTGACCCATCCGATGCTGGAAACCGACCAGCAGTGGTCAATGTACGGCTTTACGTTTCCGAACTACCTCGCCGAACTCGGCGCCAACGCCCAGACCGATGTTGCCAATCATTCGAGCCTGGACAAGGCGATGCGCGATGCCTTTCGAAAGCTCCGCCGCTTTCTCATGACCGTGCATCACATGAGCGAGGACGAAGCGATCGCACTGATGTCGGTCGCGGCGGATTTCGGCGTTACCCAGGTGGTCGACGCCAACTGGGGCGTTCACGGGTCGATCCGAAAGAATGTCTTTATGTGCACTTGAGGTAAAACCGCCGATTTCGGCTGCTTGCGAGCAGTCCCGACGCTGATCGCAATGCTGACGGTCATAACGGCGCCAAAACCGCCGATCGCCGAGTTGCGCCTGCTGTTGGCACGAGCGTTGCTTCGGTTTGGCATGTCAACGTTGGCCAAACCATGAGTATTCACCCGTTTACCAGCGAATCCTACTCCGAGGGAGACAGGAGCGAAGCCTGGCAGGATGTGTTGGGCGGGTTCGGCCTGCGATCTCAGCCAATGTCGGCCATGCATGGCGAGCATGCCACGGCACTGTCCCGGGCGTCGCTGGACGGCGTCGGTCTGATGCGTTTTGCCGCGGCCCCGCAGGTATTTTCGCCGCTGCCGCGGCGTGCCGATCTGCCGATACTGCTGCTGCCGACCGAAGACGGCACCATACTCAAGACAAACGGATCGCAACAAGGCGTTCCGGCCGGCCGCATCATCATGCTGCCTCGCCAGGGCGACTGGCAGGTTGCATTTCATCGCAGCATCCGCGCGATCGTTCTGTCGGTGACCGTGGAGAGCTTCGGTGGCCGCAGGATCAGTTTACCCGAACACAAAGACGCCAGCATCGTTCCATCAGGGGGATTGGCCGAAGTTCTCTGCCGCACGCTTGAAGCCACATCCGAAACTCTCGAAACATTGTCGTCGGACGCGTGGAACACGATCCGGCTGAGTCTTGCCGAGATGTTGCTGACACTTGCGCATCAGAAGTTGCGGAGCGCCACCGAAGTGGTCGGCATGGGCGCTCAACCCGCGTTGCTTCATCGCATTTATGAAGCGATCGAACGCAAGCTCGGCGATCCCGATATCACGCCGGCGCGGGTCGCGCAGATGGAAGGTATCTCCGAGCGCTATCTGCAGAAATTGTTTGAAGGCACCGGCGACAATTTCACGCACTACCTGCGCGAACGCCGGCTGCAGCACTGCTGGGCGGACCTCGCCAACCCGGCCGAGGCGCATCGTTCCGTGTCCAACATCGCCTTTGGTTGCGGCTTCAGCGACGCGGCCCATTTCAGCCGCTCGTTTCGCGATCGGTTCGGAATGTCACCGCGGGCCTTTCGGCAACAGCAAGCCGAACGTGCTTCGGGGCTAGGCGTCAAGACCGGGCAACGCGGCTGGCCTCAGGATGCTGTGGCGCAATTGCGTGCGCATCGGCCGGCTCCGGTAATCGCCGCCGCCGAACTGAAGCTGGTGGACTGCGCGGTCTCCCGAGGTGGCAAGCCTGCGCATCATTTCCTCACCGTGGATGCGGCGCGGGTTCACTGGGGCTTTTTCAGCCGCGCGCTGAAACCGCTGATCGAAGTTGTTTCGGGCGACACCATCACGGTCGAGACCCTGACGCAGCACGCCTCCGACGATCCTGAACTCATGATAACAGGTGATCCCGGCGCGGAGAGCGTGTTTCGCTGGACGCGTGAGGGAAAAGGCGTCGAGCGCCGCGGCGCCGGCCCGATGGACGCGTCAATTTATGGTCGCGGCGCTGGCGAAGGCTTTGGGGTCCACATCTGCACCGGGCCGATCGCGGTAAAGGGCGCCGAACCGGGCGACGTTCTGGAAGTCCGCATTCTCGACATGGTGCCGCGCCCGAGCCGCAATCCGGATCTGCACGGGCGGATCTTCGGCAGCAGCGTCGCCGCCTGGTGGGGATACCATTATGACGAGTTTCTCTCGGAGCCCAAGCCACGCGAAGCGGTAACGATCTACGAGATTTTCACAGGCGATGAGCCCTACGCGCAGGCACTCTATTCCTATCGATGGCAGCCGCAAACCGATCCCTACGGCGTCGTGCACCAGACCTACGACTATCCCGGCATACCCGTCGCCGCCGAGACGATCAGGCGTCGGCACGGCGTGCTCGACGGTATCCGCATTCCGTTGCGGCCACACTTTGGCGTCATAGGCGTGGCGCCGCGTGAGGCCGGTCTGGTCGATTCCGTGCCGCCGGCCTACTTCGGCGGCAACCTGGACAATTGGCGGCTCGGCAAGGGCGCCGCGGTATATCTCCCGGTCTCGGTTCCTGAAGCGCTGCTTTCGATCGGCGATCCGCATGCCGCCCAAGGCGATGGCGAACTGAGCGGGACGGCGATCGAATGTTCGATGACCGGGACCTTTCAAATCGTGCTGCACAAGAAGGCCGATTTCGCCGGCCGTCCGTTTGCCGACCTGACCTATCCGCTGATCGAAACCGAAGCCGACTGGGTGTTGACCGGATTCAGCCATCCGAATTATCTCGCCGAATTCGGCGCCAAGGGACAGAGCGAGGTCTACGCAACGTCATCGCTCGATCTGGCGATGAAGGACGCGTTTCGCAAAGTTCGCCGATTTCTGGTGAATACCAAGGGCTTGAGCGAAGACGAGGCGATCGCGCTGATTTCGGCGGCGGTGGATTTCGGCGTCACGCAAGTGGTCGACGGCAATTGGGGTGTCCACGCGGTGTTGAGCAAGCGGCTTTTCGCGCACGAAGACTGTCTTTGACGGCGAGAGTCTTTTGACGGCAAGGCTTTCGCCGATGCCTTTCGTCATGGCCGGTTATCGGATGCGTTCCGAGCCAGGCTTCTAAAAACATCAAATCAGCCAACGGATGGCGGGAACCTATTTGCCTTTGCCGCATCCAACCGATCAGCAGTAACATGTTGTTGGACAGAGCGAAGTCATCATGCGCCACGCCGAGATACCGCAAATCGCTCCCGTCGGGAGCACGGACACCGAATTGGTGCAGCGCGCCCGCGCACGCGATGAGGTGGCCATTCGCACCATCATGCAGTCCAACAATCGCAGGCTTTACCGGCTCGCCCGCGGAATCCTGCGCAACGACGGCGAAGCCGAGGATGTCGTCCAGGAAACCTATGTCCGGGCGTTCACGCATCTGGATGGTTTTCGCGGCGACTCCAGTCTCGCCACCTGGCTGGCGCGGATCGCTATCAACGAGGCTTTGGGCCGCCTGCGGCGCCAGCGTGCGAACGTCGAATGGACGTCGCTGCCACCGGGCGTGCTCGAGGCCCAGATCATTCAGTTTCCCCACTCGGCTACCTCGGACGATCCGGAAAAATCCATGGCCCAACGTGAAATTCAGCATGTCGTCGAACACGCGATCGACGAATTGCCCGAGGCCTTTCGCATCGTCTTCATCACCCGTGTGATCGAGGGGATGAATGTCGAGGAAACCGCCGACATTCTAGGGCTGAAGCCGGAAACCGTGAAAACGCGACTGCATCGCGCCCGCGCCATGCTGCGCGACAATGTCGAAAAGAAAATCGGCCCCGTGGTGATGGAAGCGTTTCCGTTTGCCGGCAAGCGCTGCGAACGGTTGACCGATGCGGTTTTGAAACGGCTGGGCCTCGCCGGATAATTTTCCGGGAACCTTTCGGTTCACGCTCCATCCAATCCCTGTGAAATCAACAATGCCCGGCGGCTTTGACCCCGGTGCCACAGGAGTATCAACCATGTTCGTTCGATTGAGCGCGGCAATCGCCGCATTCGGCCTGTTGGGCGGCGCGACGCTGGCGCAAGGCGCAAAGCCGACCGATCCGCAGATCGCACATATCGCCTACACCGCGGGCGTGATCGATATCGCGGCGGCGAAACAGGCGCTGGCCAAGACCACCAACAAGGATATCAAGGCGTTCGCGGAAGACATGGTGCGCGACCACGAAGCCGTGAACAAGCAGGCCCTGGATCTGGTGAAGAAGCTCAAGGTCACGCCCGAAGATAACGACACCAGCCGCTCGCTGTCCAAGAACGCCGCCGACAAGCTTGCCGAATTGGCCAAGCTGAAAGGCGCGGACTTCGACAAGGCTTATGCCGCCAACGAAGTCGCCTATCACAAGGCCGTCGATGGCGCGCTTGAGACGTTGCTGATTCCGTCCGCCACCAACGCGGAGCTGAAGAGCCTGCTGCAGACCGGCCTGAAGATCTTCCAGGGCCACGAGCAACATGCCGAACACGTCGCCGCGGCCCTGAAGTAAGGAGCCTGACATGACGCCGAGATGGGCTCTCCCGATCGTCGCAGTGCTGGTGTCGGGAATGTCGGTCTCGGCGCATGCGGAGACGATTCAAATTTCGATGGAGAATCTCGTGATCTCGCCGGCGGCGGCTACGGCCAAGGTCGGCGACACCATCGAATGGATCAACAAGGATATTTTCGTCCATACCGCAACCGCGCGAAACGGCGATTGGGATGTGACGATGCCGCCGAAGAACACCGTCACTCTGGTTTTGAAGAAGACCGGCACCATCGACTATTACTGTCGCTTCCATCCCAACATGAAGGCGACCCTCACGGTTGGGCCATAACGACGGCCCGGCTCGCGCCGCTCCGGTCACCATTCAGATGACCCAGCCACGATTCGAAACGACTGCCGCGCTTCGCTGGACTCCTGCGCCGGCCCCGCCTATATAGATTTATATGCGGAATGGTACAAATTAACCAGTAGCGGAGGCGACCATGACCAGTGGCAGTTTCAACGATGCCGAGAGCGTCCAGACCGAAGTGATCCTGCAGCGCTTCAACCACGTTTTCCTCAGTCACGATCCCGCCGCGTTGCGGGACCTGGTCGCTGACGATTGCATCCTCGAGAACACGCAGCCGGCGCCCGATGGCGCGCGCCTTGAGGGCAAGGATGCCTGCATCGCGCTCTGGACGCAGATCGCCACTACGGAGGGCATACATTTTGAGCCCGAAAGCATCATTGCGCGCGGCGATCGCGGCGAGATCAGGTGGCGGATGGTCTGGGGCCCGGATCGCGCCAGTTCCGTGCGCGGCGTCAACCTGATGCGCGTGCGGGATGGACGGATCGTCGAGGCCCAGGGTTACGTGAAGGGCGCGTGAAGGCCGTTTGGGGAGCGCGTAACCGCGGCATCGCAGATACTCGCCGCTCTCAGTCGTTCACGTCAAGCGAGCTTCGCGTCCGCCGCAACGCCGTCGCAAGCCCGACCGCGACGCATGCCTGCCAGACCGGATAGAGGAACGAGGACAGATCGAGGTCGAGCGCATTATCGAGCGCCACCAGCGCGCCGGCAATGGTGCCGACGCTCAGCATCGGCAGCCATGCCCCGACGTCGCGCGGACCCGCCGGCAGCAGACACATCCCAACCGCCATGATGGTGGCGCCGGTGAAGCCACCGGCCAATCCGGCCAGGACATTTCTGGCGGCTTTTGCCGCGTCCGCGGCTCGCCCGTCGAACCAGATCGCAACATTCACCGCGCACACGAAGGCGATCATGGTGACGATGGCGGCCGCCAGCGCCGCCCACCATGGATTTGGGCTGAAGCGCCGAACCAGGACGAAAACCAGGATCGCGAACGGGATCGCCACCAGTGCGATGCGGAAATCGCCGGGCGTACCGTTGATCCTGTCGATCAGCGGCGGCAGTAGCGGCGTCAGGACGCCGGTCAGCAGGCCCGCGCCGGCGACCTTCAGCAAGCCCTTGGGCGTTTCGTCACTGGCAGCGATCGCCTCGGTCAACGCCCACCCCTGTATTTCCGCTGCCGACAGTTCTGGAAGCGGAATCGGATCCCCACACGCCGCCTGAAAGGCCACAATAAGGCGTTGAGCTTGCATAACACGATGAAGACCGGAATTGAAGCCAGCGCGCCGGCGGTCAACCGAGGCAGGAAAAAATAAAGCCGCGCCAACCCGAAGGTTGACGCGGCGATGGCCGTTCTGTTGCCAGGTGTACCTACCCCGAACGGTTACGCCGCGAGGCGCACTTCGTTCAATGCAACGTTATCGTTTGCATTTAGGTTTTTGACCCGATAACGGCGGTATCATGCCGAGCACAATTCAGAGCTTCTTCGCGACCATCGATCCTATTTCGCCCCCGCCTTAGCAGCCCAGGGATTCTGCCTTCCGACAGAATCGATCTCACCAAAATGAGACCTTTAAGCTCAAGCTGCTAAGGTGGAGGCGCCGGGTACTGCCCCCGGGTCTGCCCGCAGTCCGCTCTAAGTTTCAGCGCCATCGTCTTGCGACAACCCAGATATAGGCGCGATCGGGGGCGAAAGATAGGCTGCCATTGGCATCGTTATCCGCATCCAGCCCGCCTTGCCCGTTCCCCCTCCAGCCCGTTCTATGAAACTCTATTTAATTGCGCCGGAGCGCCGGGCGGCTATCTCTTGAAGGATCACATCCCAGATTCCTGCCAAAGGGGGTAACTGGCCATGTTTTCACGACGCGACATGCTGGCCGTATCGGCCGCAGGGATGATGACGGCGACTGCCGCCCGATCAGCTTCCTTCGGAAATCCGGATCAACCGCCGCAGGGCGCCATCAACGCCAAGGGGCCCGGCAATCTCACCGATCCCGGGCCGCAGAATGCGGCCCTCGGTCAGCAATTCCCATCAGCGCAATTTCCGCCAGCAACCGACGTCGGCGGCATGCCGATGGACTGGGCGTCATTCAACAACGCGCCGAAACGCATTCAGAACGGCGGCTGGGCGCGCCAGGTGACGCAGGCCGATTTCCAGATTTCCGAGACGATCTCGGGGGTGAACATGCGGCTGACCGCCGGCGGCATCCGGGAATTGCACTGGCATCAGGCCGCCGAGTGGGCGGTGATGACATATGGCAGTTGCCGCGCGACGGTGCTTGATGCCGAAGGCCGGCCCTACATCGCGGACCTGCAGGCAGGCGACCTCTGGTATTTTCCGGCCGGCTTGCCGCATTCGCTGCAGGGATTGGGTCCCGACGGTTGCGAGTTTGTGATTTGCTTCGATGACGGCCGGGCCAACGAATTCAACACCCTTCTGCTGTCGGACTGGTTCGCTCACACGCCCCCGGAGGTGCTCGCCAAGAATTTCGGCGTACCGGCCGAGGCGTTCGCAAAAATTCCGCTGCAGAACCTGTGGATCTTTCAGGGCACGCTTCCCGGTGATTTGTCGGCGGAGCGCGCAGAGGTCACGAACAATGGCGGCACGCCGCCGCATCCGTTCATCTTCTCGCTTGGATCGTCCGTTCCGGTCAGGCAATCCGCCAGCGGCGACGAGCGGGTCGCCGACAGCAGGAACTTCACGGTATCCACCACCATCGCCGCCGCATTGGTGACCGTCCGGCCGGGCGGCGTCCGCGAGATGCACTGGCATCCAAATGCCGACGAATGGCAGTACTACCTCAAGGGCAAGGGCCGCATGACCGTTTTCAATACCGGCCCCAACGCCATGACCATGGATTTTACCGCCGGCGACATCGGTTACGTCAAGCGCAACTATGGGCACTATGTCGAGAACACCGGCGATACCGACCTGCAGTTCATCGGCGTGTTCCGCGCGCCCCGCTATGAGGAAGTGTCGCTTTCGAACTGGCTCACTCACACCCCGGCCGCGCTGGTCGCCCAGCATTTGAACATCGATCCGGCGACCATCGCAAAGTGGCCGCGCAACGGCCCCGGCGTCATGCCCGCATGATGCCTCGGATTGTCATCGCTGGCGTGCCAGTCGAGGGCCGCTGGGTGAGAGAGTTCGTTTGAATCGCGACGACCGGCTATTGTTCCCGGCAAATGGGAATCCGGTAACGCGGATGCTGGCGCATCGCTTCACCCGGTTTTTCGGTTTCAGGCGCTCTGGGCCGCCCGCAAGGGAAGATCGCCGCCGGCGTCCAACGCGACATCCGCATGCGTGAGGTTGCGGAAGCTGCCGATCGCGGCCGGACGTCCGAGCAAATATCCCTGCACCTCGTCGCACAGTTCGTCGTGCAGGAATTGCAGTTCAGCGTCGGTCTCGACGCCTTCCGCGAGCACGGGCAGGCCAAGTCCACGACCAAGACCCAATACCGCCCGGACAATCGTCGCGGCCTGGCCGTTGGAATTGACCGATTTGATGAACGAACCGTCGATCTTGATCCTGTCGAACGGAAACGCCCGCAAGGTGGACAGTGACGAATAGCCGGTGCCGAAATCGTCCATGGCAATGCGAATGCCGAGCGCCTTGATTTGCCGCAGCATGCCGAGCGTCCGATTGAAATCGCGGACCAGCGCCGTCTCGGTGATTTCAATCTCCAGACGGCGCGGCGGCAGGCCGAATTCGAGCAGGATCTGGTGCAGTTCCTGGACGAATTTGGCGTTGTGGAGCTGCACGGCCGAGACGTTGACGGCGATCTTCAACGGTTGCGTCCACGTTGCGGCCTCGCGGCAGGCCGTCTTCAGCACCCAGTCTCCGATCTGCAGGATCGCGCCGGTCTCCTCGGCAATCGGGATGAAAACAGCCGGTGAAATCTCACCGCGTGTCGGATGCTTCCAGCGCAGCAGCGCTTCGAAGCCGATGACTTTCCCGCTCTGGATTTCCTGCTGCGGCTGATACACCAGTCGCAACTCGTCGCGCGCAATGGCATGGCGCAGATCATGTTCCAGCATTCGGCGTTCGCGGACCTCAGCGCCCATCCTTGCCTCGAAGAAACGATAGGTATTGCGGCCTTCGGTTTTGGCGCGGTAGAGCGCGGTGTCGGCGTGGGTGAGAAGAACCTGACGATCCGTGGCGTCTTCCGGACAGAGCGCAATGCCGATGCTGGTCGAGACGTGGGCCTCCGGCGAATCGTCTGAGGCGCGTAGCGCTTCCAGAATGGTCTCGGCAAGCCGGCTTGCGGCGGCGGGATTTGCAACGTCAGGCATCAGAATGGCAAACTCGTCACCCCCGAG
Organism: Bradyrhizobium sp.; assembly: GCA_035490095.1. Taxonomy (GTDB): domain Bacteria; phylum Pseudomonadota; class Alphaproteobacteria; order Rhizobiales; family Xanthobacteraceae; genus Bradyrhizobium. Next base: position 10,906 of record DATHHQ010000563.1, read on the forward strand.
GCGCGCCATCATCTGCCGTTCTCCAAGCACCGCGGTGATGCGTGAAGCAACCGTCTGCAATGCCTGGTCGCCGGCGCTGTGCCCGAACAGGTCGTTGATTTCCTTGAACCGGTCGAGATCGAGACAGAGCACGGCGAGGCTCCTGCCGGGGGTCAATGCCGCGATCTCCTGGTCGATCCGCGCATTGAAATGGCTGCGGTTGGGAAGCGAGGTGAGAGGATCGTGATGCGCCAGGAAATAAATGTGTTGCTCGGCGTTCTTGCGCGCCTGCAGATCGCGGACGGCAACGACCTGGTGCGGCCGTCCGGCAAAAACGATCGGCCGCAGGATCAACTCCACAGGGGTGGTCGAGCCGTCGAGATGGCGCAATTCCGTTTCGACCGTCTGGTTCGATCGGGACAGCAGTTCAGTACGTGCCACCTGGTCAGGAAAACAGCTTTCCAGCGTTGCACCGACAAGATTGGCGCTCGATAAACCCGCCAGACGGGCAAAACTGGTGTTGACGGAGACAATCACCTCCCCGTCGCAAACCAGAAGCCCCTCAACCGAGGCATTGGCGAGATCGCGCATGCGGTCGACTTCACGCTCGGAACGGCGATGATCGCGGATATCAAGCACAACGCCTGCCAGTGCCAACCCGATAATGCCGAAGCTCGCGATCGCTACCCCCACAGCAAGCCATCCGGCTGGCAATGCTGTTTGAGAAATCTCCACGGTGGGGTCGGGAATGATCGACACCGCTGCCATCGCAGTGAAGTGATGGCTGCAGATCGCGAGCGTCAACAGGACGGCACCGCCGACCTTCCATTTTTCGTTGCTGCCATGAAGACCAACGGGCAGCGCGACGGCGCCGATTGCCGCGCCGAGCATGATGGATGCGGCAACAAGAACAGGATCCCACAGGATGATGCCTGCGACTTCAAATGCGGCCATCCCGGTGTAGTGCATCGCCGCAATGCCGCCGGCGACGATGGCGCCGCCGATCCAGGGCCCGTGGCGCCAGTTCGGAGTGAGCGATACCGCGAGCCCGGCGCCGGTCAGCAGGATGGCCGCGACCAGCGACAGGATGGTTAACACAATGTTATAGCCGCTCGGGATTCCCGGCGTGAACGCAAGCATCGCGATAAAGTGCGTAGCCCAAATACCGAAGCCGGTGGATATGGCGGATACCGCCAGCCACAGGCCGCGCATCTGACCGTGTGATTTCCGGGCGTGACGAAGCAGGTTGATCGCGGCAAATGACGCCAAAACGCACACAAGGGCCGCGAGACCGACAAGCCTCAAATCATGGGCGTAGGCGATGCAATTGTAGATCCTGAACATGTGATGACACCGCAAAGGCGGAAAAACCGCGACCTGCGGAAGCTAGGGTCAACGTCGTAAGATAGCGTAAATGAACCGATTTTGAGCCGGCGACCTGCCCGGCGGCAGGCGTGCCTGCCGCTGTACGTCCCCGCGGAGGAAGGAACGTTGTGAAATTCGTCGGCAGGAACAATAACCCGTTAATCAATATGAACGTTTATTCAAACACCTACGGGCGATTTAATGTCGCACTTCGGAACGTAGAACCTCGGTGACGATTACCACTCCATACGTTTTTATTATTGGAGTGAGGCAATGAAAAAGTTAGCGATCGTATTTGCCGTCGGTGCAGCCGCGCTACTCGGTGGCTCTGCTGCAAACGCTGCGGACAACACGGTGAAGGCAAAAGCCGCTACCGACGCAACTCAATCATCAACCGACATCAGCTCGCGCCATCGACACTGGCGTCGTTACCACCATTACGGCTATCGTCACTACCGACCGTATTATAGAAGCTACGGTTACGCTCCGCGGTATTATGGAAGCTACGGCTACGCTCCGCGGCCCTATTATGGCGGTTATGGTTATGGCGGCCCGAGTGTAACCTTCGGCTTCGGCGGAGGCGGATACCGAGGCTGGTAATGCAAAAAAGCCCGCAGCAATGCGGGCTTTTTTTCTTGTAGCATCGTGAGCTGCCCCATCTCCTGCAGTATCCTGAATGAACGAAAACCGAAATCATCAGTGAACGAAGGGTGCTCGATCTTCCAGTTGACGCGGCTCCCATCCAGTCGAGTGACCAACATAAGGCAATGTGTGACTGGCCGCTGCGGAAAGCCCTAGTCGTTCTACAAAGGGGCTTTGGAGCGGGCGAAGGGAATCGAACCCTCGTATGCAGCTTGGGAAGCTGCCGTTCTACCATTGAACTACGCCCGCGGTCGCTTGGCTCAGCTGATTTAGCCGAGACCGTGCGATCCGCCAAGCGGGTTGGTGATATTCCCGATCATCCTTAACTAACTGCAAATTTTCCAGGTGCGCGGTTTCGCGACGGTGCTATGATCCCGTCGGGGTGATTTGCGTAATGGCGGGGCGCGGGTACACCATTTTCGATTCCACGATCGGCCGATGCGGCATCGCATGGGGCGCGTCGGGGATTGTTGCCGTGCAGCTTCCGGAAGCGCGCGAGATCGACACCCGGCGGCGGATGCTGCGCCAGTATCCCGACGCCCGCGAACTCCGCCCCTCCCAGAATGCCGAGATCGCGATCGACGGCATTGCGGCGCTGCTGCGCGGCCAGCGCAGCGATTTTTCCGACGTCACCCTCGATATGCGCGGCATGCCGCCGTTCAATCGCCGCGTCTACGAGGTCGCCCGCACCATTCCGCGAGGCGAAACCGTAACACTTGCCGAATTTGCCAAACAACTCGTCGCGAGCGGCGCGATGCATGCGGTCGGCCAGGCGATCGGGCGAAATCCCTTTGCCATCCTGGTGCCCTGTCATCGCGTGCTGGCCACCGACGGCGAGGCGGACAGGTTCAGCATCAATAGCGGCACGGTCTCCCAGCGCCGGCTGCTTTCGCTCGAAGGCGCGCTGGCCAACAGCGGGCCGACGCTGTTCGATGCGCTCCTTCCCGTTGCGCCGCCGCGTCCGCATAGTTAAATCTACGGCATGACGGCAACGACCCTTCTGCAGCGCCAATCCATCACGGTGTCCGACTTCCGCTGCAGTGCGGGGCCGGACGACACCCCGTTCGCGGAACAGCACACCTGCCACTCGATCTCCTATGTGCGCAAGGGCAGCTTCGGCTGCCACAGCCGCGGTCGCTTCTTCGAACTGGTGGCAGGCTCGATCCTGGTCGGCCATCCCGGCGACGAATATGTCTGCACCCACGACCATGTCTGCGGCGACGAGTGCCTGTCGTTTTTTCTGACGCCTGAACTGGTGGAGGCGATCGGCGACGGAGCGGACATCTGGCAGGTCGGCGCCGCGCCGCCGCTGCCTGAATTGATGGTGCTTGGCGAGCTTGCGCAGGCAGCGGCCGATGGCCGCAGCGATGTCGGCCTCGACGAGGTCGGTCAGGCCTTCGCAAGCCGTTTCGTCGAGGTGGTCTCCGGGCGAGCGCGCGAGCCTGTCTCGGCCGCGGCCCGGGATCGACGCCGCGCGGTGGAAACAGCGCTGTGGATCGACGCGAATTCGCACCAGCAGATCGATCTGGAAGACGCCGCCGGTCAGGCCGATATCAGCCCGTTCCACTTCCTGCGGCTATTCGGAAGCGTATTGGGAGTGACCCCGCACCAGTACCTGGTGCGCTCGCGGCTGCGTCATGCGGCGCGGCTGTTGGCTGACGATGAAAGATCCGTCACCGATGTCGCCTATGACGTCGGATTCGGCGATCTCTCCAACTTCGTCCGCACCTTCCACCGCGCCGCCGGCGTTTCGCCGCGCCGGTTCCGCGAGGCGTCGCGCGGAATGCGCAAGATTTTCCAAGAACGCCTGGCCCTGCACTGACTAGGTTGATCTCCTGACCGCGCGTTGCTGGAACGCGCAAGAGTAAGGAGATCATCATGTACGACCACATCGGATTGAAGGTTAAGAGTCTCGACGCCAGCGTGCGCTTCTACGCGGCGGCGCTGGCGCCGCTCGGATATGTATTGAGTTCGCGCGACGACTCCGGCGCGGGTTTCGGGCCCAAAGGCGAGCCGGCGCTCTGGCTTTACGCAGATAAGGGACCTGCCGCTGCTGGCGCCCACATCGCGTTCCGCGCGCCCGATCACGCGGCGATCAAGAAATTTCACAGCGAGGGCGTGAAGGCCGGCGGCCGCGATAACGGTGGCGCCGGGCCACGCGCCGGCTACAGCCCGACCTACTTCGCCGCGTTCCTGATCGATCCCGACGGCAACAATGTCGAGGCGGTTTGTACGTAGTCCGCTTTGGATCGAACCAACGCGGACGTCATTCCACGATGTGCAATTGCACATCGTGGATGCGCAGGCCCGGAAGCCATACTCCCGGTCGTGGTTATGGATTCCGGGCTCGCTCGCCCAGCGCAAAATTGATGCTCGCATCAATTTTGCCGCAAGGCTCGCGCCCCGGAATGACGGCGTTGTTGACCGTCGTGTAACCGCAAACTGAACCCACTCCAACACAGGGTCATGTCACATGGCTTCCATCCACAAGGACATCCCAATCGATGCGCAGCCTGCCGACGTCTGGGCCGCGGTGCGGGATTTCGGCGCCGTGCATCAGCGGCTGGTGCCGGGCTTCGTGCTCGACGCGCGGCTCGATGGCGACGCGCGGATCGTCACCTTCGCCAACGGTACGGTGGCGCGCGAGCTCTTGGTCGACTGCGACGATACTCGCCGCCGGCTCGTCTACGCTGTCGTCAGCGAGCGGGTAAAACAGCACAGCGCGTCGGTGCAAGTCGTCGCCGATGGCGAGGCGCGTACCCGGCTGATCTGGATCGTCGATGTGTTGCCCCACGAAATCGCGCCCTATATCGACGCGCAGATGGATCAGGCGGCGCTTGCCATGCAGAAAGCATTAGCGCGATCAGCAAAAGTGGAATCCGGTTTTGCGTCCGATCGCGCGCAAAAACAGTAAGATGGCGCAGCGCCGCATGACCACTTCCCGATTCCTTGAGGCGCTCGGTGCCGACGGTCCATCGGCCGACCGTGCCGGCAAGATGGACCTTTACGGACGTTTCGTCGGGTCGTGGGACCTCGACGTCACGCAATTTCGCGAAGACGGTGTCAGGCGTCAGCGCAAAGGCGAATGGCATTTCGGCTGGGCGCTGGAAGGCCGCGCTGTCCAGGACGTTTGGATCGTGCCGCCGCGCGGCGAATTGCGCCATGGCGACGCCGCGGCCAACGTCAATTCCTACGGCACGACGCTGCGGGTCTACGATCCCAGGATCGATGCATGGCAGATCCAGTGGACCGATCCGGTCACGCAAAATTTTCTCCACATGATTGGCCGCGCGCATGGTGACGATATTATTCAGCTTGGGAACCGGCCCGACGGGAAGTTGATCCGATGGCGCTTTTCGGAGATCACGACCAATTCCTTTCGCTGGACCGGCGAAATCTCCGACGACGAGGGAGCGACCTGGCGTCTCAACGTCGAATTCTCCGCCCGGCGTGTCGCGTAGCCCGCCTCTGCTCCTCGAACGTGATCTTGCTCACGGAGCCGGTTGCGCGCTCCTCCTAGCCTCGCCGCGTGCGTCCGGTTTGCACCGCTTCCGCGGAGCTTGCGCACGCGAGGAGCAGAACGATGACTCGAGCTGACAGACTGGCGTGCTGGGCAGCCACGCTGCTGCTGCTGTTTACCCTCTCGACAGTGCCCGCCAAGGCCCAGTTCGGCGGCTTCGGCGGCGGTGGCGGAGAGGACATGATGACCCAGATGGCGCCGATGCTCAACATGATGAAGGCCAAGATGGGCAAGCGCCGGTTCGGCATGATGATGCAAACCATGGGGCCGATGATGAGCCGGATGATGCAAAACAGCGGCGGCGGAATTCCCGGCGGTTTCGGCGGCGGCACAACCTACGCGGCGGACAGTTACGGGACCAGCATGGGTGGCGGAAGCTTCACGGGCATGCTCGGCAGCGGCGGTGGCGGCGAATTGATGAGCATGATTCCGCAGGTGATGCAGATGGCCAATTTCGGCGGCGGACACCGCCACCGCAGGCATCGGCGGCGCTAGTCGACGATGCCCGACAATGCGGGGCGAATTTCCCGAACGGCGCCCCCCTTGGGCTCCCATCGGGTCAGAAAAACGCTCGAGGCCGACAGCACGCCGAGCACGACCATCGAGGTTGCCGCCAACGCGAAATAGTTCGCGGCGGTCGCATTGTGCGTCGACAGCCACCAGCCGCCGCCGCCGATGAACAACAGCCGCGCGCTTTGCGCCAGCACCGGCCCGACAACCTTGGCCGCGCCCTGCGATGAAAAATACATCGATATCGCAAGCCCGATGAACGCGTACATCGGCGCAGCGGTCGACAGATATTGCCGGCTGGCGGCGCGCACCCCGGCATCGCCAGTGAAAATGTTGACCCAGAGGTCGGGGAAGATCGCAATCAGCGTGCCGATCAAGCCCACCGAAACAAAGGAAACCAGGCCCGCGGTCCAGGCGATCCGCCGCGCACGCGCGATCCGCCCGGCCCCGATCGCCATGCCGATCATCGGCACCGACGCAATGCCGGTCGCGAATGCGACCGAGGTCAGCATGAATTCGAGCCGCGCGCCGATGCCGTAGCCGGCCAGGATTGCGGTGCCAAACCCTGCCAGCATGTGGGTGAAGATGCTGATGGTCAGCACCGACTGCAGCGGCGACAAACAGGAGACCGCGCCGACTTTCAGGATGTCGATGAACATCGAGCGCCTGATCCGAAGTCCCCTGATCTTGGGAACGACGCGCGCCCGCCCGGAGAACAGATACCACGCCATCACCGAAAGACTGATCGAGTAAGCGATCAGCGAACCCGCAGCGACGCCGCGCATGCCGAATTGCGGGATCGGGCCGAGACCGAGGCCGAGCGTGCCGCCGAGGATGATCTGACAGACCGCGGAGGAGAGCATCATCAGCGACGGCAGTTTCATGTTGCCGGTGCCGCGCAGGATACCCGTCATCGAATTCATCAGCCAGGGCAACACCGCGCCGCCGAAAAAAATCTGCGAATAGCCGACGGCGTCAGCCAGAACCTTGCCACGGCCGCCGAGCAGTTCCAGCAATGCCGGCCCGAAGATCAGCATGCCCAGCATGAAGGTCAATCCAAAGCAGATCCCGATCAGCATGGCGTGGGCGGCCAGTGTCGATGCGCGGTCGACGTCGCCGGCGCCGAGCGCGCGCGCCACCGCAGAGGCCACGCCACCGCCCATCGCGCCGCCCGACATCGTCATGGTCAGGATCACAAACGGAAACACCAGCGCCATCGCGGCCAGCGACTCGACGCCGAGCCGGCCGATATAGGAGGTCTCGGCGATGACCACGCAGGTGCCGGCGCCGAGCGCGACCACGTTGGGCCAGGCCAGCCACAGCAGCGTGCGCAGAATCGGACCGTCGACCAGCGCGTTTCTCACCCGCGGCTCAGGCGGCGGAAGCGGACGCTCCTCTTCGTCAACGGGTATTTCGGCGACCGCGATGTCGGGCAATTGGTTTCTCTCCCCGCGCACGATCCGCCAAAGTGTGAGCGGTTTGGCGATAAGATCATGCGCTATTTAATATATGGAGCGCGATCTCGGGACAAACGAAGTCGTTTGTCCGGCAAAACCTGATCGCGCTCCTGCTCGACTCTCGCTGCCGTGCCGTGGTGTTTCCTACCACGATCAAGCCCGATGCCATGTGCGTCAGGCGCATGGGCCGCCTGCTAAATCAAGTCGCCCGCGGCATGCCGTGGAACGGAAAAACCCGATCAACCGATCGACCAGACAAACGGCGGGACACCGCCAGTGGCGGCTCTCATATCGACGGCGATGCGGCGGCCACAACCGGCCGCCAAGCCTTCGAACAATCCCTCAAGTACCCTCGCGCAGGCCGGGTGGTAATCGCCTACGTCCGCCATCAGCTTCCATGTCTGCTGCCTGATTTCGAATGCGCCGCCGGACTCGCTGAGTTCGGCGACATCGTCCTGCGCATCAAACAGCGCGCGCAGGAAGGCTGCAAAATCGCTTGCGACTCCGCGCCCCAAACCGAAGCCGCGCGCGATTTCATCGAAATACTGCATGCCGATCAGTTTGCCGGTGAGGTGCAGGAGATAGCCGGCATCTTCGGGACCAAAGAGTTGCACCGTCACGGGTGCCGCGGTCCGCACATATTCCATCGCGTAATTCCGATAGGCTTTTTCCAGCCGCGGCTTCGGCCAGCTTGCAACCGGCAGAGCCGGCGCGGTTGCGGGATCGAACATCGGCGCTTCGAGGTGGCGAGCGAATACCAGGCGCGCATCGATCTCGAGCGCATGATCGTATTCGCAGTAGTAACCCTCTAACCCGTCCTGGCCGTCAACGCTCTGCTTGGTGCAGACAAAGCCGAGGTTGGGATTGCCGAGCGCAACGCCGTTGTTGGCGTGCCAGCCTCGCAGCATCGCGCGCGACACTTCGCCGGGCACGCCGCAGATCGCGGTGCCGCGCCAGATCCAGCGCGGCGGCGGATAGCGGATCCAGGCCTTGCGGTCGGTCTCGTGCATGTACTCGACCGATACGCCGCCGATCCAGTTCGAGAGATAATGATACTGCGCCGCCGCCACCGCCGGCGGCAAATGGCTGAGGCCGAGTTTTTCCAGGCCGGGCAGGAAACGCTCCTGCTGCTGGCGGCGAAAAACCCGGAACACGAATTCCGCGGCATCGGCGGTCCCGCGCCGCGTCACGACGGTGAGGATCAAGCCGGTGAAAAAAGCGTGATAGAGGTCGGCGACACCGCGCCATCGCAGCCATTTCGCCTCGTCCGCAGCCCCGCCCGCCTCGGTCATCGCCATCCCCAAACCATTGTTTCCGCTGTTCTATACCGCGTTTGTCAATTCACACGAAATTCATAGCAGAGACCACGAACATCCGCGGGTTTTCCGCATTGTCAGGCCGACATGCAAGGAGCCATCATGCGCAACAGGATACTGCTGGCAATATGGGTTGGCGCGCTGGCACTTCCGCTCGCTGCCTGTAACGAGCCTTCCACCCCTGCCGTCGCCGAACAGACCTTTGGAGCTTCTCCCACCCTGCCGGCGCCGCAACATTCCTGGATACCGACCGTCGATATCGCCGCCGCCACCGGCTGGCCTGCCGGCGGCAAGCCCACAGCGGCCCATGGAATGGCGGTGAATGCATTTGCCGCTGGGCTCGATCATCCACGCACGGTCTATGTGCTGCCCAATGGCGACGTGCTGGTGGCCGAGAGCAACGCGCCGCCGAAACCCGACGATGGCAAGGGCATCAAAGCCTGGGCCACGCATTTGGCGATGGGCCGCGCCGGGGCCACTACACCCAGCGCCAACCGGATCACGCTGCTGCGGGACGCCGATGGCGATGGCGTCGCCGAGACCCGGAATGTCTTCATCGAAGGCCTGCATTCACCGTTCGGCATGGTGCTGGTCGGCGAGGACTTCTATGTCGCCGATTCCGACGCGATCATGAAATTTCCCTATCACGAGGGCGACACCAGGATCACCGCGCCCGGCGTGAAGCTGGCCGACCTGCCCGCCGGCACCATCAATCATCACTGGACCAAGGATCTCACCGCTAGCCCGGATGGATCAAAGCTTTACGCCACCGTCGGCTCCAACAGCAATGTCGGCGAGAACGGCATCGAGGCCGAGACCAATCGCGCGGCGGTGCTCGAAGTCGATCGCGCCAGCGGCAAGTGGCGCGTGTTTGCCTACGGCCTTCGCAATCCCAACGGACCGTCGTGGCAGCCGCAGAGCGGCGCGCTGTGGGTCACCGTCAATGAGCGCGACGAACTCGGCAACGACCTGGTGCCGGACTACATGACCTCGGTAAAGGACGGCGGCTTCTATGGCTGGCCCTACAGCTATTACGGCCAGCATGTCGACGACCGCGTCAGTCCGCAGCGGCCCGATCTGGTCGCGAAAGCCATTGCGCCGGATTACGCGCTCGGCGCCCACACGGCTTCACTTGGGCTGACGTTCAACACCGGCAATCTGTTTCCACCCGAAATGGCTGGCGGCGCCTTCGTCGGCCAGCACGGCTCCTGGAATCGCAAACCCCGCGCCGGCTACAAGGTGATCTTCGTGCCGTTCGCCGACGGCAAACCCGCAGGGAAACCGCAGGACGTGCTGACCGGTTTCCTCAACGATAACGGCGAAGCCCAAGGACGCCCGGTCGGCGTCAGGATCGACAAGCACGGCGCGCTGCTGGTGGCCGACGATGTCGGCAACGCGGTATGGCGCGTGACGCCATCGGAAAAGTCGGCGTCGCGGTAGGCGTGCCCCGGATGCTGCGCCGCGCCATCAGCGCGTTCACGCGCGTCTTCGACACGCTACGGCTTGCGGCGTGATGCGCTGCTGATCCGGGGTCCATCTCGCGCGCAACCGCAATGGGCCCCGGTTCTGCGGAGCAGCGTGAAGAACGCTGCACCGCGTCCGGGACACCAGTGGTCAGATTACACCCGAAAATGCTTGCTCAGCTTCAGGCCCTGCGCCTGATAGTTCGAGCCGATGCGCTGGCCGTACATGGCAGTGGGCCGCGCCAGCATTTTCTCATATACCAGCCGGCCGACGATCTGGCCGTGCTCGAGGATGAACGGCACCTCGCGCGAGCGCACTTCCAGCACCGCGCGGGAGCCCTGCCCGCCGGCGCCGGCGTAGCCGAAGCCGGGATCGAAGAAGCCGGCATAATGCACGCGGAATTCGCCGACCAATGGGTCGAACGGCACCATCTCCGCGGCATAGTCCGGCGGGATCTGCACGGCTTCTTTCGAGGCCAGAATGTAGAACTCGCCGGGATCGAGAATGAGGCTGCCGTCCGGCCGCGCCGCGATCGCCTCCCAGAATTCACCGACCTGGTAACCGCCGCGGCGGTCGATGTCGATCACGCCGGTGTGGCGCTTGGCGCGATAGCCGACGAAGCCGCTGGTATTCTTGCCGGAAAGATCGACGCTCAGCGCCACGCCGTTGACGAGATCGGCGGCGTCGCAATCGACCAGCCGCTCCCGGTCATGCAGCGCCTCGAGTTCGTCCGATGTGAGGACGGCATCACCGGTGCGAAAGCGAACCTGGCTGAGCCGCGATCCCTCGCGCAGCAGCACCGGAAACGT
>DATHHQ010000564.1:0-5598 GCA_035490095.1 Bradyrhizobium sp.
TGAGAACGCACGCGCGCTGATATCCATGATGGCCCGGAGCAAATGCTCCAATCAAAGGCCGGATACATTGATGCAAGACCGCTCACCGCCAGCTCGGCGAAACCACTTGCAACGCACGGCCGGACCATACATTCGGGTCAACCTGAGACGAACTCGGTACGAGCACATGTTTTCCGCCTTGCCCTCCAACTCGGACATTGCTCGACGCAGTCGGCATGTCTCGTTTGTGCCAGTAGGACACTTCGCCTCGACTACTTTCCCGCCCACCTGCATACGCTGTACCTGACGGAAAATGGTGTACGATGGCTCAATTAGGTCGTCGGCCCCGTTGGGAGACTCAATCATGCGCGGATGGGTTCACCATATCGACCTCACCGTCTCGGATCTGGGGCGTTCTGGCCCCTTCTATGATGCGGTGCTGAGTTTTCTCGGCTATTGCCAGAGCCGCAACGGTGAGACCTGGATTGACTGGGACATGGGCGCTCAGCACTGCCCATCGTCGGTCGGCATCAGGATGGCAAGAGACGATCGAAGCCATCATCGCTATTCCTGCGGACTTCATCACTTGGCCTGGGTTGCTGACTCGCGCGCTGACGTTGATCGTCTACACAAGCTGCTCGTCGAGATTGGAGCGACGGTTCTCGATCCGCCGACGGACTATCCCCACTACCGCGAAGGCTACTATGCGGTGTTTTTTGCAGACCCTGATGGCCTGAAGCTAGAGTTCGTTCACACGCCGGAGCCACCGACTCACGGATGAGGCTGATGGACTGCTCTTCCAGTGTAGCGCACGGCCGCTATGGGTCATTCGCGTCGATTTTGATCCGCCACAAGTCAGCTTAGATGCTAATCTCGGACATGGTTCGCGGCGCAGCGACGCGCTTGTTCGCGCTGCGGGGGGGAACTTTGGTGTCTTGGGATCAACAGTTTTTCGATCCGATCATGTTGCCGGGTCGAAAGCAGCCGTAACGGCTTCAAGATCGTTCAAATTGGGCAACGGGCGGCCACCTCAGATCACGAACGTGTCACGCCGTATTACGAAACTGTAAGTCTGCCTGCATCGAAGGCGTACTAGGCTTGGCGAGCTATTTCGAGGAATTCTCCCATGAATTCGCAGGAACAGTTTGCGGCGTTCGAATTCATGTGCCGTGCGCGCGCTGCGCTTGCCAAGAAGGAAATGGAATATTGGCTGGCAGAAGCGGAGGAATGGAAACAACTCGGAGAACTCCCTGAACCATTCGGACAACGAAGGGTCACACCGGACACTGGCTACAGCGAACCCAATTGTCGATAAAATAACTGCAATGCGGATCAGCTTAACAAGAAGGTTCCCATGGCTCGTCTTCCCATGGCTCGTCAACGAACTGCTTCAACGGCAGAAACTCAAGTCGATGACGTAGCGGTTTACAGCGACGACGAATGTGTTCAGAGGCTCGCCGCTCTTCTCGAACACAAGGACACCAGGGCTCTCAATGAGGTCGCAAGGCTGATCAGCCGCCTTGCCGTCGCTATCGAGTAACGCCGGCTAACCTCAGCCTCATGATTCACGATCCTCGCCATCGCGGTTGAGTGATCGGAGCGATGCCATTTGTTGGTTGCCTCAGTCTCTATCTTGGCACTTTTCGGATATGCCACGGGCGCGGGCTGATGATCTGTCGCGCTATTGCGCTTGATCTTGCACCGGGTGCGGCAAGGGGCCTTCGTGGTCCTCAACCCATACGTAATCCCGCGCATCGATCCAGCCGTTGCACGTCGTGCATCGGAAAAAATGATAAGCCTCACCGACACGAAGCCGGTCGGCGCGCTCGCCCAACACCATCCCGCGTGGTCTCGGTTCTTCGAGTGACATGATCGCCGCCATCTTGAGCCCCCTGAGTGTTGCGACCGCTCTATACGTCCCATCGGTCGGTGGGAAGTGTCTCTCAATCGTGCCCCGTGGAACCACGGGTCAAAAAAAATCGGGCCCCGGATTTCTCCGAGGCCCGATCCTATCGGCACGGGGTACATCCGCCCGTGCCTTCAATTTGTACATTCTGTCACGCTAATCGCCGCTGTCAACGAATGGCTACTGCAACCAAGCGTCGCAGGGTGGTCAATGCGGCATCGTCAGGCGTCGGCGTAACCCACCTTTTAATCATCGACGAACGGCGGATTACGCTCTCGCGGTTGGATCCGAGCCGAACTACCCAGGCGGCGGCGTCGGTTCCGGCGGCCATGTCGTGTTCACCTTCAAGGCAAAGAAGGCCGGCACCGGTGAGGTGACGCTGAAATACTGGCGCCACTTCGAAGGCGACAAGTCGATCACAAACCGGCTTCGGCTCCGGCTCCATACGCAGCCACGATGCGGCAGATGTGTTGTCGGCGACCGGCCGCTCGATGTCGGGCAAGTCCCGGTTTTGAGTAGCTCAGTTTTCCTTTGCCGGCGCATCGGCGGGCGCTGCTGCATCTGGTGCTGCAGGTTTCTGTCCGCCACCCGTAAACCGCTCCAGTACCGAGCGCACCGCGTCGCGGGTCTTGCGATCCTTGACGGCGTCGAGCAGGGGTGCTGAGGCCGGCGAGCGCCGGATCAGGCTTTCCGGATCCGGGAAGATCAGGGGATCGTCCCACGGACCCTGCACCACAAACGGCAGGTCGAAGCCGGGCGCGGCATTCGGCGCCGAGGTCAGGCTCGCGGTGCCCTTGAGGTCGTATTCGCGCGCCGGCACCGAGGCGGTCCCGCTCAAGGTGATGCGCGCCGCCGGTCCTTCGACGCGGATATCCTCGGCGGTGGCGATACCCTCGCTGAATTTCACCGCGATGGTCAGATTGTCGTAGGGCGTCGAGCCGCTGCGAAAGTTGCCGCCACCGGACAGCGGCCGGCGCTCCAGCCGCTTCAGCAACTGCTCGACATTGAAACCGCCGATCGCGCCATCATGGCCGGTCAGGTTGGCCGTGCCATCGAGCGACTGCGCGAGGCCGAACGGGCTCGAGCCTGACGCCATCAGCGAGACATTGAGGTTGCCGCGGCCGGACAGTTTGGTGACGCCGAACAATTCGCTGGCGCAGGATTGCAAATCGACGTCGGTGAACGAGAACTGTGCCTTGACGTCGGCGACCGCGTCGGAGCGCGCGATGCCGAACGAGCCCTTGGCGATGCCGCCATACATCTGCGCCTCGCCGACGCTCAGCGCCAGCGCGCCGCCGCGCAGATTGGCGCCGAACGCGGTGCGGCCCAGTCTGGTCGAGCCGACCGTCACCCGCGCCGCCGACAGGCGCATGTCGAGATCGGTTGACGACAGCGAGTTGAGGTCGAACAGCTGCCTGTTCCAGTCGCGCGCGCCGCTGGCGAGCAGGCGGAAGGTGGAGATATAGGGGGTGAAGTCGAGCGCGCCGGCGGCGAGCGTCGCCTGCAGCGTCTGGCGGGCGTTGTTGGCGTAGGTCATCACGCCTTCGGCGGCGTTGCCGTCGAGTTCGACATTGACGTTGGTCAATGCGATCGAGGGACCGACGACATTGGCGCGCGCCTTCAGCGCGAAGCGGCCGAACCCGCCGCTGCCCGGCGGCGCCTGGCCGGCCCAGCGCATGGCGTTGCGCAACGATGCGCTGTCGATGGTCAGCGTGCCTTCCATCATCATGGAGGTGCGATTGGCGACGGTGCCGTCGAAGGCCAGTTTCAGCGGTGCGCTGGCGAGCCGCGCCTTCAGGCCGGACCGGTCGCCGGACAGCGAGGCGACGAAGTCGCTGACGCTGATGCTGCCGTCGACACGTTCGCCGCGCCAGTCGAACTGCCCGGTTGCGGCGAAGGAACGCGAGATCGACGGCCATGCCAGTGAAAGGTCGATATCTCCCAGCGTTTCGGACAGGTGACTGGCGGCATCCTCATAGGCGAGCACGCCGTCCTGGATTCTGATTTCCGAGAATGACACCTGGTTGTCGGCGCCGGGCTTCATGGTGCGCGCAATGGTCTCGATGAACGGCGTCCAGTTGCTCTCGCCATGGGCGTCGCGGGTGACAAGGATGTGCGGACGCAACATCATGACGTCGGAGATTTCGAATCGCCGCAGCAGCAGCGGCAGCAATCGCAAATTCGCGGTCAGCACGTCGACGGCGAGCGCGGGGTCTGCGGTGCCACCGCCCTTCAGCCCGACGTCGTGAAACGAGACATAGCTTCCGGGAAACACCGAAACTTCGATGCTGCCCTTGACGACCAGATCGAGACCGGTCACGGCGCGGATTTGCGCTTCCACCGCCTCACGCAACGCGTCCCGGTTGAGAAACCAGGACGTCGCGATCAGGCCGGTCAGCGCCACGCCGAGAAGCGCGGCAACCGGCATCCCCAGGCGCTTCATTCCTTGGGTCATCGTCAATGACATGTCCAGGTCGGGTTGATGTCGGGTTGATGTCGTCGGGTCGCCGTTGAAAAGGGGCGGGTTGTGCACCGACCGAACCGGGGTTTACCCGAGTTCGGCAAATATCACAGCCCAAGGCGGCAACAGCCGACTTGGATGGGCCCCGTACCAACCTGCGCAACTTGAGGGGTTTTCTTGACGCTTTCAAGGCCATCCAGTGTCTCGAACCCGTGCAAAAGTCCCATGATTGACGCAGTGCGAAGATTTCGCCTAATAATCGGCGATACGCAGGCCGGCACACCGGCCGTCAGCGCCTCCTCCATCAGGTCGCATTTTCATGAACAAGGTCTACCCGGACGCCAAATCGGCACTCGACGGCATTCTCAAGGACGGCATGATGATCATGTCCGGCGGCTTTGGCCTGTGCGGCATCGCCGAGACCTTGTCCGACGCGCTGCGCGACTCCGGCGTCAAGAACCTCACCGTGGTGTCCAATAATGCGGGGGTCGACGGCATCGGATTGAGCCGGCTGCTCGAGACCCGGCAGATCAAGAAGATGATCTCGTCCTATGTCGGCGAGAACAAGCTGTTCGCCCAGCAGTTCCTCGCTGGGGAACTTGAGCTCGAATTCAATCCGCAGGGCACGCTGGCCGAACGGATCCGCGCCGGCGGCGCCGGCATCCCCGCTTTCTACACCAAGACCGGCGTCGGCACCCTGATCGCCGAAGGCAAGGAAGTGAAGGAATTCGACGGCGAGAAATACATCATGGAGCGCGGGCTGTTCGCCGATCTCGCCATCGTGCACGCCTGGAAGGGCGATACATCAGGCAATCTCATCTATCGCAAGACCGCGCGCAATTTCAATCCGATGATGGCGACCGCGGCGAAAGTCACGGTGGCCGAGGTCGAGCATCTGGTGCCGTCCGGCCAACTCGATCCCGACCAGATCCATACGCCCGGCATTTTCGTCAAACGCATCGTCGAAGTCGGCACCGGCCACAAGCGCATTGAATTCCGCAACACCCGGCCACGTCCCGCCGCGTAAGCAACCCAAGCAGGAGAGCCCCATGGCCTGGACCCGTGAACAGATGGCCGCGCGCGCTGCCAAGGAATTGCGCGACGGCTACTACGTCAATCTCGGCATCGGCATTCCCACGCTGGTTTCGAATTACATTCCCGACGGCATCGACGTCAATCTTCAGAGCGAGAACGGCATGCTCGGCATGGGCCCGTTTCCTTACGAGGGCGAGGAAGACGCCGACCTGATCAA
>DATHHQ010000565.1:0-5301 GCA_035490095.1 Bradyrhizobium sp.
CGATGTTCTTTCCGCACAAGCGCGAATGGCAGTCAGGCAGCCAGGTGCTGGCGCGCAGATGCTGCTCGACGTCCTGCTGACGCGCGCCGGCGCCGGGCATAAGGATGTGCGCCGGCTCGAGCCGCCATGTCTCACGGGTCCCGATCTTGCGGCCGCGATCCGCGCCGGCAAGGCAGACTGCGGCATCGCGACGCGCGCCGCCGCGAAAGCGGCCGGCCTCGATTTCGTCCCGTTGGTCTGGGAGGATTTCGATCTGCTGATGCGGCAACGCAGTTATTTCCGCCCGCAGGTTCAGGCGCTGATCGGCTTCCTCGGGCAAGAACGGCTGAAGCAGCGGGCCGCGGAGCTCACCGGTTACGACGCGGCGCCTGCCGGTCAAATCCGGTTCGCCGCTTAGATCATGATCCGATTAGATTGAATCGGATCATGATCTCATCCTTTTGTTTGAGCATGATTTATCGGAAAACCGGTTCCCACTTTTCCGGATCATGCTCTAATCCGCAGCAGCGTCCCGAAGCCAACGTTCGGTTGATGCGGACGGCAGAATAATTGCTAAAACATCAACCGGCTGGGCTTGAGCTACCCGTCAAGCCATACAGCCAATTCGCCTGATGTAACGGAAGGAGACGCGATGCTCGCCAGAAATATGTTCCCGCTTGCGGTGTTGGCAGCCGTGATGTTGGCCTCGCCGGCCGCGCGGGCCCAAGTCTCGGACGACGTCGTCAAGATCGGCGTTCTCACCGATATGAACGGCCCGGCGTCCACGCCGACCGGCCAAGGCTCGGTTACGGCTGCGCAAATGGCGGTCGACGATTTCGGCGGCAAGGTGCTGGGCAAGCCGATCAGCGTGATCGTCGGCGATCATCAGCTCAAGCCGGATATCGGCGCCGGCATTGCGCGGCGCTGGTATGACACCGAACAGGTCGACTTGATTGTTGACGTGCCGGTGTCCGCGGTTGGGCTGGCGGTGCAGAACGTCGCCAACGAAAAGAAGCGGATGTTCATCACGCACTCGACCGGAGCTGCTGATTTCCACGGCAAGTTCTGCTCGCCCTACGCCATCCAATGGGTGTTCGACACCCGCGCGCTCGCGGTCGGAACCGCGCAGGAAGTGGTGAAGCGCGGCGGCGACAGCTGGTTCTTCATCACCGACGACTATGCGTTCGGCCACTCGCTGGAGCGCGACGCTTCCGCCGTGATCACCAGGAACGGCGGCAGGGTGCTCGGCTCGGTGCGCCCGCCATTCGCCACGTCCGATTTGTCGTCGTTCATCCTTCAGGCTCAGGCCTCCAAGGCCAAGATCATCGGCATCGCCGGCGGGCCGCCCAACAACATGAACGAGATCAAGACCGCCGGTGAATTCGGCGTGTTGAAGGGCGGCCAACAGATGGCCGCCCTGCTGGCGCTGATCACCGACATTCATTCGCTCGGTCTGCCGGTGGCGCAGGGCCTGCTGCTGACGACCTCGTTCTACTGGGACATGGACGACAAGACCCGCGAATGGTCGAAGCGTTACTTCGCCAAGATGAGCCGGATGCCCAGCATGTGGCAGGCCGGCGTCTATTCGTCGGTGATGTATTATCTTAACGCCATCAAGGACAGCGGCACCGATGAGCCGCTCAAGGTTGCGGCCAAGATGCGCGAGCGGCCGATCGAGGATTTCTTTGCCCGCAACGGCAAGCTGCGCGAGGACAATCTGATGGTCCACGACCTCATGCTGGTGCAGGTCAAGAAACCGGAAGAGTCCAAATATCCGTGGGACTACTACACGATCCTGGCGAAGATTTCCGGCGAGGAGGCGTTCGGCCCGCCCGACCCGGCCTGTTCGATGGTGAAGAAGTGAAGTAGAGCATGATCCGGAAAAGTGGGTACCGGTTTTCCGAAAAGATCATGCTCAAACAAAAAGATTGAGTGGGATGACGATTCGAAGAAAAGTCATCCCACTCTAGGCGAATGGCGAATAGTGAGTGGCGAATTGCTAGTAGGGATCTTTTCTATTCGCTACTGGCCATTCGCTTCACATCTACTTCGCCACCCCGATCTCGCGGAAATATTTCAGCACGCCGGGGTGGATCAGCTCGGGGCCAGGTGCTGCGGCAATGGTGTTCGCGGCCGTGGTTTCGCAGGCCTGCGCCAGTTTCTTGCAGAACGTACTTTCGACACCATGCAGCGACCGCGCCAGCCGATAGGCGACATCATCCGGCAGATTCTCGCGCGCCAGAACAAAGCTCCATGACCCCAGCGCGTCGATCGGCGCGTTCTGGTTTGGATAGCTGCCGGCCGGCACGGTCAGCGGCTTGAGAAATGTGTGTTTGGCCCGGATCCGCGCGATCTCGCCGGCATCCGGTGCGATGAACCGCGCGCCGCCCGGGCTCGCCGCCATGGTCGCAAATCCGGGCCAGCCGATGCCGGCGCCCCAGAGAGCTGCCACCCGTCCGTCGAGCACCATCGTCGGTCCGTCGGCGGCGCGGTCAAGATAGATCGATTGAAAATCGTCGTCCTGTTTCAGTCCGAGACCATCAAGCACATAGCGCGACAGGATCGGAAGACCGGAGCCCTTTGCACCGAACGCGACCGGCTTGTCGACGAGATCGCGAATGGTCTTGTAGGGACTGTCGGCGCGCACCACGAACATGCCGGGGCTCGAATACATCGCGGTCAGGATTTTCAGCCTGGTCCGCGACCGTCCGATGCCCATGAAGGCTTCGTAGGAAGGTTCTCCGGCGACCAGCGCGAGATCGAGCTGGCCGGCTTCCAGCAGCGGAATATTCTCGTTGCTGCCCTTGGTATTGCGCGGCTCGATCGCAAGCGTCTTGTCGGCGTCATTCATGACCTCGGCAAAGGCATCGCCGTAGAGCGGGAAGCCGCCGCCGGGCGTTGCCGTTCCCAAACTGATCGTGGTTTTTTGAATGATCTTGCCTCCATCCTGCGCCACCGCGCTGCCCGCCAGCAGCAACGCGCCGGCGCAAACGATATAGGTGATGTTCATCGGCTATCCTCCGGCATCGGCGCAACGCGACACCGTAGACCCATGGTGGAACATTGGGCAAAAGGCAATGTAGGCAAATTCCGGTTTGTATGAAAGCATGGATATGACTGGCATCAAAAGCCCGGTTGTGACGGTGTCTTCGACCGCAACGACAAGAATATGACGGGAGAAATTATGTTCGCATTCATTCGCACGGCCCTGTTCGGTTTGGTTTGTTTGACAGGCATCGTCATCGGCATCGCGCCGTCATCTGCCGCCGATTATCCGAACCGCCCGGTGCGCTGGCTGATCGGTTTCGCCGCCGGCGGCCCGGTCGATATCGTGGCACGCATCATGAGCCAGTGGCTGTCGGACCATCTTGGCCAGCAATTTATCGTGGAGAACCGCACCGGCTCCGGCGGCAATATCGCGGCCGCGGCAGCTATCAGTTCGCCGCCGGACGGCTATACGCTGTTGTTCGTCGCGCCGAACAACGCGATCAGCACGTCGCTCTACAAGAAATTGCCTTACGATTTCATCCGCGACACCGTGCCGGTCGCGAGCATCATGCAGCTGACCAACATGCTGGTGGTCTCGAACGCCATGCCGGTCAAAACCGTCCAGGAATTGATCGACTACTGCAAGGCAAATCCAGGCAAGGTCTCCTATGCCTCGTCGGGCAACGGCACCTCGGTGCACATGTCGGCGGAATTGTTCAAGGCGATGACCAGGATCGACATGGTGCACGTGCCCTACCGTGGATCGGCGCTGGCGTTTCCCGACATCATCTCCAACAAGGTGCAGCTGATATTCGATAATTTGCCCTCCGCACTCGAACAGGCGCGCGGCGGCAGCGTGCGCGCGCTCGGCGTTACCTCGCCGCAGCGCTGGCCCAGCGTACCCGATATTCCCGCCATCGCCGAGACCGTGCCTGGATTCGAGTCGGTCGGTTTCTACGGCATTTCCGCGCCGAAAGGCACGCCGCCGGAAATTGTCGACGTCCTCAACAAGGCGGTCGGCGAGGCGCTGAAAGATCCCAAGCTGGTGGCGCGGCTTGCCGACGTCGGCGGAATCCCAAAGCCGATGACGCCGGCCGAATTCGGCAAGCTCGTTGCCGACGAGACCGAGAAGTGGCGCAAGGTGGTCGAATTCGCCGGGGTGTCGGTGGATTGAGGCCGAAGCCTGTTGCCGTCATCACCCGCGGAAAGCGGGGCATGACGAAAACAATGGGGCAGCGACGTGCTTCTCCCCGCTACACGCTGATCGCCACCAGCACGGGCACAACTTCGCTGTGAACCACCGCCGAGCTGACCAGGTAGGCAAAGCCTACCAGCGCGAGGAAGCCCAAGAAAAACAGCGCGAAGAAGATCAGCGACAGCCGCTTGGCGAATACCGAGACGCCGGTCAGCCCGAGGCCGCCGGCGATCAGCGAGATAACGAGACAAATCACAGCCCAGCGAAACATCAACGCCTCCCGCCCCGTTCGACCCGCCCTCAACGCCGTCGGCCGCGCAAAAGTTCCAAAGCGGGGAACGCGGCATTGCCGGATCACGGGCAGCATTGTAAGGGGTGTCGGCACCGTTGCTGGTCGCTTGATGCGGCACTCCGGCGGGGCCTGTAGCTCAATGGTTAGAGCCGGCCGCTCATAACGGTCTGGTTGCAGGTTCGAGTCCTGCCGGGCCCACCAATGAAATCAATAGTTTATCAGGAGCTATTTCGCCGTAGCGGGATCACCGCACCAGAAACCGCACCAGATACGTGCGCCTTTCGTTCGCGACCGGGCGCGCGCATCGCGATTTTCTCGACTGCATCCGACAAATAGTCAGGGTGATGGTGGCCGTAGGTGTTGAGCAGAACCTCAAGTGACATGCCGAGATAGCCGGCGGCCTGCCATGGATCCGCGCCCTTCTGCATCAGCCAAGTCGCGGCCGTGTGCCGCAACGTGTGAGCCGATATACCGGGACCGAGCCCGGCGAGCCTGACGGCGCTCTTGAACGCTGTTTTGACTGAACTTACCGGCTTGCCATTGAACTCGACGAAGTGCTTTGCCTCCAGATCGATCCGGTGCCAACGCCGCAGATGCGCAAGTAGGCGCGAGGGAATAGGGACCGTCGGCTGCCGTTTGTTCGTCTTCGCGCTGCCCTGCTGGCGCCGATAGTAACGTCCGCGCTCGAGATCGACAAAAGAGCGGCCGACCGCCGGCATGGGCGACGCGGATGCGATCGCTCCCGCGCGCGTCCCGCTGTAGATCCCGAGCAAGATGAAGCGAGCAAGATGTCGAAGCGGGCGCTTCGCTGTCGGAGCCTTCACATCGTCCGTCGGCCGACGTGATC
>DATHHQ010000566.1:0-3905 GCA_035490095.1 Bradyrhizobium sp.
CACTTTGGCGACGCCATGCACCTGAAGCGGGCTGCTAATGGTGGACGTCAGCTTGCCGCCGGCGCCGTCGAGCGGAACGACGATGTCATTGGCCCGGAGCTGAGGATCGTTGATCACCTCTTGCGGCCCACGCACCGCACCGAAGGTCACGTGAACGCCATTGAACACCGTGTACCAATGCGCCATCGGCTCGCCACAGAAGATCTCGTCGAGGATCGCCGCAAGCTCCGTCATGTTCGCCATCAGCTTCGCCGGATCGGAGAAACGCGGATCAGTCAGAAGATCAGGGCGGCCGATCGCCTTGGCGACGGCTGCCAGCTTGTCGGGCGTCGTGATAAGAAGAACGAACCAGGCGCCATCCTTGGATCGATAGACGTTCATTGCCGCATTAGCAGGATGCTTGCGATCGTGCGGCCCGAAGAATTTAGCATCGCATAGCGCGGCCTGGATCGAGACGCTGGCGGCCCACACGCCTTCGGCCAGCAGCGAGGTCGTGACATGCGCCCCCTGCCCCGTGCGCTCGCGACGATAGAGCGCCGTGACGATCGCCGAATAAAGCCCGACGGCAGTGGCATTGTCACCGCTACCAGCGACTGGCCAAGTCGGCGGCGCGCCGGCATCGCGCGTCATCGACAACAATCCGCTGCGTGCCCAATACGACGTGATGTCGAAGCCGGGAAGGTCCGCATCCGGCCCCTTGTCGCCGAAACCCGTAAGATCCGCGTAAATCAATCGCGGATTCCACTGCACCACGTCGTCGTATTCGAGCTTCAACTTCTTGCGCGCCGGATGCGGCGTGTTGACGACGAGAACATCGGCCCATTTGACAAGTTTTTCGAGAACTTGCTGCGCGCCCGGCGACTTCAGGTCAACCGCCATACCCCGCTTGTTGCGATTGGCGAGGTGCCAGGGGTAGGCGTCCTCGGAAACCGGCTGCGGTGGCAGGTGGTTCGCAATTCGCCAGAGATCGCCGTTCGGCGGCTCCACCTTGATGACGTCGGCGCCGAAGTCGGACAGAATCACGGCGGCACTCGGGCCTGCGATAAAGCTCGCGAGGTCCACTACCTTCAGTCCGGAAAAGATGTTGTCGTTCGGCATGCTTGTCTCCTTAGTGTTGAAGTTCGAGCGCGGTTGAAACGCGGCGGTCATCGCCGCTTAGTTTTTCCAGTGTTTGGGAAATCCAGCTGAGCAGGCGGGTTTGGACCTGCCGCCGGTTGATCTCGTTCAGCATCTCGTGCCGACCGCCCGGATAAAAATCGAAGGCGATGTCGCTCAGCCCGGCATCACGGTAGCGGGCAATCAGTTTGTGGAGTCCGCGCAGTTGCTGCCCGACCGGGTCTTCGTTTCCGGAGAACAAATAGATCGGCAGATCGCTGCGGACCTTGCCGAGTGCGACCGGATCGTACAATCGCGGCGCGGTGCCGAGGAAGGAAACAAGAGAGTCGGGATGAAGCTTTTCAAAGCAGAGAGGATCGGCCATGAACGCGTCGACGATTGCCTGATCGCGGCACAGCCAGTCGAAGGGCGTGCGCGCCGGCTCGAATGCGGCGTTGAGCAGGTTGCTACCGGCGGTTTCCTGAAGCGCGGTCCGAGCGAAGCCTTCAAGCGCTCCCGATCCCGAGAGGATCAAACCATCAATCTCGTGGCTGTGGTCGATGACGTATCCCTGCGCGGCAAAGGATCCCATGTCGTGCCCCAGGAGGAGCAGCGGCAGGTCGGGATTATCCTCTCTGGCGATCTCGCTCAGGCGGACCATGTCCTGGACGAGAAGTTCAAAGCCGCCCTTGCCTAATTCTCCCAATTGCGAGTGGACCGAGAGGCCGTGCCCGCGATGATCATTGGCGTAGACAGTGAGACCTGCCGCAGCGAGCGCATCGACGGTGTCGGCGTAGCGCCCCATGTGTTCGCCCATGCCGTGGGCAATCTGAACAACGGCGCGGGCCGGGCCGCGGCTGTCCCAGCGGGCGCACTCGATGCTCAGTCCGTCGGAGCTGGTCAGTCGGAAGCGCTCTGTCGGAACTGGGGTGGAACGCGTTGCCATGGCAAATGTCCGGTCTCGCTTGCGCTCGGAATTCAGCGTCCGTGAAACTGCGGCGCACGTTTCTCGAGGAAGGCGGAGGTGCCTTCCTTCTTGTCTTCGGTGGCGGCGCAGATGCCGAAATAGGACGCTTCGAGCGCAAACCCTTCGGCCTGGCTGGTGTCCATCCCCTTGTTGGCCGCTTCCAGCGAGAACTTCACGGCAATCGGCGCGTTGGCGGATATCTGCTTCAGGATGGTCTCAGCGCGAGCGATGAGATTGGCCGCGGGGACAACTTCGTTGACGAGGCCGATGCGATAGGCTTCCTGGGCAGAGATCGTTTCGCCGGTGAGGATCAGCTGCAGAGCACGGCCCTTGCCGACCAGGCGCGGCAGGCGTTGCGTACCGCCACCGCCTGGCAACAGCCCGAGCTTCACCTCGGGTTGCCCGAACTTGGCGTGTTCGGCGGCGATCCTGATGGTGCAGGCCATCGCCGTCTCGCAGCCTCCGCCAAGCGCAAAGCCATTGATGGCCGCGATCACCGGCTTGCCGAGATTTTCGATGAGGTCCAGCACACCTTGCCCGAACCGGCTGGACTCCTCTGCGTCATAGGCGTCGACATTCGCAAGTTCACTGATGTCGGCGCCGGCGATGAAGGCCTTGTCGCCCGCGCCGGTCAGGATCACGCCATGCACGGACGCGTCGGCCTTTGCATCCTCGAAGGCGGTCCGCAGATCGGTCCAGGTCGGCGTATTGAGCGCGTTGAGCACTTTGGGCCGGTTGACCGTCACATAGGCGATCGAAGCCTTTTTCTCGTACAGGACATTCGCCAGCGCCAGCGCCGCTCTGGGCAAGGAGTTGGGTGCCGCTGCAGGCGAAGCGGCGAATGATGCAGTTCCCGAAGCCATGGTTCATATCTCCTGGAGGGGGATAGCCGGCGCCGGAGCGCCGGCCGCTGTGATATCACGCGAAGGCGCCGAGGCCGGTGACGGCCTTGCCGACGATCAGATTCTGCATCTGATAGGTGCCTTCGTAGGAGTAGAGCGCTTCACAATCCGCGAAGAAGCGTGCCGCTTTGTAGTCGGCAACGATTCCGTTGCCGCCCATCAACTCGCGGGCCCAGGCAACCGTCTCGCGGCATTTGGCCGTAGCGAACGCCTTGGCAAGCGCGGCATGGGCGTCCGTCAGCTTACCTTCGGCATGCAGCTGCGCCTGGCGCACGATCAGGCATTGCGAAGCCGTGATGTTGGCGATCATTTTGGCGAGAAGGTCTTGGACTAGCTGGAACGACGCGATCGGCTTGCCAAACTGCAAGCGCTCCTGGCTATACTTCAGCGCGGCCTCATAGGCGCCCATCGCGCACCCAGTCGCCATCCACGCCACGGCGTAGCGCGTGATCTTCAGCACCTTCGCGGTGTCGCGGAATGAATTGCCGCCCTGGAGACGGTTCGCTTCCGGCACTCGAACATCCTTCATCGTGATGTGGCCGTTCTGGACCACCTTGAGCGCAATCTTGTTCTCGATCTTCTCGACGCTGAAGCCGGGCGTGGTCTTGTTCTCGACAATGAAGCCCTTCACCTGGTTGTCGGCGATATCGCGCGCCCAGATGATTGAAACATCGCACCATGGAGCATTGCCGATCCAACGCTTCTCTCCATTGAGGATCCAGGTGTCGCCCTCACGCTTCGCCGTGGTCAGCAGGCCGCCGCTGGCACCTGAGCCCACCAGCGGCTCGGTCAGGCCGAAACAGCCGATCTTCTCGAAGCGCGCCATCTGTGGCAACCATTTCTGCTTCTGCTCTTCCGATCCGTCGATGTAGATGGAGCCCATCGCCAGGCCGACATGCACGCCTATGAAGGTCGCGACCGACGGGTCGACACGTGCGAGC
>DATHHQ010000567.1:0-7277 GCA_035490095.1 Bradyrhizobium sp.
GCGCGAATTCGGCGCGAATTTTACCGCGCTGCGGTTCGATGTCACCAACGAGGCCGCGGTGCGGGGAGCCGCGCACCAGGTGCGCAGGGCGCTGCGCGGCGAGACGCTGTTTGGGCTGGTCAACAATGCCGGCATCGCGGTCGCAGGACCGGTGCTCGAACTCGCCGCCGACGAATTCCGCCGCCAGATGGACGTCAACGTCATCGGGCCGATCATAGCTACCCAGGCCTTCGGCCCGCTGCTCGGGTCCGATCCGTCACTGAAGGGACCGAAGGGACGGATCGTGATGATCAGCTCGGTGGCCGGCAAAAACGGCAACCCGCTGATGTCGGCCTATTCGGCCTCCAAGCACGCGATCGAGGGACTGTCCGAAAGCCTGCGCCGCGAAATGATGCTGTTCGGGATCGACGTTGTCATCATCGCGCCAGGCGCGGTGAAGACGCCGATCTGGAGCAAGGCTGAGGAAGTCGACATATCCGCCTACCAGAATTCGCCTTTTTTCCCGGCGCTGGAAAAAATCCGCAAGTTCATGCTGCATCTCAGCGAAATCGGATTGCCGCCGGAGAAGATTGCCGAACGGATCGCCGACGCGCTGACATCGAGCCATCCAAAGGTGCGCTACACCATCACGCCGGAGCCGATGCGATACCTGATGGCGGCCATCCTGCCGAAGCGGATGGTCGACAGGATCATCGCCAAGCGGCTCGGGCTGTTGCCCTCGGCATGAGCTGGAGATACGCCATGCCGCGAACGCTCATCGCGGCCGTCTCGATCTGTGTTCTGGCATCGGCCGCGCATGCCGGCAATCAGGGCGACCCCGCCCAATCCTGCGATGGCAGCACCATGGAGATGGTCTAGAGCCCCGTTTCGATTCTATCGAAACGGAAAGGCTCTGGCGGATAGGGTTATCCCGCCCGGACCGTCCGCGGCGTTCGTGCCGACGCCATGGCGATCAGCCGCAGTGCCATCACCGCCAGCAGCGGGATCAGGAACAGGCTATACAGCGGCATGTCGGGAATCCGCTTGCCGAATGCGACCATGAACTGAAACAAAAGATAGTAGCCGCCGGTGAGATGCAGGATGCGCCAGGCGCGCGGGCCGATCGCTGTGGCTGCGCGATCGAACGAGGTCGCGGCCATCGCGATGATGAACGCGTAGCCGATGCCGCCGAAGACATAGGAAGCGGCGGAGGTTGCGGCCGCATAGCCGGCGGGATCCATCATTGCAAAGCAGGCAATGGCAACGGCGTGGATGGCGTGCGACGCGGCGAAGGTGACGCCGAGGGTGCGCCGGTTGCGGCGCTGCCATCGCGTCCACGCGTTCGGCCATAGCCGCGCCAGCGCCGCGGCGCTGAAGGCCAGGCAGAAGAACAATAGCGAGGTTCGCGCCGTGAAGCGGATCGCCATGCGTACGCCGTCGACCTCGAACTGCCGCATGCCCGCGATCCAGATCGACAGAACGATCAGCACCAGCGTCAGCACGGCGAACAGCCGCCAGCCTTCGAACCAGTTTTTTCGATGCGATGGCATGACGGTTCCTCCGGTGAATGATGTAATCACCAGTTACATAACGCGCGGCGTCGCCGTCAATCGTGTATGCAGTGCTTACATTCACGTTTCGTTGATGCTAGAACGGCGCATGTCCCTGTCCGCCAGACCGAAACGCCGGCCCGCCCACCGCCCGTCGCCGCCTCCGAAGCCCTATCATCACGGCGATCTCAGGCGCGTGTTGATCGACGCGGCGCTGGGATTGGCCGAGGAGGGCGGCGCCGAGGCCGTCAGCGTGCGTGAGGCGGCACGCCGCGCCGGGGTGTCACCGGGCGCACCGTTCCGGCACTTCCCGAGCCGCGTCGCCCTGATGACGGCGGTGGCCGAGGAAGCGCAGCGACGCTTTCGGGCCGAGATCGAGGTGGCGCTGTCCGAGGTCCCGGCCGGCGATCCGCTGGCGCGGTTTCGGGCCCTTGGGATGGCCTATTTGCGCTGGGCGATGCGTAACCCGGCCCATTTCGAGATCATCTCGAACGGCAGGTTCTTCGACCACGGCAAGGCAACCGAGCTGTCACGGGACAACGCCGAGCTGATCGGCATGACCGAGCAGACGCTGGCGGATGCGTTCGCCAAAGGCCAATTGCGCGTCCCCGACCTGAAGGGGGTCCAGATTGCCGGCCGCGCTTTGGTTTACGGCTTTGCCCGGATGAAAATCGACGGTCATTTTCCGCGCTGGGGTGTCGCGGAAGCCGAGGCCGAGCGCACCGCCGAAGCGATCCTCGATCTGTTCATCGAGGGCATTGCCAGACGTCCGGACTGACCTTCCGGCGGTAAAGCGTTAACGCGCGGGGGACTGCCTCGCTAGCGCGCGCCGAATTCGGCAAATTCATTGCGTGTTCATGACCGTTCCACTACATTTTCATGACATGCCGCGGGTTCCGGCTGCGTCATGCGTCTCCTGGTCATCGCCAGCAAAGGCCCAAAGGCAGTGCCGGGTGTAGTTGCGTCCCCCGCCCATGGCGCCCGCACCAAATCCAGGTCCGACCGCTTCCGTCGCTGCTACGGGTCTGGCCGCGATCGGCATCTGGCGATTGCTTGCCGTCGCGGCGCCGCATCTGGCGGCGCTGGCCGTCATGTTTCAGACCGAAGTCGACTTCAGTTCGCGCGCCGGCTTTCTGATGTCATGGGGAATCCTGAACTTCTTCTGGATCGCGCTGTTGCGGCGACCCGCATTGTCGGGCGCGCTGTCGCTGACGCTGGTGGTGGTGCTGATCCTGCTGTCGCGGCTCAAGCACGACATCGTGCAGATGACGGCGAACTTCGTCGACCTGATGGTGATCGATCGCGACACCGCGGCCTTCCTGTTTACGATCTTCCCCAATCTGCGCTGGTCGGTGATCGGCGCCGCGCTCGTCATCATCCCCTCGATGTACGCGCTGTGGTGGCTCGATCCGTTCCGCATCCGGCGGTTGCCGGCGGTGGCCTGCAAGCTGGCGTGCCTTGCCGCACTGGTCGGATATTCCTTTGCATGGCCGGATGAAGCCTGGCGCGGCTATTACGACGACGGCTATCTGTCGAAGTTCTCCCGCTCCGGCGTAACCGCGGTGTCGGATTTCATCAAATACGGTTTCATGGAATCCGACGCGGTCGCCGCCGAGCGTCTGAAGGTGCCGCTGCTGGATTCCTGCCATCCGGTCGGGCGGCGGCCGAACATCATCATGATCCACGACGAATCCAGTTTCGACATTCGTCAGGCCGCTGGCATCAAGGTGACGGCGGGCTATGGCAGCCATTTCAAATCGTTCGACGGCAAGGAACGCAAATTCCTGGCCGAGAGCAATGGCGGTCCGAGCTGGTTCACCGAATACAACGTGCTCGCCGGGCTCTCGTCGCGTTCGTTCGGCCGGTTTTCCTATTTCGTGACCCGCATCGCGTCAGGCCGCGTCGAGCGCGGACTGCCGTTGGCGCTGCGCCGCTGCGGCTACGACACGACCTCGCTCTATCCGGCCTACGGCGCGTTCATGAGCGCGCGCAGCTTCCAGACCACCACCGGTATCCAGCATTTCTACGACGCGCGCGATCTTGGCGCCAAGGACGTCGAACCCGACAGCTTCTTTTACGATAAAGCTCTGCAGCTGATGTCGCAGGCGCCGCCGACCACGCCGCAGTTCATGTTCGTCTATCTCGCCGCCAATCATTTTCCCTGGGAGACCCGGTTTCGCCCCGACCTGACGCCGTTCTGGCGCAAGCCCGGCAACGAGCCCATTGTCGACGAGTATCTGCGACGTCAGGCGATGAGCACCGACGATTACGGTGCGTTCATCGCAGGGCTTAAAAAGAAATTTCCGGCGCAGCCGTTCCTGATCGTGCGCTATGGCGACCACCAGCCGGAATTCTCGCCGCACGTGCTCGATCCCGGTCTCGATGAGGCCGGTGTCGGCAAGAAGCTGGAGAATTACGACCCGCGCTATTACGCGACCTATTATGCCATCGATGCGATCAACTTCGAGCCAGTCCAGAGTCCCGCCGTGATGGACACCATCGACGGGCCCTATCTGCCGTTGGTGATCCAGGAAGCCGCCGGCATCCCGCTCGATCCGTCGTTCGAGGAACAGAAGAGCATCATGCTGCGCTGCAAGGGCCTGTTCTATGCCTGCAAGGACGGTGCGGAAGCGCGGCGCTTCAACAGGCTGCTGATCGACGCCGGTTTCGTAAAAAACCTCTAGCAGCAAGGGGAGAGCAAAATACCAGCCTCCGTCGAACCTGGAACAAACCGGACCGGCGGCGCAGCATCGCGCGGCGTCCGGTTCTATGCCGGTGTTGGCCTGGTCGCCACGTTGCATCTTGCGGCGTTGGCTGTCCTGTTCGCCACGGAACACGGACCTTTTGCGATCACGCTGTCCCTGCTGGCGTGGGTCTTTGCGAATTGTCTTTTCCTGCTCGTGCTGCCGCGGCCCGGCGTGTCCGCGGCGCTTGCGCTAAGCCTGGTGGTGCTGTTGATCGTGCTGTCGCGCTTTAAGTCCGAGATTTTGCAGCTATCGCTGACATTCCTCGATTTCCTGATCATCGATCGCGACACGTTTTCGTTCCTGCTCTCGGTGTTTCCGCGATTGCGGACGCAGTTGATCGTGGCGGGGGTCCTTGCAGTTCCGGTGTTGTGGGTGATCTGGCGCTCCGATCCGTTTCGCGCAGGTCGCCGCCTTCCGCTGGCGATTCTTGCCGCAACCACCGTGTCGATGTCAGCAATGTCGGTCGCGGCGCCCGAGCAACCGTGGGAGCCGTTCCAGGGCATCAATCATATTTCCGGTCTCGCGCGCTCGGCTGTGGTGGCGGTGTCGCGGCTGGCTTCGACAGGATGGATAGAGGCCGATCCACCTGCGAGCGGCCCACTTCGCCTGGCCGCGCGAGCACACGCCGCCGGCTGGCCGGCGCTGCCGCCCAGCGAGAAATGCGACAGCACTGCGAGGCGGCCGCATATCATCTTGCTGCTCGACGAGTCGAGCTTCGACATTACCGCTGCGCCCGGAGTCAAGGTGCCGTCGGGGTACTCCGACTACTTCAAGTCCAGTGATGGCACGCGGCGGACCCTGATGGTGGAGTCGACCGGCGGCCCGACATGGTACACCGAACTCAATGTGATGACCGGCATGTCGGCGCGATCGTTCGGTGATCTGAAGTTTTACGTCACAAGAATCGCCGCGGGCCGTGTCACGCGCGGACTGCCGCGAGCGCTGCAGCGCTGCGGATACAAGACCTTCTCGCTCTATCCGACCTATGGAGGCTTCCTCGGTGCGCGTACCTTCCAGAAGGGAACCGGCGTCGACCAGTTCATCGACATGGCGGATATGGGCGTCGCTGAGGACAGGCAGCCGGACAAGTTCTATTTCGACCAGGCCTTGAAGGTGTTTGCGAGTGAGCCGCCGTCGCAGTCGCCGATCTTCATGTTCGTGTATCTCACGGCCAATCATTTTCCCTGGTGGAGCGTCTACCGGCCCGATCTGACGCCGGACTGGACTCCGCTGGGAAATACGGCGGAGACCGACGAATACATTCGTCGCCAAACCGTGACGGCGAAGGACTACCGCGATTTCACCATACGGCTGGCGCGCGACTATCCCGATCAACCGTTTCTGGTCTTGCGTTTCGGTGATCATCAACCCGCCATCTCGCAGAAATTGCTTGAGCCTGGCATCGACCGTAAATCGTTGACGCAACGCCTGATGACCGCAGATCCGCGTTACTTCTCAACTTACTACGCGCTCGATGGCATCAATTTTCGACCGGCCGATCTGTCGTCGGCGCTCGAAACCCTCGATGCGGCCTATATCCCGATCGTGATCCAGGAAGCCGCCGGCATCCCGCTCGATCCGTCGTTCGAGGAGCAGAAAAGCATCATGCTGCGCTGCAAGGGCCTGTTCTATGCCTGCAAGGACGGTGCGGAAGCGCGGCGCTTCAACCGGCTCTTGATCGACGCCGGCCTGGTACGCGGATTGTAGGGCTGGCCGGCGTCACCGGAACCGACGCTTTCCCCGGCATTATCCGCGACGTTTCGTTGTTTCGGAGGTTGCCGGCCAGGCGACCCATTTCGACACAATCCACAGCGAAACGAGAAGCGAGGAAGACCGAATCATTTTGCGGCGCTAAGTTCGGGCCGAGACGAGGGCCGGATCCAGCTTGACCACGGCAAACGATGCCATCCCGCGGCCATAACATGGCCCGCGAATCACGTTAAGCTATAGGGCACATCACCTGCTGGATCCGATGCACCTTCGAAGGGGAATAAATGGGTAATAACATGACACACGCTTCGCTTCTCAATCCGTTTAGTTCGCACCAGGAGCCGGTCCAGATCGCTAGCCGGCGGGCGGCGGCACGGGCAGCGCGGACCACACGCGCGACACGGGCAACACCGGTCTGCTCGAACTGCCAGTCGGACGACATCATCGCGCACGCGACAGCCCAGTGGAGCAACGAATCGCAGGAATGGGAACTGGCCAACACCTTCGACCAACCGGCGCACTGTGCCCGCTGCAACGGCCCGTGCGGCATCGCCTGGATCCCCCTCTACTAGACCTTGTCATTGGAGCGCGGGCGGGCAGAGGCGAAATTGCGCCATGCCCACCGAATCCGGACAGCGCTGAAAATGCTGGGCTCGCTTAGCCCACTCACCAATCCCGGCGACGCATTCGCCTTTTTCAGGATGTTTCCGGCCAATAAAGCCGCATCGGGTTGTCGACTAGCAGCTTGTGCTGCAGTTCGGGCGTGGCCGCGATGTGCGGGATGAAGTCAACCAGCAGGCCGTCGTCGGGCATGTGATCCCTGAGATTGGGATGCGGCCAGTCGGTGCCCCAGAGCACGCGATCGGGAAACGTCTCGACAATGCGCCGGGCGAACGGGATCACGTCGCGATAGGGTTTTTGTTCGCCGTTGCGCGCCGGTGGCCCCGAAACCGACAGCCGTTCCGGGCAGCTGACTTTGGACCAGACGTTCGCGTGCTGCGCCATGAACTTCACAAACAGCTCGAACTCGGGCCCCTCGACCGATTTACTGACATCGGGCCGGCCCATGTGATCGACGACGATGACGGTCGGCAGCGCGGTAAAGAAGTCCCACAGCTCCGCAAGGTCGCCCTGTTCGAAATAGATCACGACATGCCAGCCGAGTTTTGCGATGCGGCCGGCGATCTCCATCAATTCGTTTTTTGGTGTGAAATCAACGAGGCGCTTGACGAAGTTGAAGCGTACCCCGCGCACGCCCGCCTCATGCATCATCTGCAGCTCGGCATCGCTG
>DATHHQ010000568.1:0-2595 GCA_035490095.1 Bradyrhizobium sp.
GATCGTGGCGCGCGAACTTGGCGTCGGCTTTCGCGCCACCTCCGGGCCTGTTATCGCCAAGGCCGGTGACCTCGCAGCTCTGCTGACCAATCTCGAAGAGCGCGATGTTCTGTTCATCGATGAAATCCACCGCCTCAGCCCCGCGGTCGAGGAAGTGCTGTATCCGGCGATGGAGGATTTCCAGCTCGATCTGATTATCGGCGAAGGACCTGCGGCGCGCTCGGTCAAGATCGAACTGGCGAAGTTCACGCTGGTCGGCGCCACCACGCGCGCGGGATTGTTGACCAATCCGCTGCGCGATCGCTTCGGCATTCCGGTGCGGTTGAATTTCTATACCGAGGAAGAGCTGGAAAAGATCGTCACCCGCGGCGCCCGCGTGCTCAAGATCGGCATCACGCCTGACGGTGCCAACGAAATCGCGCGCCGCGCCCGCGGCACGCCGCGCATTGCGGGGCGGCTGCTGCGGCGGGTCCGCGATTTTGCATCCGCGGCGGATGCGACCTCGATCGATCGCGCCATTGCCGACAATGCGCTGAGCGCGCTGGAAGTCGATGCCGCCGGGCTTGACGCCATGGACCGGCGTTATCTCACCACCATCGCGATGAATTACGGCGGCGGCCCGGTCGGCGTGGAGACCATGGCGGCGGCGCTGTCGGAGCCGCGCGACGCCATCGAGGATATCATCGAGCCGTTCTTGATTCAGTGCGGCTATCTGCAGCGCACGCCGCGCGGCCGGCTGTTGACCTCGCATGCGTTCCGCCATCTCGGCCTCGCCGAACCCGCGCGCGATCCGGCGCAGTTCGGATTGTTCGGGCAGGGTAGTGATGGCGACGATTGACGTTGCGCTGCTGAATATCTGCACAAACACACCCCAATTCGGATGCAATCCGCGACCAAAAAGAGGATGCATCACGAATAGCCATTCATGATTTCACGTCGCCAGTTTTTGCGCTTCATCGCCGGCGTTGGCGCCTTGGGTGCTTCAACCGCGACCTATGGGTTCGGCATCGAGCCTGTGCTGCGGCTTCGCGTCGCGCGCTACAATATTACCCCGCCGCAATGGCCCGCTGGTTTCCAGCTCAAGATCGCCGCGATTGCCGATCTTCATGCCTGCGATCCCTGGATGTCGCTGAATCACATCCAGGCAATTGTGGAGCGCGCCAATGCGCTCGGCGCCGATATCATCGTCATGCTCGGCGACTATGTGGCCGGTCACCGCCATGTGACGCGTCACATTGCGGCCAGTGAATGGGCGCCGGTGCTTGCCGGGTTGAAGGCCCCGCTCGGGGTGCATGCGATCCTCGGCAATCATGATTATTGGGATGATAAGACGGTGCAGCGGGAAGGGCAGGGGCCGACCGTTGCCCGACGCGCGCTCGAAGCAGCCGGCATTCCGGTTTACGAAAACGATGTGGTTCGGCTGACCAAAGCGGGCCGGCCGTTCTGGATTGCCGGGCTTGGTGACCAGTTGGCCTATCTTCCGGCGCGGCGCTTCAGGCCAGTCCGGCGGATCGGTGTCGATGATCTCACAGCGACGCTTGCGAAAGTCACCGACGACGCGCCGGTCATTCTGCTGGCGCACGAGCCCGACGTCGCGATGCGCGTGCCGTCGCGAGTCGCGCTGCAACTCTCGGGGCATACCCATGGTGGCCAGGTACGATTATTCGGCTGGTCGCCGGTGGTGCCGTCGCGTTACGGAAACCAGCTGGCCTATGGCCACACCAGGACAAGCTGC
Source organism: Bradyrhizobium sp. (assembly GCA_035490095.1). GTDB lineage: Bacteria > Pseudomonadota > Alphaproteobacteria > Rhizobiales > Xanthobacteraceae > Bradyrhizobium. The sequence continues at coordinate 1,736 of DATHHQ010000568.1, forward strand.
GACGTCGTCATCTCTGGTGGCCTTGGCTGTAGCATCATGCCGTTCCGTCTCGGCGTCCCGCCGGAAATCGTGCTGGTGACGGTGGGCGGGAAAAGCCCGGCCATTTCGTAGCCGAAAATACCGGCATTTCGCATTCGTGGCAGTAACAGATATTCGACCGTTCTCAACAGTCCGACACGTTGAAATCAACGCGGCGATCGATGGCATCGCTGGCGTCATCCCTGCCGGTGCCAATCAGTGTCTCCCTGGATCCGACGCCGGTCGCCTTCAATTTATCGGCGAGACGAGGGGAACTGCTCTGCAGCAGATCCTTGATGAATTGGGCGCGCAGGACTGAAAGCCGCTCGTTGACCTGCGGAGGTCCGGTTTTTGAGGTGTGCCCAACAAGTTGAAGACATGTGTTGCGCTGCGTCGCCCGCACGGCGATCTGGCTCAACCACATCGGGTAAGGCGCCGAGATCTGCGGGTCATCGACGAACTGGGTCGAGCCGGGCTTGAACAGAAACCGCATCGACAATTTCTTGCCGGTCAGACTGTAATCGACAAGACTGCCGAATGCGTCGGTGGCGTCATCCCTGCGGTTGAGCTTCCAGTTTGCCAGATAGATGCCGGAGCGGACCCGCAGCTGATCTCCGCCCGTCATCTTGAGGGCGGTTCGGTAAAACGCCAGCGCCTCCCGATAGCGCCTGTCGTCATATTCCGAGATGGCATCGCTGATAAGCGACGAGGTGCCGATGCGTTCGACATAGACCGGGTCGATCGGGTCGCCCGGTTTGGTGCCCTGACAGGCCTTGATGTAGATACTGGTGGCGGGATCGGTGGCCCAGACAGGGTTGTCCGCAAATGCCGGGGTCGGCGTC
>DATHHQ010000569.1:0-2341 GCA_035490095.1 Bradyrhizobium sp.
GAGCCGGCATCGGCCGGCCGAAGAAATAGCCCTGTCCCTGTTCGCATCCCATGCTCATCAGCAAATCGGCGGTCGCACGATCCTCGATGCCTTCTGCGATCACCGACAAGCCCAGTTGCTTGCTGAGACCGATGGTCGAACCGACAATCGCCGCATCGCCGGAATCGGCGCGCAGTTCGAGCACGAATGACCTGTCGATCTTGAGCCCGTTGAGCGGGAATTTCTTGAGATAGCTGAGGCTGCCATAGCCGGTGCCGAAGTCGTCGAAGACCACGCGAACGCCGAGATCCTGAATTCTGCGGAACGTGTCGAGTGCCTTGTCCTCGTTCACGAGCAGAATGTCCTCGGTCACCTCCAGTTCGAGCAGCGAGGGCGACAGGCCGGTGATCTCGAGCATCTCTGCGACCGAGGTCGCGAGGTCACCCGACTGAAGTTGCGAAGGTGAAAGGTTGATGCCGACGCGGACGTTATGTCCGGCCCGTTCCCAGATCCGCGCCTGTCGGCACGCGGTTTCGAGAACCCAGCCCCCGATCGGCTCCGAAATGGCGGAAGTGTTGACGACCGGCATGAACTCGGCGGGCGATACCATGCCGCGGAGGGGATGGTGCCAGCGAATGAGGGCTTCCGCGCCGAGCAGGCCGCCATCCGCCAGACGGACTTGCGGCTGATAGAACAATTCGAATTCATTTCGCTCGACGGCGAGCGCCAATTCGGCCTCGAGGGTCAGTCGTGCTTCCAGTTCCTCCCTGATCGTTTTCTCGAACAGGACATGACCGCCGCGCCTTGCCGCCTTGGCGCGACTGAGAGCGAGATGGCTATTGCTCAACAGTTCGTCGGCCGTGTTGCCACCCAATGGATATGTGGCCGCGCCGATACTGACCGTGACGCGGTGCTGACGCGCCCCGGCCAACAGCGGCGCGCTGAATGCAAGGCCGATGCGTTCGCAGAATTGCTCGACGGTTTCGGTCATATCGGCGTACGGGATTGCGATGGCAAATTCATCGCCGCTCAGGCGCGCGACCACTCCCGCGCCCCCGGTCTCGGCGTTCAATCGCCCGGACACAGCGCGCAGCACGAGGTCGCCGCAGGCATGGCCCAGCATGTCGTTGATGTGCTGGAAGCTGTCGAGGCCGATGACCAGCAGCGCTACCTCGCCCGCCGCCATTTCCGCGCTGGAAATCATCGCCGCCAGCTCCGCGTGAAGGGTGTCGCGGTTGGCGAGCCCGGTCAGCGAATCGTATTCCGCCAGATATCTGATACGTTCGCCTTCGCGCTTTCGCACCGATATGTCGCGCAGGATGGCGCCATACTGAAAGCCATCGGTGCCTTGCCAGCCGGAAAAACATGCCTCGACCGGAAACACCTCGCCGTTCTTGCGGCGGCCGTCGAATTCCATGACCAGCCCGCCGGGCAGCCGCGATCGGGCGCGCGCCTCCTCGCACCTCGAAATCGAGCCTGTCGCAGCTTCGGCGCCCGTGGCGCAAATTCGGTCGAATGGACGTCCAATCATTTCGGCAGGGTCATAACCGAAAATCGCCGCCGCCCCGGGATTCCACACCGTGATCAGGTGATTTTTGTCGGTACATACCAGGCCGTCGCCCAGCGACATCGCGATGCGTTGAAAGCGGTTCTCCGCAATCCGGCCGAGCCAATCCCGCAAGTCGATTTCATCGAGCGCAATGGCGGCCATGTAGACCGCGATGGCGGTATGGAACAGCGAGGTATCGAGAATAAGGGGCAGCTTTCCCTGCAGCAGGATGGCGATTGTCTCAACAGCTGCAGCCATTCCGACAAGCAGGACAACCCTCATGCTGGCGGAGAGGCGGCGCCACGAGAACATCATGATCAGCGAGATCATGCATAGCCCGGCCAGCGTGACGATGTCCGAGGTCTGGCGCAGGGTGCGGTCCTGAAATATCGACTCGGCGGCGAGGGCCTGCAGCAGCGGCCCGGAAACAACCCCGCCGTTCGGGGTGCTGAAGCGGTCGCCGAGTTCAAGCGCGGTGCTGCCGATGATGACCTTCTTGTTCCGCAGCTTGGCCAGCGTTGCCTCATCGCCGCGCAGCACGTCGATGTAGGACACTCTCGGAATCGACGCGGTACGGATACTGAAATCGATCAGGAACGGCTCGCGCTTCGCATGATACTGCCCCGCCAATACAGCGCCCATCGACGGCAGAAACTGCCCGTCGAGGTTCTCGCCAAACGGGTAGCGGCGGACAAGGCCATCCCGTTCAACCGCGACATTCACGACCGCGGTCCATGAGTGGTCGCCGAATTGCTTCAGCGGACGATTGATATAGACCGCCGCTCCATTGCCGCCGGCTGCTCCCGGCTGCTT
>DATHHQ010000570.1:0-2612 GCA_035490095.1 Bradyrhizobium sp.
TGAGGATTAGTCCACACTCACCGTCCCCAAAAGGGCCGCTGCTTTGAGCGCGGCTGGATTTCGCTCGCCTCTTGCAGCACATGCGAGAATGTTAGACGCGATCTCAACTTTTATCGACGACGTTCGCTTCAATTCGGGGAGCAATGCCGTGACATCGTTAAGAACCAGCTTCATCAATTCGATGAGGTCGGGCGGAAAAACTGCTCCTGCTGGGCTCACGGTTGCCTCCCTGGTTAAGCGACCCTGGACGGCATCCAGGTCCCGTCATATCAAAGCAAGAATCGTCCAAATCATGCCGTGGCAACTTCTCACTGTGTGGCAGCGCCGAGGTGCCACAGTGAGAGGGCTTCCGATAATCCAGAGGGATGCGACCGACGATGCGCCCGCCGTCGTAAAGCTCCATGGCACAGCCCGCATATTGCCGGCCGCTGCCCTGCATCATCTCCTGGATTGTCATTCGGCCTGCAATATTGACCCCCTGAGCCGGGGGATCGGCGTCCAAAATTGACCCCCTACCGATTGGTCTATTGCGCTGCCTGCTTTGTAACGAAGCAGGTGGTTGGGAATGCTGATCGTGGAGACGATTGCCCGGATTAGGCGCGAGCACTTCATCAAGGGCAAGACGATCAAGGAGATCGCCCGGGACCTGAAGGTGTCGCGGAACACGGTCCGGAAGGTGCTGAGGTCGGGAGAGACCTCATTCGAGTACGAGCGTGTTGTCCAGCCACGGCCGAAGCTGGGACGATGGGCAGCAGAACTCGACGGATTGCTGGCAGGGAACGCGACCAAGTCCGCTCGCGAGCAACTGACATTGATCCGGATCTTCGAGGAGCTCCGCGGGCGCGGCTATGACGGCGGTTACGACGCCGTGCGCCGCTACGCCAGGCGATGGAGCAAGGAGCGCGGGGAATCCACGGCTGCGGCCTACGTCCCGCTGAGCTTTGCGCCGGGAGAAGCCTATCAGTTCGACTGGAGCCATGAAGTCGTCCTGCTCAACGGCGTAACGGTGATCGTGAAGGCCGCCCATGTCCGGCTCTGCCACAGCCGCATGCTGTTTGTACGGTGCTATCCGCGCGAGACACAGGAGATGGTGTTCGACGCCCACGACCGGGCATTCGCTCTGTTCAAGGGCACCTGCGTGCGCGGCATCTACGACAACATGAAGACGGCGGTGGAGACGATCTTCGTCGGCAAAGGGCGTCTCTACAATCGCCGCTTCATGCAGATGTGCAGCCACTACCTCGTGGACCCGGTGGCCTGCACGCCGGCGTCGGGCTGGGAGAAGGGTCAGGTCGAGAACCAGGTTGGGCTTGTCCGTGAACGCTTCTTCACGCCGCGGCTACGGTTCAAAAATCTCGACGAGCTGAACGCCTGGCTGCTGGACAAATGCATCGCCTACGCCAAGGCGCACCGGCATCCGGAACTGCCCGAGCAGACGGTCTGGGAAGTGTTCGAGGCGGAACGGCCAAAGCTTGTTCCCTATGCCGGCCGGTTCGACGGATTCCACGCGGTGCCAGCATCGGTCTCGAAGACCTGCCTGGTGCGGTTCGACAACAACAAATACTCGGTCACGGCCAGCGCTGTCGGGCGGCCTGTCGAGGTTCACGCCTACGCCGACCGCATTGTGATCCGCCAGGACGGGCGCATCGTTGCCGAGCATGCTCGCTCGTTCGGCCGCGGCGATACCGTCTACGATCCCTGGCATTACGTGCCGGTGCTGGCTCGCAAACCCGGTGCCTTGCGCAACGGCGCTCCCTTCAAGGACTGGGTGCTTCCGGCGGCGATCGAACGTGTACGGCGCAAGCTCGCCAGTGCCGACGATGGCAACCGGCAGATGGTCGACATCCTCAACGCGGTTCTGACCGACGGCTTACCGGTCGTCGAAGCAGCCTGTGCCGAAGCGATCGCTCACGGCGTTCATTCCGCCGATGTCGTGCTCAACATCCTGGCTCGCCAGCGTGATCCTGCGCCGCCGGCCAACATCCTCACCCCGGCTGCGCTGACATTGCGCCATGCCCCGATCGCCGACTGTGCCCGTTACGACAACCTCAGGAGAACCAACTAATGGAGCGTACTCAACTGTTCGACCTCATGGGTGAGCTCAAGCTCTACGGCATGAAGGCCGCCTTCGACGAGATCATGGCGACCGCCGTCAAGCGCCAGCACGAACCCCAGCGCATTGTCGGCGACCTGCTCAACGCCGAGATCAACGAGAAGCAGGCGCGATCAATCAAGTATCAGCTCACGATCGCCAAATTGCCGCTCGCCAAGGACCTCGACGACTTCCAGTTCGAGGGCACACCCATCAACCAGACCCTGATCAATGATCTCGCCGGCGGCGGCTTCATCGCCCAGCAACGCAACGCCGTTCTGGTCGGCGGTACCGGCACTGGCAAGACCCACCTGGCCATAGCCATCGCCAGAAGCTGCATACGATCCGGTGCCCGCGGGCGCTTCTACAACGTGGTCGACCTCGTCAACCGCCCGGAGATCGAGACCCGCAACGGACGGCAGGTCGTATCGCCGAGCATCTGACCAGGATGGACTTCATGGTCCTCGACGAACTCGGCTACCTACCATTCGCTCAATCCGGGGGCCAGCTATTGTTCTAC
>DATHHQ010000571.1:0-10882 GCA_035490095.1 Bradyrhizobium sp.
CGGCAAAGCCTGAACGGATATCAAAGAGGAGACCGGGATGCGCGGCGCAGGTTTTCTAGCCATCTGGAGCGACATCGCGCCCAACAACCTGACCGACTACCGGCACTGGTTGACGCGCGAGCACACCACCGAACGGGTGACGACGAAGGGATTCCTTGGGTCGCGCGTGTTCCGCGCCGCGCGAGCTGACATCCATCGTTTCTTTATTCTCTACGAGCTGGAAGCGCCTGAAGTGCTCGACGGACCTGCCTACCTTGCGCGCCTCAATGCACCAACGCCATGGTCGCAACGGATCATGCCGCAGCTTGGTAACTTCGTTCGTGGCGGCGGCGTCATGACCGCCCGGGCCGGCCGCGGCGAGGGGGCCAGCATTGTCGCGCTGCGCATCGAGCATCTGCCGGAGCAACCCCAGCGGCTCGCCGATGCGATTGCCGCGCTTGACGGAATTGCCGCGGTGCAGATCGGCACCACCGACCACGCCCGAACCTCGGTGCCGACGGTCGAGAAGGGAATGCGGCAGAATGAAGGGTTCTTTGCCGGCGTCCTGATCATCGAGGCGCTTGACGAGGCGTCGCTGCGTAGCGCATTGCGTCAAGCGGCCGAAATGGCACCCGACCTGTTTGGCGGCATCGGCGAGCCGGAGATTTATCAAGGCATGTTCGCGCTCGATGCCCGTATCGCGAGTGTAGAATGATGCCGTCGTTCTCGCTCGCCGCGCTGACGGTACTCGAACTCGCGCCGCCTGCGCTGGTCGATGTCGCCGCGGCCTGCGGTTATGACCACGTCGGAATCCGGCTGCTGCCTGCGGTACCGGGCGGTATTGCCTATCGGTTGATGGAAGATGAAGCGGCCTGCGAGAGACCATCGCCCGATTGGATGCGACCGGCATCACCGTGGCCGACCTCGAAGTGGTCGCGTTCAGGCCGGAAACCGGGATTGCCGCATTCTCCGCATTTTTCGAGACCGGCGCGCGGCTCGGCGCCAGGTACATTCTGGTCGCGGCTTACGATCCTGATCTCGATCGGTTCACGGATCGTTTTGCAGGATTTTGTGAGGCTGCCGCCCCGTCTGACGTTCCTGATCCGAATTTTCACTCATCAAATAGCTTCGCTCCCAGCGCGATTGGCGACGGGTTTGACTGCGCGATTTCAACATCGCAGAACCCGACCAGGGCAATCAGGGCGCCGTTGCTCTCTGGTCGCAAGATCGCGGCGCCGTTTATCTGATATGGTAAGCCTAGCCCGGATGGAGCGCAGAGCGAAATCCGGAACAACCAACTTATTGGCGCGCCCGCTTCGCGGGGCGACTCTCGTGAACCGAGCCGCAATGCGTCTCGGCCATTCGGCTTCGATTCTCGCGTAAGTGTTATTGAGCCGCTCGCCGGGCGCAGCAGGTCCCGCTTTTCCGCCGCGCTGTCGCGCAGTGGCGGCGCTATGCCGTCGCTTCTGCGGCTGCCCTTTTAACCGACGTGAATCCAAACCTGGTAATACTACGGGCTTTGTTCCAGAGCTTGGCGGAAAAATTATCTCGGTGGGCCGCCTTACTTACGTAAATCTAAGAACGTCGCGGGTTCTTAACGTCTGCGCTGTACTCATCAGTCAACGCCGTAACGGAGAGATGAAATGCTGCTGGGATTCCGCAATATCGCGATCATCGCCAAGATTGCGGTTCCAGCGACGATCATTGCCGTCGTCTCGATCGGGATCGTGCTCTATGCCTCACTGGCGGTGACCCATCTGTCGGACACCGCGGCGGCTCTGGTGGACGGAAACGCCACGCGCGTGCAGCTCGCTCTTCAAGCCGAAAGCGCCTTCAACAACGCCGCCATCAGCGAAAAGAACGTGATTCTCAGCGACGACGAAAAGGTGGCAAAGGGGCATATCGAGCTTTACGGCAAGGCAACCGCCGCCACCCTCGACGCGATCGGCCGCTTTGAGGCCATCACCCAGGATGCGGACCAGCGCGCCCTCATCGATACCTTCCGTACCGCCGTCGGCGGACGGCGTGATGCAAGCGCCCAGGTGTTCGAACTCGCGCTCGCCGGCAAGGCGAAGGAGGCCTTCGACCATTCGCGCGGCGTGGCGGCAAAACATCGCCAGATTGCCATCGCGACGGTTGGCAAGCTGATTGCCATGAACGTGGAGAAAATGCAGGCGGCGCGCGACGCGAGCGTCGCCATGGCCGCGCAAACCCGGGCGTGGCTGGTGATCGGTGCCGCCGCGGGGCTCATCTGCGCGTTCGCCGTCCTCGGCTGGATCGCGCTCTATCAGATTTCCCGACCGCTCGCCTTCATGACCCGTGAGATGACGAAGCTCGCCAACGGCGATCTCAACATCGAGATCGAGGGCGCCGACCGGGCCGACGAGGTTGGCGGGCTCGCGCGGTCGCTGCAGGTGTTCAAGGAGAATGCGGTCACCGCGCGTCGCCTTGAGGCCGAGCAGCGGCAGCAGCAGGTTCAGAAAGAGAGCCGTCAACATGCCGTCGAGGAGTACATTACGGTTTTCGACCAGCAGGTATGCGAGGCACTGGATACGCTGAGCGCCGCTTCGACCGAGATGCATGCCACCGCCGGAAGCATGTCGAGCACGGCCGAGGAGACCAGCAGCCAGGCGACCGCCGTTGCGGCAGCCTCGGACCAGGCCTCTGCCAATGTGGCGACTGTTGCGGCGGCGACCGAGCAACTGCATGCCTCGACCAACGAGATCTCTCGTCAGGTGACGCAGTCGGCCGAATTTGCCCGCACCGCGGTGGTCGAGGCAGACCGCACCAACGCCACCATCCAGGGCCTGGCCGAGACGGCGCAGAAGATCGGCGAGGTGGTTTCGCTGATTCAGAACATCGCTTCCCAGACCAACCTGCTGGCGCTCAACGCGACCATCGAAGCCGCGCGGGCCGGTGAAGCCGGCAGGGGCTTCGCAGTGGTGGCGAGCGAGGTGAAGGCGCTGGCCAACCAGACCGCCAAGGCGACCGAGGATATCTCGACGCAGATCGCCGCGATTCAGGGCGAGACCGGCTTTGCGGTCGATGCGATCAAGGCGATTGGCGGCACGATCCGCCAAATGAACGAGATCGCATCGGCCATCGCCGCGGCGGTGGAGGAGCAAGGTGCCGCGACCCGGGATATTTCCCACAACATCCAGTTAGTGGCGCAAGGCACCAACGGAGTAGCAACCAATATTGCCGGGGTGAACGAGGCGGCTCAGGAGACCGGCACGGCTGCCGGGCAGGTGCTCACCGCCGCCGACGATCTCAGCCGCCAGGCGGACAAACTGCGGACGAATGTGAACGGCTTCCTCGGCAAGATCCGCGCAGCCTGACGAGCTGAATGGCATTTCGTGCATTTGATATCTTACTTCGCCTCTTGTTGTTGCGTGCAACGCGTCTGCATCGCTCCTGAAGTTCAATAGAAGCTCGATCTGTCTGTTTTGACCGCGAACTAGAAAATTAGCTTGAGCCTAGATCGGCTTCCGCCAGACCTGATCGTTCATGAACCTCTCGTGACGACGTGTGTGAGCTTCCGCGCTCCGAGGGTCCACCAATCGCCGGCCTAAGGAAGACGCGCTACGACACTGCGTAGGTGCTTGGAAGGAATGCTATCTCGACCCAGCAGGACAAGCGCTAGTGCGCGGTTAGCAGTCGGCAAGCGTGGCGCGCCGAAGCCTTGCGCCAACGGTCCCTGAAATCTCCTGCGCTGCTTTCGGCGAGCTAGAAGCCGAGATCGAGCGGCCTGAGGCCAAGCGTCAGGCTCACGATCCCGCCGACATCCCGCGTTGCGGAGCCTTTGTCATTCTTAACGACGGCACCGTGCGCATTGGCGGCTTCTGGGGCGCAAAGCGGACATTCGTCAAAAACGTCAAGGTCAGGTAAGTGCCAAAAACTACCATCCTATTTGCTCGGTATCGTGATGCCCGTAGTGTCGGCTGCTGAGACATCGAGCTGACTGAACTTAAGCCTAACTCGGCTTCCGTGGTGCAAACATGAATAGCGTTCCGACGCGCTGGTAGCCGACACGAGGGTAAAGCATCTACTCAACACCGAGGACAACGAGAAGAGTTTTGCAAACGTCTCAGAAGTAACCGGAAATAGCCGGATCAAAATGGAGGGGGTTTGCAAAACCAGGTGAGAGATTTCAACGGCTTAGCCCGAAAGCCGTTGTGCTACCGTTACACCATTCCCCAAGATTTCTGAATAATATCAGAGGCTTGATCGGTATTCTTAGAGTTCTTCCGTCGGATTGGATGGATTCCGCGCCGAGCGTGCGCCGTTCTACTCGTTCCCTCCCGGCCTTGGCAAGCGCGCGGCGATGGGCTTGTTGCAATCAGGGCGCGGCGAAGCCGCGGCTATTCCCGGGCACAGGTTGCGCCCCGGTCAGCGGGCATCCGGCACATGAGCGTGTATTTCGAAGAGCTCGATTTTCGCCCCACGCCGATGGGCGTGCTCAGCCTGCGCCGCCGAAGGCATCTCGCCACCGGCGCCGACATCTACGAAATCAAACTCGGCGACGAATTTTTGATGTCGAGCCAGTTCACGACAGCCGAGATTGAGCTGGCGCGGCTCGGATTGGCGGCGCTGGCGCGAACAGACCTCGACGTCGTCGTCGGCGGCCTCGGGCTCGGCTACACCGCGCAGGCGGTGCTGGAGAATTCGTCGGTGCGATCGTTGATCGTGGTCGACGCGCTGGCCGAAGTCATCGAATGGCACGAGCAGGGTTTGCTTCCGCTCGGCAAGCAACTGACAGCTGATCCGCGCTGCCGTCTCGTCAACGGCGATTTCTTCGCGATGGCAGATTCCGCGGATGGATTCGATTCCAACGTGCCGCGCCGCCGCTTCGATGCGGTGCTGGTCGATATCGACCACTCTCCGACAAACCTGCTGCACCCACGCCACGCCGCGCTGTACCAGCGGCAAGGGCTTGCCCGGCTTGCCGAGCATCTGCATCCCGGCGGCGTGTTTGCACTGTGGTCGAACGACCCTCCGGACGATGCGTTCAACGCGGCAATGGCCGGCGCCTTCGCTACCTCGGCTGCGCATGTCGTGACCTTCGACAATTGGCGGGGCGACCATGAGGCCAGCAATACCGTTTACGTCGGGGTCAAAGCCGATTTGCCTATCCAGCAGGCAAGCAACGAGGCGGCGCCATCAGCCAACTGATCGCTTGGCCGCGCGCCGGGGCCGCAACTTGCCCCTCTGAACCGGGCATGCCATGCTGACAGGCCAATAAATAATGCAAGTTGCGGGGGGCGCATCTAGCGCATTCTCATCTCAAATTTGGCACTGCGTGGGAAACGTTTCGGAGATTATCACCATGAGATTTAAGCATGTCCTCGGGCTCATTTGCGCCGCCTCGATTGCTGTCGCGCTGACGGGCACGGCATCCGCCCAGGACAAGACCGTCAAGATCGGCGCGATCTATCCGCTGAGCGGCAACGCCGCCAGCGCCGGCGTGCACGGCAAGGCCGCGATCGAGACCGCGATCGACATCATCAACAACGCCCATCCCGAACTCGGCAATTTGCCGTTGACTAAAAATGCCGGTCTCGCCGGCCTCGGCGGCGCCAAGGTCGAGGCGATATTCGCCGACAACCAGGGCAGCCCCGCGGTCGGGCAGAACCAGGCGCTGCGCCTGATCACCGAAGAGAAGGTCGTTGCGCTCAACGGCGCCTATCAATCCGGCATTACGCTGACGACCAGCGCCATCTCCGAAAAATACGGCATTCCCTATGTGAACGGTGAGTCGGTCGCTGCCAGCCTGACCGAGCGCGGCTTCAAATGGTTTTTCCGGGTGACGCCGGTCGCCTCGGATTTCGCCAAGATCTATCTCGACTTTCTCAAGGACATGAAAGCCGCCGGCGCAAAGACCGACAACATCGCCATCGTCCACGAAAACACCGAATACGGCACGTCGGTCGCGAGCGTCATCACCAGCGTGTTCAAGGAAAACGGCCTCAGCATTGCGCAGGATATTGCCTACTCGGCCAACACCACCGACGTCCAGAGCCAGGTACTCCAGCTCAAGGACAAGAAGCCGGACGTGGTGATCATGGTCAGCTACACGTCGGACGCCATCCTGTATGTCAAGACCATGCAGGCGCTGGATTACAAGCCGCCGCTGATGATAGCTGACAACGCAGGCTTCTCCGATCCCTCGCTGATCAAGACGGTCGGCAAGCTGGCGCAAGGTATCTTCAACCGCTCGTCCTTCAGCATCGGACCTCCGGGATCTCCGACCTTCCTGATCAACGAGATGTACAAGAAGAAGAGCGGCGATGACCTCGACGATACCGCCGCGCGCATCATGCAGGGATTCTTCGTTCTCTGCGACGCGATCGACCGCGCCGGCTCAACCGAACCGGACAAGATTCAGGCGGCGCTGAAGGCGACCGACCTCAAGCCCGATCAATTGCTCATGGGTTACAAGGGCGTCAAGTTCAACGACAAGGGCCAGAACGTCCTCGCATCGGGTCTGGTGATCCAGCTGCAGGATGGCGAGAACTACGTTCCGGTCTGGCCGAAAGACAGGGCCAAGACCGCGCCGACGCTGCCCTACAAGGGCTGGTGACACATCGAGGGCGGGGCATCCGTCCCGCCCTCGTCGATCTCGTAGCGTTCGCAATCGCTGAGATTTAACCCGCAAGACTTATCACAGGCATGTCCACCATCCTCGTTCAGGTGATCGTCGGCGGATTGTTGCTCGGCGCCGTCTATGCGCTGTTCTCGTCCGGCCTCACCCTGATCTGGGGCATGATGAACATCGTCAACTTCGCCCATGGCGACTTCGTCATGCTCGGCATGTACGTGGCGTTCGTGGTCTGGACGCTGCTCGGCGTCGGTCCGTTTCTCGGCGCGCCGATTGCGGCACTGGTGCTCGCGACGCTTGGCATCATCGTTTATTTCGGGCTGATCCGCAGCGTCATGAAAGGGCCGATGCTGGCGCAAATTCTCGGCACCTTCGGGCTGGCGCTGCTGCTGCGTTATTCCGTGTTCTGGGGTTTTGGCGCCAACTTCATGACGCTGCCGGAAAACCTTGTCGGCGGCACCTACGATGTGCTCGGTATCCGGATCCAGGCCTCGCGCCTGCTCGCCGGCGTAGTCGCTTTGCTGGTGACGCTCGGCCTGCATTTGCTACTAACGCGCACCTCGCTTGGCTCCAAGATGCTCGCGGTCGCGGAGGATTCCACCGCGGCGCAGTTGATGGGCATCCGTCCCGACACCATGCAGGCGATTGCCTGGGCGATTGCCGCGGGCGCCACCGGAATTGCCGGCGCGCTGATCGCAACCTTCTTTTATATCGCGCCGACGGTCGGCGAGACGCTCGGCATCGTCGCCTTCGTCACGGTGTCGCTCGGCGGTTTCGGCAGCGTGCCGGGCGCGCTGGTTGCGGGCCTTCTGATCGGCGTCATCGAATCGGTGTCGGCGTACTGGATCGGCGCGGTTTACAAGGACATCGTGGTGTATTCGCTGTTCCTGTGTTTTCTCTGGTTCCGGCCGCAAGGCTTGATGGGCAAATCTTGATAGGCAAAGACCTGATGGGCAAGATGTGATGCGGCGCTTGCTGTGGCCCTCGGTGGCGCTCGCGCTGGTGATTGCCTATCCGCTGTTGTTTTCGACACCGTTTCAGCAGCGGCTGGGCGCGCTCGTTCTGCTCTACGCGATTGCGGCGTCGGCCTGGAATATCGTCGGCGGCTACGCCGGTCAGGTATCGGTGGGGCACGTCGTGTTCTTCGGCTGCGGTGCTTATGCCTCGATGGCCGCGTATTCGCATTTCGCGCTGCCGCCGCTGGTCGGAATTCCCGCCGGCGTCGTCGTCAGCGTGCTGATCGCAGCCATCATCGGCGTGCCGACGCTGCGCTTGTCGGGCCATTATTTCAGCATGGCGACCATCGCTGTGGCCGAACTCGTCCGGCTGATCGTCACCAATACCGATTATCTCGGCGCTGCCGTGGGCCTCAGCGGTCCGACCGTGCCGCGAACCGTGCTCGACCTCTCCTTTACCTCGGCGCTGCCATACTACTATCTGTTTCTGTCGGTTCTCCTGATCACGCTCGGCATCACCTGGTGGATGGCGAACAGCCGGATGGGATTTTACCTCCGCGCCATCAGGGATTCCGAACGCGCGGCGCGCTCGCTCGGCGCGCCCGCCAGCCGTACCAAGCTCTACGCCTTCATGCTGAGCGCGGGGCTGACCAGCGTCGCCGGTGCGCTCTATGCCATGATGTTCGGGTTCGTCGATCCGGAATCGGGACTTGGTATTCTGATTTCCGTGAAGATGCTGATCATGGCGGCGCTCGGCGGCGCCGGCCTGCTGTTCGGACCGCTGGTCGGTGCGGCGATCCTGGTGCCGCTGGAGGAAATCTCCAACAACCTGCTCGGCGGCAAGGGCGCGGGTCTCACCTTCGTCGTGTATGGCGCCATCATCGTGCTGATCGCGCGCTTTCAGCCCGGCGGCATTTTGACATTGATCAACCGGCTATGGGCCCGGCGACGCAAGGCGCCGGAGACAGCGGTCACAGCGGAAGCAACCCATGCTCCTTGAAGCCCGCAATGTGACAAAGGCCTTTGGCAGCTTCAAGGCTGTCGACGCGGCCTCGGTGACGCTGGAGCAGGGCGATATTCTCGGCCTGATCGGACCGAACGGCGCCGGCAAATCCACTTTGTTCAATTGTCTGACCGGCGACCTGTTGTCGACCTCCGGCAAGGTTCTGTTCGAGGGCCACGACATCACCAATTTGACGCCGGAAGCCCGTGCGCATCTCGGCCTCGCGCGCACCTTCCAGGTGCCGCAGACATTTGAGGGCATGTCGGTGCTGGAGAACGTGATGATTGGCGCGTTTCTACGGACATCGCATCGCGCCGAAGCCGAAGCCCGCGCTCGCGTGGTGCTGGAGCGGGTCGGCATGAGCAGGCTCGCGGATGCGCCGGCACGGTCGCTCGGCACGCCCGGCCGCAAGCGGCTGGAGATCGCCCGCGCGCTCGCCACCGAGCCCAAGGTTCTGCTGCTCGATGAAGCGATGGCGGGCCTCACCCAGCGCGAGGTGCAACTCGCCATCGATCTCGTGCGCGACATCCATCGCTCGGGCATCACCCTTGTCATTGTCGAGCACATCATGGAAGTCATCATGTCGCTGGCGACGCGGGTGGTGGTGTTTCACCAGGGCAAGGAAATCGCGCGCGGCAGTCCGCGCGAGGTCACGGGCAACCCGGCGGTGATCGCGGCTTATCTCGGCACGCGCGCCGCCAAGGCCGCCGCGGGCCACACGCCGATCGAACTGATGGGCGGACCCGCGACATGACCGCGCCTTTGCTCAAGATCGAGCATCTGGAAGTTCGCTATGGCGACCTGATCGGCGTATCCGATGTTTCACTGGATGTGCCCGAGGGCAGCGTCGTTGCGCTGCTGGGTTCCAATGGCGGCGGCAAGACCACCACGCTCAACGCCGTCGCCGGTCTGATCCCGGTGCATTCCGGATCGATCGGGTTTCGCGGCCAGGAGATCGCCGGTCAAACCGCGTTTTCGATCGTGCGCAAAGGCCTCGCGCTGTCGCCGGAAGGCTGGCGGCTGTTCGTGCAGCAAAGCGTCGAGAACAATCTGCTTTTGGGCGCCACGCCGCTGCGCGACTGGGCGCGCGCCGCGGCGTTGCTCGATCGGGTCTACGAAATCTTTCCAAAATTGGCGGAGCGGCGCGGCCAGCGCGCGGGCACCATGTCCGGCGGCGAGCGGCAGATGCTGGCGGTCGGCCGTGCCCTGATGAGCGATCCCAAACTGCTGATGCTGGATGAGCCGTCGCTCGGCTTGGCACCTGCCGTGGTCGAGTCGATGTACGAGACCTTCGGCCGGCTGCACCGGGAAGGGCTGACGATCCTGCTCGCGGAGCAATCCATTGAGCTCGCGCTCGAGGTTTCGGATTTCGCCACCGTGCTGCAGGTCGGCAAGAGCGTTCTGACCGGCACCGCGGCAGAACTCGCCAACGATCCGCAGGTGCAGCGCGCCTATCTCGGCACCGGCTGATATTGGCGCGGCCCGTTTGGCGAGATCATGCGTGACAAACCGGGACGTCGCCTTGGAAGGAGCCAGGGAAAATTGCGAAGGATAGACCTGAGGCAAAGTAAACAAACGGAGCGAGAACATGCGACGATGGATCAGCGCCGCTTTACTTCTGACATCTGCCGCGGCAGCGAACGCCCAGACGCCTTACGCCGGAATGCAGGCGCGACCGATCAAGGCATTGTCCGAACAGCAGGTGGCGGACCTTGGCGCCGGTCGCGGCATGGGGCTGGCGCTCGCCGCCGAATTGAACGGCTACCCCGGGCCGTCCCATCTCCTGGAACTGGCTGACAAACTTAACCTGTCGACGGATCAGCGCGCCGCCATTCAGCGGCTGTTCGATTCCATGAAGGCCGAAGCCGTACCGCTGGGCTCCAAATTGATCGAACAGGAAGCCGATCTGGACACGCAATTCGCCAGCCACACCGTGACGCCGGAAAGTCTGAAGGCGTCAACCGCGGCGGTCGCCGCGACGCAAGGCGCTCTTCGCGAAACCCATCTCAAATATCACCTGTCGACGGCTGCGCTTCTGAGCTCCGGCCAGATGCAGCGCTATGCCGAGTTGCGCGGCTATGGCGGTCAGGCCGCACCGATGCAGCATCACCATCATTGATGCCGGCTATTTCCTGCGGCTGACGGAATTGCGAACGGAGGCCTTGGACGACGTTGCCTTCATCTCGGCCTCGAGCAGCTGCAACAGGCAGCTGCTTAATCGGACTTCCATCTCACGGTCGTGAAGGGATAGCGGCCCGGGGTCGTTCAGGATGGCGTTGACCAGCGTTCCCAGCACCACCTGAAAAGGGTAAGGCTGGGTCGCGTGTTCACGGCCCGGGCCGGGCT
>DATHHQ010000572.1:0-4699 GCA_035490095.1 Bradyrhizobium sp.
TGCGGCGAGGCCGGCGCGATCGGCGCATCGGCCGCCGTCATCAACGCCATCACCGACGCGATCGGCAACAACAAGCTTGAGATGCCGGCGACACCCGATCGGGTGTGGCACGCCATTCACGGCTGAGAGGGAGACAAGACATGTACGAGACAATTTACCATCGCCCCTCCTCTGTCGACGAAGCCGCGGCGCTGTTCGCAAAGGGCGCGGAGTCGAAATATCTCGCCGGCGGCCACACTTTGATTCCTGTCATGAAGCAGCGGCTGGCCTCGCCGTCCGACGTCATCGATCTCGGCAAGATCACGGAGCTGATTGGCATCGAACCAACCGGTGACGGCATAATGATCAAGGGGGCGACGACCCATTACGACGTGGCCTCGAGCGGAACTGTGCAAAAGGCGATCCCGGCGCTGGCTTACCTCGCCTCGCTGATCGGCGATCCGGCCGTGCGCTATCGCGGCACCATCGGCGGCTCGATCGCCAACAACGATCCTGCGGCCGACTATCCCGCGGCGGTGCTGGCGCTCGGTGCCACCGTGAAAACCAACAAGCGTTCGATATCGGCGGATGATTTCTTCAAGGGCCTGTTCTCCACGGCGCTCGACGACGGCGAAATCATCACCGCCGTGTCGTTTCCCGTTCAGGCCAAAGCGGGTTATTCCAAGTTCAACCATCCGGCGTCGCGCTTCGCCCTGACCGGCGTGTTCGTCGCCAAGACCCCGGCAGGTGACGTCCGCGTCGCCGCCACCGGCGCCTCACAGGATGGCGTCATGCGGGTGCCAGCCATCGAGGCGGCGCTGACGGCCAATTGGTCGGCAGGCGCGCTCGACAGCGTCAATATTTCCGCTGGCGGGTTGATGAGCGATATTCATGGCTCGTCAGACTATCGCGCCAACCTGATCAAGGTAATGGCGCAACGCGCGGTCACTGCCGCCGGCTGATCGCGTATTCCGCCTCAAACCATGCCAGCGGCGCGCAGCGATGCGCGCCGTTCTGCATTTGGTCATATTCCGACCAATTGGCGCTTGCCACGCTCCCCGCAAGGCGAGACAATTTAGCTAATCAGCTAATTAAGAAATTCAGTTTTACGCGTATTCTGTTCGCAAAACCGGTACCCACTTTTGCGGAATACGCGCCAGGGAGCGCCCATGAAATTCGGCATTTTCTACGAACACCAGCTTCCACGGCCATGGAACGAAGGCGACGAGCACAGGCTGTTTCAGGAGGCGCTCGATCAGGTCGAACTCGCCGACAAGCTCGGCATCGACTACGCCTGGGAAGTCGAGCACCATTTTCTCGAGGAATATTCGCACTCCTCCGCGCCGGAAATATTCCTCGCCGCCTGCTCGCAGCGCACCAGGAACATCCGCCTCGGCCACGGCATCTGCCTGATGCCGCCGAAATACAATCACCCGGCGCGGGTCGCCGAGCGCATCGCCACGCTCGATCTCGTCTCCAACGGTCGCGTCGAATTCGGCACCGGCGAGAGCGCCTCGCTGATGGAGCTCGGCGGCTTCAATGTCGGCTTCGACCCGGTCCAGAAGCGGCGGATGTGGACCGAGGGCGTCGAGCAATGCACCAACATGATGGTGATGGACCCCTATCCCGGCTTCAAGGGCGAGTTCTTCGAGATGCCGTGCCGCAATGTGGTGCCAAAGCCAGTGCAGAAGCCGCACCCGCCACTCTGGGTCGCCTGCTCCAATCGCGAGACCATCAAGATGGCCGCGCGTTACGGCATCGGCGCACTAACCTTCGCCTTCGTCGATCCGCGCGAAGCCCGGCAATGGGTCGATGACTATTACCGGATTTTCAAGGAGGAATGCGTGCCGATCGGCCACGCGGTCAATCCCAACGTCGCGATGGTGACGGGCTTCTCGGTACACGCGGATGAGGCGGAATCCCGTCGCCGCGGCGAAGACGGCTTAAGGTTTTTCCGCTACGGCCTTGCGCATCATTATATCTTCGGCGAGCACAAACCGGGACGCACCGATATCTGGGCCAATTTCGAAAAGGCGCGGCATGCGTTGCCGGCGGCCGGCGCCGATCACGGCATCGGCACGCCGGATCAGTTGCGAACCCATCTGCGGCACTTCGAGGAGTCAGGCGTCGACCAGACCGTGTTCATCCAGCAGGGCGGCCGCAACCAGCACCGGGACATCTGCGAAGCGCTCGAATTATTCGCCAAGGATGTGATGCCGGAATTCAGGCAGCGTGAAATCGCGCGGGAAAGGCAGAAGCAGGAAGAGCTCGCGCCTTACATCGAAAAGGCGATGGCCCGCAAAAAAATGACAAAGCCGATGCGCGACGCGGAGATTCCGGTTTATGTGGCGCTCGGCCGCAAAGTGGCGGAAGAAGGCACCGGCACCGAACGCCAGAAACAGAACGCCAGGCTGTGGGCCGATGCCGCCAAGGTGACGCTGAGCGATCCCGCGCGCCACGGCACCAAGACCTCCGCGACGTCGTAGTATTTCCTTATCTCATCAACGGAAACAACAACGTGCTCGACAAGTCAGCGCCCCAGTTCTCCACCCGCACCTCCGGTCCGCTCGCGGGCTTTCGTGTCGTCGAATTCGCCGGCATCGGACCTGGCCCCTTTGCCTGCATGATGCTGGCGGACATGGGCGCGGAGGTGGTCACACTCGACCGCGTCGGCGCCAAAAAGAATCTGAAATCGGTGGCCGGACGCGGGCGAAAAGTCGTCGAACTCGATCTGAAGGACAAGTCCGCGATCGCGCAGGTGCTCGACCTCCTGGCCAATGCCGACGCGTTGATCGAGGGCTTTCGTCCCGGCGTGATGGAGCGTCTGGGGCTCGGGCCTGACGTGGTGCAGGCGCGCAACCCGCGGCTTGTCTATGGCCGCATGACCGGATGGGGGCAGCAAGGTCCGCTGGCGCAGGCCGCCGGCCACGACATCAACTACATTTCGGTGACCGGCGCGTTGGCCGCGATCGGCACCAAAGACAGGCCGGTGCCGCCGCTCAATCTGGTCGGCGATTTCGGTGGCGGAGCGCTTTATTTGGTGGTTGGCGTGCTCGCCGCACTGCTGGAGGCGTCAAGGTCCGGCAAGGGACAAGTGGTCGATGCCGCGATGTGCGACGGCGCGGCATCGCTGATGTCGATGTTCTTCGACATGGCGGCCGCGGGCCGTTGGACCGAGCAGCGCGACAGCAATTTCCTCGACGGCGGCGCACATTTCTACGGCGTCTATGAATGCGGATGCGGCCGGTTCATTTCGATCGGCTCGATCGAGCCGCAATTCTACGCGTTGCTGCGCCAGCACGCAGGTCTTTCCGACGCCGGCTTCGATGCGCAGATGGATCGCAAGGCATGGCCCGCGCTCAAGCAAAAACTGGTGGACGTATTCAAGACCAAGACCCGCGACGAGTGGTGCACGATCATGGAGGGCACCGACGTCTGCTTCGCACCGATCCTGACCATGGCAGAGGCCCCCGCTCATCCGCATAATGCGGCGAGAGAGATTTTCGTCACCCGTCACGGCGTCACCCAGCCCGCGCCGGCGCCGCGTTTTTCGCGCACACCCTCAGCCATCCGCGATGCCGAAACGGCAGATATCGCCGCTCTCACGCGCGAGTGGCAAAAATCGTAGGGTGGGCAAAGCCAACGGGTCGCGCGAATGCGCGCCCGATGACAGGCTCCGTGTGCCCACCCTGGCATCGCCGAGTGAAAGCGGTGGGCACGGCGCAACAGCGCCTTTGCTTACCCTACAAGATATTTACGCCGCGCCCTTCAGCGTCAGCACGCCGCGGCGAATCTGGTCTTCCTCGATCGATTCGAACAGCGCCTTGAAATTGCCTTCGCCGAAACCATCGTCGCCCTTGCGCTGGATGAACTCAAAGAAGATCGGCCCGATGGCGTTGGCGGAGAAAATCTGCAGCAACGCCTTGGTATGGCCGCCTTCGACCACGCCTTCGCCGTCGATCAGAATCCCGTCACGCTTGAGCCGTGCGACGTCCTCGCCGTGTTTGGGCAGGCGCGCGTCGATCTTCTCGAAATAGGTTTCGGGCGGCGCCGGCATGAACGGCAGGCCGTCAGCGCGCAGGGTCTCGACGGTGCGGTAGATGTCCTTGGCACCGCAGGCGATGTGCTGGATACCCTCGCCGCGATAGACGCTGAGATATTCCTCGATCTGGCCGGAATCGCCGGCATCCTCGTTGATCGGAATCCGGATCTTGCCGTCGGGGCTGGTCAGCGCCCGCGAGAACAGGCCCGAGGCGCGGCCCTCGATATCGAAAAACCGGATCTGCCGGAAGTTGAACAGTTTCTCAGAGAAGCCGGTCCAGACGTCCATGCGGCCGCGATGGACATTGTGGGTGAGGTGATCGAGATAGAACAGCCCGGCGCCTTCCGGCCGGGGGTTCTTTGGGCCGAGCCAGTCGAATTCGGTGTCGTAGGCCGACCCCTTCGCCCCATAGCGGTCGACGAAATACAGGAGACTCCCGCCGATTCCCTTGATCGCGGGGACATCGAGGGTTTTCTGGGCGGAAGGAATGTCGGCGGGCTCC
The DNA here is from genome assembly GCA_035490095.1 of Bradyrhizobium sp. GTDB lineage: Bacteria > Pseudomonadota > Alphaproteobacteria > Rhizobiales > Xanthobacteraceae > Bradyrhizobium. The sequence goes on from DATHHQ010000572.1 coordinate 4,524, forward strand.
GCGCCGAGCGACAGCGCGCGTTGATGGGCCTGGGGCGCATCGACCACGCGAAAGGCCATCGACGGCGCGCACGGCCCGTGCGCGGCGACGAAATTGAAGCCATGGGTGCCGGACGCTTCGTTGACGAGATAATTGATGTCGCCCTGGCGATAGACCGTGATCTTCTTGGTCTTGTG
>DATHHQ010000573.1:0-3037 GCA_035490095.1 Bradyrhizobium sp.
CGATGGCTTCATCAAGCTGATCAAGATGGTGATCGCGCCGATCATCTTCTGCACCGTGGTTTCCGGAATCGCGCATATCCAGGATGCCAAGAAAGTCGGCCGCATCGGCGTCAAAGCCCTGATCTATTTCGAGATCGTCTCCACCTTCGCGCTTGTAATCGGGCTGCTCGTCGGAAATCTGGCGCGTCCGGGCGCGGGCTTCGGTGGCGCCATGGCCAATGCCCAGGCGGTAGCCACCTATGCCAAGCAGGCGGAGGCCCAGAGGAGTGTCGATTTCTTCCTGCACATCATTCCTGACACGGTCATCGGGGCCTTCGCGGCTGGCGAGATCCTGCAGGTTCTGCTGTTTTCAATTCTTTTCGGCTTTGCCCTGATGGGCCTTGGCGAGCGCGGCCACACCCTGCGCGCCTTCATCGACGACGCGGCGCACGGGGTCTTTGGCGTCATCGCCATCGTCATGAAGGCCGCGCCGGTCGGCGCTTTCGGAGCCATGGCCTTTACCATCGGCAAGTTCGGCACCGGCGCGATCCTGAACCTGATCGGCCTTATCGCGACGTTCTATCTCACTGCCGCACTTTTCGTGTTCGTGGTGCTGGGCATCATCGCGCGAATTGTCGGTTTCTCGATCTTCAAGTTCCTTGCCTACATCAAGGACGAGCTGCTGATCGTGCTCGGCACCTCATCTTCGGAGAGCGCGCTTCCGTCCTTGATGGAAAAACTCGAACGGCTCGGCTGTTCCAAGTCGGTCGTCGGCCTGGTGGTGCCGACCGGATATTCGTTCAACCTCGACGGCACGAATATCTATATGACGCTCGCAACCCTGTTCATTGCGCAAGCGCTCGGTTTCGACCTTACCTTCGGCCAGCAACTAACCATCCTGCTGGTCGCGATGCTGACCTCGAAGGGGGCGTCCGGCATTACGGGAGCGGGCTTTATCACGCTGGCGGCGACGCTGGCCGTCGTCGATCCGCGTTTGGTGCCCGGCATGGCCATCGTCCTGGGCATCGACAAATTCATGAGCGAATGTCGCGCCCTGACCAACCTTTGCGGCAACGGTGTCGCGTGCGTGGTGGTCTCGTGGTGGGAGGGGGAACTCGATCACGACAAGCTGCATGCCAATCTCAATAAACAGATCGATCCGTCCGACATGGAAACAGCGATCACGACCGGTTAGATGGCATGGTCCGGAAAGGTGGGTACCGGTTTTCCCTCGCGACAAACGCGAAGCGTTTGCGCGGAGATCATGCTCAAACAAGAAGAAAGATAGAGCCGGATGACGATTCGAAGAAAAGTCATCCGGCTCTAGCTGTTCCGCAATGAAAAAACCGCCCGGTTCTGCCGCGCGGTTTTGCTGTTCAGAAGTCCTTGCTGTTATTCGCCACTGCCGAAACGGCGCGACCACCATCCGGCGCGGCGCGGCTGGCCATCATCTGCTGCCTCAGGCTCAGGAGCGGGCTGTGCCGGGGCAGGGGCCACCGATGGCTGTGGCGGATTATGATTGACAGGTGCCGGCGCTGGGTCAGGCCGGGCCTCGACCAGGAAGCTCACCTTTTCGCGCACGGTTGAACGTCGCCGCGCAGCTCTTTCAGCCTCTTGAGCTCTTTCGGCCTCTTGAGCGGTGTCCTCCTGCACGGACGGGCGAGATGCTTCCTGCTGATCCTGCTGGCCATGATCCGCGGGTTGTCGTTCGGGCGGTGCTGCGATGGCTTCGGGTTGAACGGCCGGCAAAATGGATTCGGGTTGAACAACCGGCAAAGACGGCTCGCCCGAATATCCATCGAAATCGGCAACCGCATCGGTCGCTTCCGAGACCGGGGTCGGCCCGAGTTCGTCCGCAATCGATCCGGCCAGACCATCTTCCGGCCCGCCGCGCCGGCGGCGGCCGCCCCGACGTCCGCGACGGCGCGGCCTTCGCTCGCCGCCTGGCCCCTGATCGGCGCGAACCACGCCGGGCTGCTCTTCGCCTTCGTCCTCGTCGGATTCGTTCTCGTCGCCGGCCACGCCGGCAATCCCCGCGGTCTCGGACACCACGTGAGGAATTTCGCTTTCGTCGCGTGCGGGCGGCCCGCCGTCACGCGCCTCACCGGGACGACCGCGCCGCCGCCGCCGCCGCTTGCGCTTGTGGCCATCGGCATCGGTTTCGCCGTCGCTCGCCTCGCTGACCGGCATATCCTCCGCCAGCCCTTCGGTCTCTTCGGTTTCCACTTCCGACTCGGTTTCGATGTCGAACGACTCTTCGTCCTCGGAGGCTTCTTCGACATAGGCCGGGAAAGCCGCAACCTGCGCCGCCAGCAGCGCCTTGGCGGCCTCCAGCGTGTGCACCTGTTCGCCGCGATCGATGATGAACGACTGCTGGCCGCTTACGGTCGGATCGGCGATCACCGCAAGCGTGACCTTGAAGCTGTTTTCGAGATCGCGCAGATGGCCGCGCTTGTGATTGAGGACGTAGAGCGCGACATCGGTCCGGGTGCGCACCACGAGATTGTGGGTCGCGCCCTTCATCAGGATTTCCTCGAGGCCGCGCAGCAGCTGCAATGCCACCGAAGATACCGAGCGCACATGGCCGCTTCCGCCGCACTGCGAGCAGGGTTCCGTCGAACTCTCCAGCACGCTGGCGCGAATGCGCTGGCGCGACATTTCGAGCAGGCCGAAATGCGAGATCCGGCCGACCTGGATTCGCGCGCGGTCCTGCCTCAGACAATCGCTGAGTTTGCGTTCAACCGAGCGGTTGTTGCGCTTCTCGTCCATGTCGATGAAGTCGATGACGATCAGGCCGGCGAGATCGCGCAGGCGCAGCTGCCTTGCGACTTCCTCGGAAGCCTCAAGGTTGGTCTTGAGCGCGGTGTCCTCGATGTGATGTTCGCGGGTGGAGCGGCCGGAATTGACGTCGATCGAGACCAGCGCCTCGGTCTGGTTGATCACGATGTAGCCGCCGGACCGCAATTGCACGGTCGGCGAGAACATCGCATCCAACTGGCTCTCGACGCCCATCCGCGAGAACAGCGGCTGGCCGTCGCGATATTGCCGGACCGCGCGC
>DATHHQ010000574.1:0-3126 GCA_035490095.1 Bradyrhizobium sp.
CTTGGCGATTTCCCTGATCTTGAGCGCGATGGAATCGATGCCCTTGGCGAGACAGATCGGCGCCGGCATGCCGCGTTCGTAACTCAGCGCCACCGCGTAGTGGGTCGGGTTGGTGATAATCACCGAGGCCTTGGGAACCGCGGACATCATGCGCTTCTTCATCCGCGCGTGCCGCAACTGCCTGATCCGGCCCTTGATGTGCGGGTCGCCTTCGGATTGCTTGAACTCCTGCTTCATTTCCTGCAGCGACATCTTCTGCCGCTCGAACCATTGCCGGTACTGGAAGAAATAGTCGGCGATCGCCACAACCGCGAGCATCGCCACCACGGCGCCCATCAATTGCAGCGTCAGGGTGGTGGTCGCGCCCAAAATCGCCGCCGGGTCGAACCTTACCATCGATTCCAGCCGGTGACGCTCCGGCCAGAGAATCGCCATCATCACCGCGCCCAGCGCGGCCAATTTGAAAAGGCCCTTGCCGAAATTCGCCGCCGCCTGCTTGCCGAAGACCCGCTTGAATCCGGCCCCGGGCGAGACCTTGCTGAACTTCGGCTTGAGGGATTCGCCCGACCATACCAGCCGGTGCTGGATCATGTTACCCGCGATCGCCGCCAGCGCCAGCATCAACAGCGGCACGCCGAGTGCTGCGATCAGGACATATTCGAGACTCTGCGCCAGCTGCAAAAGGCCGGGGCCGTCGGCGTGGATCATCCAGGAATTGGCGATCAGGTTGCGCATCGGCATCAGAAGCCCGCTGCCGATCGATCCGGAAAATGACGACAGTACCAGTGTCGCACCGGCGATAATGAACCAGGTGTTGATCTCCTGGCTTTTCGCAACATCGCCGCGGTCGTGGGCGTCATCCAGACGTTTTTGTGTCGGGTCTTCTGTTTTATCGGATGCGTCGCTGTCATCGGACATGGTTTTGGGCCTTCAGCTCAACGGAATCAGATCGTGCATGACGCCGACGAAATAATCCAGAAACGTTCCCATCATCGCCGTGAGGACAAGGGCAAAAATGAGGAACCCGGCCAGAATCGATAGCGGTACGCCGACAAAATAAACCTGCATCTGCGGCATCAGCCGCGCCAGCACGCCAAGCCCGATATTGAAAACCAGCCCGAACACCAGAAACGGCGCCGAAAGCTGCAGGCCGATCCTGAACGCGGCGGCGAAGGCGCGGGTGGCCAGCGCCGCGACGTCACCGCTCGGCATCATTTCTCCCGGCGAAAAAATCGAATAGCTGTCGTTGAGGGCTGCGATGACGAGATGGTGGCTGTCGGTCGCAAACAACAGCGTCAGGCCGAGGATGGTGAGGAAATTTCCGATCAGCAGGCCCTGCTGACCCTGGGTCGGATCGATCGCGGTGACAAAGCCGAGGCCGAGTTGCTGGGCGATCACCGAACCGGCGACCTGCAGCGCCGAGAGCGTCACCCGCGCGGTGGCGCCGAGCACGATCCCGATCACGATCTCATGCAGCATCAACACCAAAAGCGGCGTGATCGACTGCATGTCGATGTGATAGGCGGCGCGGTGCAGCGGCAAAATCACCAGCGTCAGCAGCAGCGCGATCCCGAGTTTGACACGAGTCGGAATATTGGTCTCGCCCAACCCCGGCAACAGCATCACCATCGCGCCGATGCGGGCGAAGGCCAGCATGAAGGCGGCGGCAAGCGCCGGCAGCAGGGAAACATCGATCCGCATGATCTACGCATAGTGCATCAACCGCCTATGATTCGCGACGATATCCGCATCATGTGACTGTGCAGCGAGTCCGCCATAAATGGTAGCGCAAGCAACAGGGTAACGAAGATTGCCAGGATTTTCGGCACGAACACCAGCGTCTGTTCCTGGATCTGCGTCAGCGCCTGAAACAGCGACACCACGACGCCGACGACAAGACCGACGATCATCAGCGGCGACGACACCACGACGATGGTCCAGATCGCATCGCGCGCCACGTCGAGGGTTTCAGCACCGGTCATTTTCTTTTTCCATTCGATTGAACTCGTCATTCCGGGGCAGTCCGCAGGACTGAACCTCAGATGCGCAATTGCGCATCGGGGAATCTCGAGATTCCGGGTTCGTCGCTATCGCGACGCCCCGGAATGACGGGCGTTAAAAACCTCAGATCGGCATCTTCATGATGTCTTCGTAGGACTGGATGACGCGGTCGCGCACCGACACCAGCGTCGAGACCGCGACGTCGGTTTCCGCCACCGCCGTCACCACGTCCATGACGTTGGCCTTGCCCGATGCCATCGCGACGGTCTGCGCGTCGGATTTCCTTCCGGCGTCCATAACGCTTCCGATCGCATCCTTGAGCAGTGCTCCGAAGGATTGGCCGCCGCCCGCTTCGGAACCTTTGCCGGCTCCGCCGGTGTCCATGATGCGGGCGAGGCTGGCGTAGGCATTGGCAGCGACTGTGGGTGAAGCCATGGTTCAGGTTTCCTGTTCAGGCCTTGAGGATGTCGAGCGTGCGTTGGATCATCCGGCGCGTGGCGCTGATGATGTTGAGATTCGCCTCGTAGGATCGCTGCGCTTCGCGCATGTCGGTCATTTCGACCAGCGAATTGACGTTGGGATATTTGACGTTGCCGGCGGCGTCGGCGGCCGGATTGCTGGGCTCGTATTTGACGCGAAACGGCGACGTATCGGGCCGCACCCTGCCCAGGGTCACGACTTTGGCATCCAGCGTGCGGTCGAGTTCGGAGGAAAATGTCGGGACCTTGCGGCGATAGGGATCGCCGCCGGCGGCCTGGGCCGTCGAATCCGCATTGGCGATATTTTCCGACAGTACCCGCATACGGCCGGCCTGCGCCCGCAGGCCGGACGTGGCGATGCTCATCGACCTCGCGAAATCCCCCGCATCATTTGCCATGGCATCGTTTCCCTATGAAGTGTCAGCGTTTTCCGATGGCGGTTTTCAGAAGCCCGAGGCTGCGGCTGTAGAGCGAGGTTGCCGCCGCATAGTCCATCTGGTTGGCCGAGACCTTGAGCATCTGGTCTTCGAGATTGACCGCGTTGCCGGCGGGCCTGGTCTGAAAGCTGCCGTTGCCGTTCTGCGTGAAACTTTGTGTGGCCCCCGCCGCCGCAATATGACTGCCGCTGGTGCGCATCATCGGCAGC
>DATHHQ010000575.1:0-2374 GCA_035490095.1 Bradyrhizobium sp.
GGCGTCCTGCAAGCGCACGCCGAGCGTCGGCATGAAGGTGAAATCGGCGAGCCCGCGCGCGATTGCCGCACAAAAGATGGTGATGGAGCTTCTGGTCGCCGATCAGCCGGCGCGCGAAACCTCACACGATCCCGATTCGAAATTCTGGCACTGGGCCGAGAAGGTCGAGGTGACCGAAAGCCGTTTCCCGGCCGCCGAGCGCTGGCAGGGCGACGCCAGCCATCCGGCGATGCGCGTCAATCTCGATTCCTGCATCCAGTGCGGCCTGTGCGTGCGCGCCTGCCGCGAGGTCCAGGTCAACGACGTGATCGGCATGGCCTATCGCAGTCACGAGTCCAAGATCGTGTTCGATTTCGACGACCCGATGGGCGAGTCAACCTGCGTGGCCTGCGGCGAATGCGTGCAGGCCTGCCCGACCGGCGCGCTGATGCCGTCCGTGATGCTCGATGAAAACCAGACCCGCGTCACCTATGCGGACAGGAAGGTGGACTCGCTGTGCCCGTTCTGCGGCGTCGGCTGTCAGGTCACCTATCAGGTCAAGGACGAGAAGGTCATCTATGCCGAGGGCCGCGACGGACCCGCCAATCACAACCGGCTCTGTGTCAAGGGCCGCTTCGGCTTCGACTATATCCATCATCCGCACCGGCTGACCAAGCCGCTGGTGCGGCTGCCGAATGCGAAGAAGGATTCCAACGACCAGGTCGATCCGGCCAATCCGTTCACGCATTTCCGTGAAGCGTCCTGGGAAGAAGCGCTCGACATCGCCGCCAAGGGCCTCGTCAAGATCCGCGACGAGAAGGGCGTGAAAGCGCTCGCCGGATTCGGCTCGGCCAAGGGCTCGAACGAGGAGGCGTATCTGTTCCAGAAGCTGGTACGTACCGGTTTTGGCTCCAACAATGTCGACCACTGCACGCGGCTGTGCCATGCCTCGTCGGTCGCGGCATTGATGGAAGGCCTGAATTCCGGCGCGGTGTCGGCGCCGTTTGCGGCTGCGATGGATGCCGAAGTCATCATCGTGATTGGCGCCAATCCGACGGTCAATCATCCGGTCGCCGCGACCTTCATCAAGAACGCGGCCAAACGCGGCGCCAAGTTGATCGTGATGGATCCGCGTGGGCAGTCGCTGTCACGCCATGCCACCAAGCATCTGGCGTTCAAGGCCGGCAGCGACGTCGCGATGCTGAATGCGATGATCAACACCATCATCACCGAGGGCCTCACCGACGAACAATATATCGCCGGCTATACCGAAGGCTTCGACGATCTCAAGGCGCGCATCGGCGAGTTCACGCCGGAGAAAATGGAGCCGATCTGCGGCATTGCTGCGGAAACCATACGCGAAGTGGCGCGGCTGTATGCGCGTTCCCGCGCCTCGATCATCTTCTGGGGCATGGGCATCAGCCAGCATGTGCATGGCACCGACAATGCGCGCTGCCTGATCGCGCTGGCGCTGATCACCGGTCAGGTCGGCCGCCCCGGCACCGGTCTGCATCCGCTGCGTGGACAGAATAACGTGCAGGGCGCCTCCGACGCCGGGCTGATCCCGATGTTCCTGCCGGATTATCAGCCGGTCGGGCGCACCGATCTGCGCGAGCCGTTCGAGAAGCTTTGGCATCAGGACCTCGATCCGGTTCGCGGCCTCACCGTGGTCGAGATCATGAACGCAATCCACGCCGGCGAGATCACCGGCATGTATATCGAGGGCGAGAATCCCGCGATGTCGGACCCGGATCTGCAGCACGCGCGCGAGGCGCTGGCCAAGCTCGATCATCTGGTGGTGCAGGATCTGTTCGTCACCGAGACGGCGTTTCATGCCGACGTAATCCTGCCGGCCTCGGCTTTCGCGGAGAAATCCGGCAGCTTCACCAATACCGACCGCCGGGTTCAGCTGGCGCGCGAAGTCATAAGACCGCCCGGCGATGCGCGGCAGGATCTGTGGATCATCCAGGAAATCGCCAGGCGCATGGGGCTCGACTGGCGCTATGACGGGCCGGCCGACGTGTTCACCGAGATGACGCAGGTGATGCCGTCGCTGCAGAACATCACCTGGGAGCGGCTGGTGCGCGAGGGCGCGGTGACCTATCCGGTCGACGATCCGCACAAGCCCGGCAACGAGATCATCTTCACCACCGGATTCCCGACCGCGAGCGGCCGCGGCAAGATCGTGCCTGCGCATGTGATCGCGCCGGACGAGGTGCCCGACAGCGAATATCCGATGGTGCTCTCCACCGGCCGCGTGCTCGAACATTGGCACACCGGCTCGATGACGCGGCGCTCCATGGTGCTCGATCAGATCGAGCCGGAGGCGGTGGCGTTCATGTCGCCGAAGGACATGCGGCGCCTGAAGCTGTGGCCGGGCGATTTCATCCGGCTG
>DATHHQ010000576.1:0-27486 GCA_035490095.1 Bradyrhizobium sp.
TGGAAGACGGTGCTGGAGAACGTGATGTTTCCGCTGCTGATGACGCGGCGGCTGCCGCGCAAGGAGGCCGAGCAGCGCGCCCGCGCCTATCTCGAAAAGGTCAGCCTCACCCGCGTGGTCGACAGCTATCCGCACACGCTGTCCGGCGGCATGAAGCAGCGCGTCGCCATCGCCCGCGGCATGGCGATGGAGCCCGACATCCTCCTGATGGACGAGCCGTTCGCCGCGCTGGACGCGTTGACCCGTCGCACCTGCCAGGACGAGCTGTTGCAGCTCTGGGAAGAGACCAAATTCACGGTGCTGTTCGTCACCCATTCGATCGCCGAAGCGATCAAGATCGGCAACCGCATCCTGCTGCTGTCGCCGCATCCCGGCCGGGTCAAGGCCGAGATTGTCGACGTCGATCAGGTATCGCCGGAAGACGGCAGCGCCGGCCGGCTGGAGACGCAGATCCACGATCTCCTGTTCACCGAGACGGCAACCGCACACTAGGAGAACGCGCGATGGGCGAAGCGAGAATTCTGCTCCGCAGCGACGCCGTCGTCACCGGTGATCGGGCCGAGGTCGAGCGCAAGCTCAGCGTGTTTGAACTGCTGTGGAACGACGGTTTTGTCCGCAAGGCTGCGATCATCATCTTCCTTGCGGCGGTGTGGGAAGCCTACGGCACGTTCCTAGATAATCCGCTGCTATTTCCGACCTTCCATGACACCATCGTCACCATGTTCGACAAGGTCAGGGACGGCACCATTCCGCTACGGGCATGGGCTTCCCTGAAGGTGCTGTTCATGGGCTACGGCGCCGGCATCGTGCTCGCCGCCATCTTCACCATCCTCGCCATCTCTACCCGGATCGGCACCGATTTCCTCGAGACGATGACGGCGATGTTCAACCCGCTGCCGGCGATCGCGCTGCTGCCGCTGGCGCTGATCTGGTTCGGGCTCGGCAACGGCAGTCTGGTGTTCGTGCTGATCCATTCGGTGTTGTGGCCGGTGGCGCTCAACACCCATTCCGGCTTCAAGAGCGTGTCGAACACGCTGCGCATGGTCGGCCGCAATTACGGCCTGCGCGGATTGCCCTACGTCGCGCGAATCCTGATACCGGCGGCGTTCGGGTCGATCCTGACCGGATTGAAGATCGGTTGGGCGTTTGCGTGGCGCACCCTGATCGCGGCGGAACTGGTATTCGGCGTGTCGTCGGGGCAGGGCGGGCTCGGCTGGTTCATCTTCGAAAACCGCAACCTGCTGGATATTCCCGCCGTGTTCGCCGGGCTGCTGACAGTAATCGTGATCGGCCTTATCGTCGAGAACCTGATCTTCCGTACCATCGAGCGCAACACCGTGCAAAAATGGGGCACACAGTCCTAGTCCGTGGGATGGGTTGAGCGCTTCGCGAAACCCATCACATCATCAAGAACGGCGATGGGTATCGCTTCGCTCAACCCATCCTGTGAAGTGGTAGCGCCTTGCGAAAAGAGAACGACATGACCGACAGGAAAAAGAGTCCCGACCAGCTCCGCAGCGCGCGCTGGTTTGCGCCCGACGATCTCCGCGCCTTTGGCCATCGCTCGCGCGCCATGCAGATGGGTTACGCGCCGGAGGAATGGAAGGGCCGTCCTGTCATCGCGATCCTCAACACCTGGTCGGACGCGCAGCCTTGTCATATGCATTTCAAATCGCGGGTCGATGACGTCAAGCGCGGCATCCTGATGGCCGGCGGCTTTCCCATGGAATTGCCGGCGCTGTCGCTGTCGGAATCCTTCCTGAAGCCGACCACCATGCTCTACCGCAATCTGCTGGCGATGGACGCCGAGGAACTGCTGCGCGGTCATCCCGTCGATGGCGTGGTGCTGATGGGCGGCTGCGACAAGACCACGCCGGCGCTGCTGCTCGGCGCCACCAGCATGAATATTCCGGCGATCTATCTGCCCGCCGGGCCGATGCTGCGCGGCAACTGGAAGGGCAAGACGCTGGGCTCGGGCTCCGACGCCTGGAAATACTGGGACGAGCGCCGTGCCGGAAAAATCTCCGACAAGGACTGGGTCGATGTCGAGGCCGGCATCGCGCGCAGCTACGGCACCTGCATGACCATGGGCACCGCGTCCACCATGACGGCGATCGCCGAATCGATCGGCATGTCCTTGCCGGGGGCGTCGTCGATTCCGGCGGCCGACGCCGGCCACATCCGCATGAGCTCGGAATGCGGCCGCCGCATCGTCGAGATGGTGTGGGAAGATCTGACGCCGCGGAAGGTTCAATCCCGCAAGGCGTTCGAAAACGCGATCACGGTGGCGATGGCGATGGGCTGCTCGACCAACGCCATCATTCACCTGATCGCACAGGCGCGCCGCGCCGGCCAGGATATCGGTCTGGATGATTTCGAGATTGCCAGCCGCAAGGTGCCGGTCATCGCCAATGTGCGGCCGAGCGGCGACAAATATCTGATGGAAGATTTCTATTATGCCGGCGGATTGCCCGGCCTGATGAGCCGGATCAGGGATCATCTGCATCTCGACGCCATGACGGTGACCGGCAAGACGCTCGGCGAGAATATTGCGGGCGCCGAAGTGTATAATGACGATGTCATCAGGACCGTCGCGAATCCGATCTATGCCGAGGGCGCGCTTGCGGTTCTAAAGGGCAATCTCGCCCCGGACGGCTGCGTGATAAAACCCAGCGCCTGCGAGCCGCGCTTCCTCAAGCATACCGGCCCCGCGCTGGTATTCGACGATTATCCGTCGATGAAAAAGGCGGTCGACGATCCCGATCTTGACGTCATGGCGGATCATGTCTTGATTCTGCGTAATGCCGGTCCGCAAGGCGGACCTGGCATGCCGGAATGGGGCATGCTGCCGATCCCGACCAAATTGGTGAAGCAGGGCGTGCGCGACATGGTGCGGCTGTCGGATGCGCGCATGAGCGGCACCAGCTACGGCGCCTGCATCCTGCATGTCTCGCCGGAGGCCTATATTGGCGGGCCGCTGGCGCTGGTGCGCAACGGCGACCGCATCACGCTCGATGTTGCCGCCCGCGCCATCAATCTCGATGTCCCGGAGGCAGAACTGACAAAACGCCGCGCCGAATGGAAGCCGCCCGAGACCCGCTTCGAGCGCGGCTATGGCTGGATGTTCACGCGCCACATCATGCAGGCCAATGACGGCTGCGATTTCGATTTTCTGGAAACGGGTTTCGGCGCGCCGGTCGGCGAGCCGTCGATTTATTAGTTCAACCCGTCATTCCGGGATGGTCCGAAGGACCAGACCCGGAATCTCGAGATTCCGGGTTCGCGCTTCGCGCGCCCCGGAATGACGGACAACTGGGGTAAGAGCACATGACCACACTCAGCGACGCCACCCGCAGCAAACTAAAGACCATCAGCACCGCGACGGTCGCCACCGCGCTGTTCAAGCGCGGTTTTCGAACCCAGTGCATTCAGGACGTGCATCCGCTCGGTCCGGATCAGCCGACGCTGGTGGGCGAGGCGTTTACGCTGCGCTACATGCCGGCGCGCGAGGATCTGAACCGGCTCGAGGTGTTTCGCGACCGCTCGCATCCGCAGCGCAAGGCGGTGGAAGATTGTCCTGTTGGCGCGGTCCTGGTCATGGACAGCCGCAAGGATGCCCGCGCCGCCTCCGCCGGCGCCATTCTGGTGACGCGGCTGATGCAGCGCGGCGTCGCCGGCGTGATTACCGACGGCGGATTCCGCGATTCCGCCGAAATCGCCAAGCTCGGCTTTCCCGCCTATCACCATCGGCCGAGCGCGCCGACCAATCTCACGCTGCATCAGGCGATCGAGATCAATGGCCCGATCGGCTGCGGCGACGCGCCGGTATTTCCCGGCGATGTCGTTCTCGGCGACGGCGACGGCGTGATTGTGATCCCGGCGCATCTCGCCGACGAGATCACCAACGAAGCGTTCGAGATGACGGCGTTCGAGGATTTTGTCACCGAGGAAGTGCAAAAAGGCCGCTCGATCCTCGGGCTTTATCCCGCGACCGACGAGCAGACATTGACCGATTTCGCGGCGTGGCGGAAAACAACCGGGCGGTAACCGACGTTCCATTCTCGAGTAGATCAATCGGCACTAAAGCCGATGCAACGACAGGGAGATCACCATGCTGATGTTCAACAATCTTATCGACGGCGAATGGATGTCCGACGGAGCACGCTCGCCCAACGTCAATCCGTCGGATACCAATGACATCGTCGGCGAGGCTGTGCGTGGCACCCGCGCCCAGGCCGATGCCGCCGTCGCCGCCGCCAAGGCGGCATTCCCGGCATGGTCGCGCTCGACCCCGCAGGTCCGCTACGACATTCTCAAGAAGGCCTCGGATGAAATTCTGGCGCGCAAGGACGAGCTTGGCCGCCTGCTGTCACGCGAGGAAGGCAAGACCCTGCCTGAGGGCGTTGGCGAGGCCGCGCGCGCAGGGCAGATCTTTGCGTTCTTCGCCGGCGAATGCCTGCGTATGGCTGGCGAGAAGCTGGCCTCGGTGCGCCCCGGCATCGACATCGAGATCACCCGGGAAGGGTTGGGGGTTGTCGGCCTGATCACGCCGTGGAATTTTCCGATCGCGATTCCTGCCTGGAAGATTGCGCCGGCGCTGGCCTATGGCAATACCGTGGTGATCAAGCCCGCCGATCTGGTGCCGGCTTCGACCTGGGCGCTGGTCGATATCCTGCACCGCGCCGGACTGCCCAAGGGCGTACTGAATCTCGTGATCGGCCGTGGCTCCGAGGTCGGCGCTGCGCTGCTGGAGCATCCCGATGTCGCTGCGATCAGCTTCACCGGCTCGGTCGCAACAGGCCAAAAAGTCGCCGCGGCCTGTATCGCGTCGCGGCCGATGAAGAAATTTCAGCTCGAGATGGGCGGCAAGAATCCGCTTGTTATTCTCGACGATGCGGACCTGAAGGTCGCGGTGGAATGCGCCGTCAACAGCGCGTTCTTTTCCACCGGCCAGCGCTGCACCGCGGCCTCGCGGCTGATCGTCACCAAGGGCATTCATGACAAATTCGTCGCCGCGCTCACCGAACGTTTGAGTGGCCTCAAGGTCGACGACGCCTTGAAAGCCGGCACCGACGTCGGGCCGGTGGTCGATCAAAGCCAGCTCGATCAGGATCTGAAATATCTTGCGATCGGCAAGGACGAGGGGGCGAAGCTTGCCTTCGGCGGCGAGCGCCTTAAGCGCGATGCGCCCGGCTTCTATCTGCAACCGGCGCTGTTCACCGGCGTGACCAATAATATGCGGATCGCGCGCGAGGAAATCTTTGGGCCGGTCGCGGCCGTGATACGTGTCAACGATTACGCCGAAGCGTTGGCTACCGCGAACGAAACCGAGTTCGGCCTGTCCGCCGGCATCTGCACCACCAGCCTGAAATATGCCAGCGACTTCAAGCGTAACGCCGAAGCCGGAATGGTGATGGTCAATTTGCCGATCGCCGGCGTCGACTATCACGTGCCGTTCGGCGGTCGAAAGGGCTCCAGCTTCGGACCGCGAGAACAAGGAAGATACGCCGCAGAATTCTATACGGCCGTCAAAACCGCGTACACACTGCCTTAACGCCTCGACATGGCGATCTGCCGCTCCGTCTAACTGACATCATGCCCGGGCAAAAGCGCGAAGCGCGTCTTTCGCTAGATGTCCCGGGCATCCACGTCTTACGACGTTCGTGCGAAAAAAGACGTGGATGGCCGGGACATAGGCGAGCGGAAGCGACGCCGTCCTTCGGACGGCTATGCCCGGCCATGACACTTCTTTTGTGATGCCGCTTCGTCAATTCTCTCACGCCCGACTTGACCCGCCATCCCCACCCCCACAGCGCAACGGCATCAGGCGTCGCGCAGGTCCTGGCGATACAAGAACCTTTGCATGGCAGGCACGTATCGCTCCTGCCGGAATCCCGATTTCAACAACACCTTTCGCGAGGCGCTATTTTGCGGATGGGCGAAGGCGCGCAGCGCCTGCCAACGCGCTTGTTGCCTTGCCAGGGCAACACAGAAAAGCGTCAACTCGGTCGCATAGCCGTTGCCCCATGCGCCCGGAGCAAAGAAATATCCGACCTCAACGCCCCAACCGGGATCGAATGGATCTTCATAGAGCCCGCCAAAGCCAATCGCCGTACCTGTTTCCTTCTCGATGATGATCCAGGGAGCGCAGCCGACGCGCCGGCGTTGACGCTCATGCGCGGCGAGATAGCGTCGGCAGTCTCGCAACGACGGCTGCGGCGTCGTGTATTGCATTGCCGTCGCGTCCCCGAGAAATTCAAATAATGGCGAAGCGTCTGTCAGACGCGGCGGCCGGAGCAGCAGGCGCGCGGTTTCGATCGGCATGCACCCAGTCTACGCTCGATGGACGCAAGTTTGAAACCCACCGATGCCTGGCAAGCCTTCACACCCCGCTTCGCTCCGCCATTCCCACCGCCCACAGCGCGAACGCATAGGCGATCGCGACTTCGTCGAGGCGGTGGAAGCGTCCGGAGGCGCCGCCGTGGCCCGCGCCCATATTGGTGCGGAGCAGCACCGGGCCGCCACCCGTCATGGTCGCGCGCAGCCGCGCGATCCATTTTGCAGGTTCCCAATAGGTCACGCGCGGATCCGTCAAGCCGCCCATCGCCAGAATTGCCGGGTAGTCTTTCACCGTGACGTTATCGTAGGGCGAGTACGACAAAATGGTTTTGAAGTCGGCTTCGCTTTCGATCGGGTTGCCCCATTCCGGCCATTCCGGCGGCGTCAGCGGCAGCGTGTCGTCGAGCATGGTGTTGAGCACGTCGACGAACGGCACTTCGGCGACGATGCCGGCGAACAATTCGCCGGCCCGGTTGGCGGCAGCGCCCATCAGCATGCCGCCGGCGCTGCCGCCATGGCCGACGATGCGTTTTGGTCCGGTGTATTTGGCCCCGATCAGCGCGCGGCCGGCCGCGGCGAAATCATCAAAGCTGTTGGTCTTCTTCTCGCGCTTGCCGTCGAGATACCAGCCCCAGCCCTTGTCGGCGCCGCCGCGGATGTGGGCGATGGCGTAGACAAAGCCGCGGTCGACCAGCGACAGCCGGTTGGCGGAAAACGACGCCGGCATCGCCATGCCGTAGGAGCCGTAGCCATAGAGCAGCAGCGGCGCCCGGCCGTCGCGCGCGAGGTCCTTGCGGTGAAGAATCGAGACCGGCACCTCGGCGCCGTCATGCGAGGTCGCCATGACGCGGGTGGTGACGTAGTCGGCGGGATTGTGGCCGGACGGGATTTCCTGGCGCTTGCGCAAAATGCGGGTGCGGCTCGCCATGTCATAATCGTAGACTTCCGACGGCGTCGTCATCGACGAATAGGAGAAGCGCAAATTCGTGGTGTCGAACTCATAGCCGCCCATGGTGTCCAGCGAATAGGCCGCCTCGTCGAACGCGATGGCGTGCTCGTCGCCGTTACTGAGATCGCGGATCACGATCGAGGGCAGGGCATTGGCGCGCTCCAGCCGCACCAGGTGCCCGGCATAGAGTTCGATATCGATCAGGTAGATGCCCTGGCGATGCGGGATCAGGTCGCGCCAGTTGGCGCGTTCCGGTGAAGCGATCGGCGCGGTGACGATCTTGAAGTCGATCGCGCCATCGGCATCGGTCAGAATGAACAATTCCTCGCCGCGGTCGGCGACCGAATACTGCACGCCGGTTTCGCGCGCCGCCACCAGCCGCGGTTTCGCCTCTTCATTGGCAAGATCAATCAGCCATTGTTCCGAGGTTTCGTGGTCGCCGCCGGCGATCACGCAGAACCGACCGCTGGCGCTTTCATGGAGATGGGTGAACCAGCCGGTGTCCTTTTCCTGGTGGATCAGGATATCGTCGGCCTGCGGGGTGCCGAGGCGATGGCGCCAGACCTGCATCGGGCGATGGTTGTCGTCGAGCTTCACATAATAAAACGCCGTCGCGTCCGCGTTCCAGACCACGCCGCCATCGGTTTCCTCGACCAGGTCGGTGCTGTCCTGGCGCGTATTCCAGTCGCGGACGCGGATCGAGAAATACTCCGAGCCCTTGATGTCCGCGCTCCAAGCCTCCAGCCGGTGATCCGGCGAATGCCGGCTGCCGCCGAACTTGAAATAGGCGTGATCGGCGGCAAGCTTGTCGCCGTCGAGCACGATCTCGATCTCGCCGCCGTCGCGCGGCGAGCGGCCGAACATCTCATGCTCGCCGCCCTCGCGGAATTTCCGTAAGTAGGCGAATGGACCGTCAGGCGCCGGCACGCTGGAATCGTCTTCCTTGATCCGCCCGCGCATTTCCGCAACCAGCGTCTTCTGCAAGTCGGCGGTGTGGCCAAGCAGGCTTTCGGTGTAGTCGTTTTCCGCTTCGAGATATTCGCGGATATCCGCGTTGAGGATGCTGGGATCGCGCAGCACCTCCTGCCAGTTGGCATCCTTCAGCCAGGCATAGTCGTCGACGATGGTGATGCCGTGGGTGGTGAAGGAATGCGGACGGCGCGGCGCCGATGGCGCGGCCAGCGAATTCCGGGTGTCGGTCGGTTTTGTCACTTAAGTCCTCGTTCGGTCCCCGCGGATACTGCCGCCGCTATGCCATATCGGTTCGATCCAGCGGATTGCCAGAAGTTCCATCATCATGCCAGCCCGGCGCACGGCTTGTTGGCTGCCCCGTTGTATGGTTAGGCTTTTTTGGCGGCAGCGTGAAAGGGCTTATGCTCTTCAATTCCTATCAGTTCATTTTCCTGTTCCTACCGGTCGCCTTGATCGGCTACTTTCTGATGGGCCGGCTCGGCAATTTGGCGCCCGTGATATGGCTGGCGCTGGCGTCGCTAGCCTTTTACGCGGTCAGCAACTGGCAGTTCGTGCTGCTGTTGTTGGCATCGATCGCCTTCAACTACCTCATCGGCCTGGTTTTGATCTCGCCGCGGCTGCGCCGCGCCCCGCGATTGGCAGCCCTGACGGCAGGCGTTGCCGGCGATCTTCTGGTGCTCGGCTATTTCAAATATGCCGGCTTTCTTGCCGCCAACCTCAATGCGGTGTTTTCGACCGGCCTTACGCTCGACATCCTGCTCCCCGTCGGGATTTCATTCTACACCTTTACCCAGATCGCGTTCCTGGTCGATGCCTACAGGGGAAATGTGGCGCGTTACGCGCTGCCGCATTATGCGCTGTTCGTTACATATTTCCCGCATCTGATCGCGGGGCCTATCCTTCACCACAGGGATATGATTCCGCAATTCGAGCGCATTGAGGCCAAGCGGCCTAATCCGCATTTGATCCTGTGCGGCCTGATCATTTTCGCGATCGGTCTGTTCAAGAAAACCTGTCTGGCCGACGGCATCCAGCCGCTGGTCTCGCTGGCGTTCGGCCCAAATGTGCCGTCGTTCGATCAGGCCTGGATCGGCGCGCTGGCCTATACTTTCCAGCTCTATTTCGATTTCTCCGGCTATTCGGACATGGCGATCGGCATTTCCCTGATGTTCGGCATCTTCCTGCCGCTCAATTTCGATTCGCCGTACAAGGCCTCAAGCATCATCGATTTCTGGCGGCGCTGGCACATGACGCTGTCGCAGTTCCTGCGCGACTATCTCTATATCCCGCTGGGCGGCAACCGGCATGGCCGGATCTGGCGCTATGTGAACCTGATGGTGACGATGGGGCTCGGCGGGCTCTGGCACGGCGCGGCCTGGACCTTTGTCGCCTGGGGCGCGTTGCATGGCGCATATCTTTGCATCAACCACGCCTGGAGCAATTATGGTCCCGCGGTCGCGCCGCGCTTCGCGCCATTGGCGAAGTTGGCCGCGTTGATGTTGACGTTCCTGTCTGTCGTCGTCGCATGGGTGTTCTTTCGCGCCGACAACATGTCGACGGCGATATACGTGCTGTCGAAGATGGCCGATCCCACGCAGATCACCTTCGGCCGCGACGAAATGGCCTATAGCGCGTTCATTATGCTCTATGCCGGGATCGCCTGGTTTGCGCCGAACACGCAAGCGATCATGGGCTACGATCACAGGAACAGAACGGTCGGCGAGGCATTCAGCACCTGGCCAAGACGTCCGGCGTTCCTCTATGCGACCGCAGCCGTGCTGGCTTTCGGGATTCTTGGAATCCAGCAGCACAGCGAATTCATCTATTTCAGGTTCTGATGAGCACTCCCGGAAAGTACCTGCCTCGGCTGGTGTGCTTGAGCGGTCTCATCATTCTTTCCGCTGTCGCGCTTAATTACATCGTCGATCCCCTGCAGCTGTTTCGGCCGGCGCGTGTTTTTGCCGCGATGTATTCGCAGGATAATCGCATGCAGAACGCCGGGCTGATCCAGTCCCAGGAGTTCGACGCGGTCTTCATGGGAACATCGCTCGCGATTCACTTTCGGCAAAGCGATATCGACCGGTCGCTCGGCGTGCGGTCGGTGAAGCTGGCGATGACCGGTTCGAATTCCCACGAGCAGAGTTTTGTGCTTGCCACCGCACTCGAGCGCCGCCCCGGACGGGTGATCTGGCAAATGGACGACTGGATCTTCCGCGATGCGCCCGAGATCGACCAGGACATCTATCTTCCGGCCGATCTCTATCGAAGAAATGCCAAGGGAATAGCCGGTTATCTTTTCAGCGGCGCGATGGCGCGCGAGTCGCTGTGGCTGTTGACGCGGTCGATTCCGCCGCTTGAGGCGGTCGTCGCGCGGTTGACCTCCGACGTTCTGTTCAAATTCCAGATTTCGGATGTCGATGACATCAACGCCCTCCGATCCGATTTCGATGTGTCCAAGGCCTACAACGCCAACAAAGCGCTTGCCGCGTTCGCGCGCATCACCGACCCCGTGCGCAGCCGCTTTCTGGCGGAGGGATACGTCTACGAGGCGATGGTCCGCGCCTTCGAACGCGACGCGATCGATCTGATCGCGCAAAATCCGGACGTGACATTCGATATCTACTTTCCGCCCTATTCAATCCTGCAATTCGTCGCCATGCGGGACGCGTCGCCCGCGACCCTGAAGACCGCGTACGATTTCTCCGCCTATGCCGGCCCACGATTGACGCAGTTTTCGAATGTCAGGCTGCACGACTTTCGCGGGATAAAGGAAATAACCCACGATCTGAATAATTATGGCGACGTGATTCATCATTCGCCTGATATCGATCTGAAGGTTCTTTCCTGGCTGGCGGCCGGCCATCATGTCGTCAGCCGCGCCTCGCCGACCGCGTCGCTCGAACGGCTGAAGGCGCAGGTCGAGGCGTACCGGGTCGAGCGGCCGTAGGGTGGGCAAAGGCGCTCTTCGCGCCGTGCCCACCATTCCTGCCGTTTGTATCAAGGAGGGTGGGCACGCTTCGCTTTGCCCACCCTACGAGCTTCTTAACCGTTGCGCAGCCTGGCGCCGGCGTTGGCGCCGAACACCGGGATCTGGTTGACGGCCAGCACCACTGCGAAGGTGATCACCAGCATCGCGATACCCAGCACGGAAATAGCGGCGAGATCGCCGCTTTCGTTGAGATCGTAGATCAGCACACTGAGCACCTTGGTCTGCGACGTGAACAGCACGATCGCCGCGGAAAGTTCGCGCATCACGCCGATGAAGATGAAACACCAGGTCGCGATTACGCCGGTGCGCAGCAGCGGCGCGGTGATCTGGCGCAGCGACTGCAGCCGCGTCGCGCCGAGAATCCGGCTGGCATCTTCGAGTTCGGGATGGATGGTGGCGAAGGCCGCCTGCAATTGCTGATAGGCCGACGGCAGGTTGATGGTGAGAAACGCGATCAGCAGGATCCACAGCGTGCCATACAGCACGAACGGCGGCCGCGTGTAGCTGAGGAACAAGCCGACGCCGAGCACGATGCCGGGAACCGCGACCGGCGCGGTGGCGAGAAAGCCGAGCAGGCGATGGCCTGCGATCACGCGGCGGGTCGTGACATAGGCGATGACCAGCGCAAGAATAGTACCGATGGTCGCGGTCGCGGTGCCGAGAATCACCGTGTTCTTGAGCGCGAGCTGGGTCGACGACAGCTCGGTGAACACGAAGACGATGTTGTGCAGCGTCAGCGTCGATGGCGTTACCAGCGTGGTCGCGTTCGGCGAGAACGCGGCGTTCAACAGCGCGAAATACGGCAGGAACACCGGATTGAGCAGCACCACCAGACAAAACGCCAGCGCCGCCCAGCGCCATTTCTTCATCTCGACGCGGCGCGGCGCGCCATATTTGCCGCCGACCACCGAATAGCCGCGGCGGCCCAGGATGAACTTCTGGGCCTGCAGCAACAGGATGGTCAAGAGCAGCAGCGGCACTGCGGCGGCGGCGGCAAGCTCGAGTTTCGGCGGATACTGGAACAGGCTCCAGATCTTGGTGGTCATGGTGTGGAAGCCTGCCGGCAGCGCCAGGATCGCGGGCGAGCCGAACAGCGTCATCGCCTGCAGGAAGGCGATCAAGGCGCCGGCGACGAGGGCAGGCAGCGCCAGCGGGATGGTGACGCGCCGCGCCGTGGTCCATGCCCTGCCGCCGAGAATGGCGGATGCATCTTCCAGTTCGCCGGGCATGTTATCCAGCGCATTGGCGACGAGGACGAACACGAAGGGAAACGTGTAGCACGAGATGACAAAGATGATTCCGGTCAGCGAATAGATGTTGAACAGATGCGCGTCGGCCTCGGCCCCCGTCAGCAGACGATAAAGCTGGTTGAGCAATCCGCTGTTAGGCGCCGCCAGCAGTTCCCAGGCCACCGCGCCGAGAAACGGCGGCGTCACGAACGAGGCCGTGACCAGCGCGCGGATGAACTGCCGCCCCGGCATATCGGTGCGCGACACCAGCCATCCCATCGGTGCGGCGACGAAGCAGCAGATCGCGGCGGAGGTTACGGCGATAATCGCCGTGGTCAGCAACGGATCGAGGAAATCGGGATCGGTGAACAGCGTGACGAAATTCTGCAACGTCAGGTGATTGGCCTTGTCGGTGACGCTGTAGACCGCGAGCCACGACAGCGGCAGCACGATCAGCAGGACCAGGCACATCGCAAACAGCGCCAGCACCGGCTTGGTCCAGTCGATCTTGGGTTTTGTTTCGGCAATGGTGGTGATGGTCATGTTGCCTGTAACTCAAATTTCCCCCTCATCCTGAGGAGCCGCGCTCTTGCGCGGCGTCTCGAAGGATGAGAGCGCATTGTGATCTCATGGTTCGAGACGGCGCAAGCGCGCCTCCTCACCATGAGGATATCGTCACACCCGAAACAGCCGCGCGTAGCGCGTCTTGATCTCTTCGGTCATTCTCTCGACCCCGGCGGCATCTTCCTTCATCAGCTTGATATCGGAAATCCGCCGGCGTCCCGGCTTCGATTGCACCTGCGCGTGAACCGAATATTGCGCGGTGAAGTCGATGAAGAATTGCTGGGTCTCGCGCGTATGCAGCCACGCCTGAAACAGCCGTGCGGCGTTGGGATGCGGCGCGGTTGCGAATATTCCGGTCGGACCCGAGATCGTCGGCGTGCCTTCGGTCGGATACACCGGCTCGACCGGCTGGCCGGCTTCCTTCAGCAACACGATGCCGTATTCGTTGCCGTCGGCCATGACAGCGCGCTCGCCGAGCGAAAGCTTCTTCGGTGGATCGGTCGATGACTGCACCTGCATGACGCGCTGTTTCGACAGCTTTTCCAGATAGTCCCAGCCGAGCTCGCGGATCAGCTGATAGGTCGCGGTCATGATGGTGCCGCTATAGGCTGGATGGCCCTTGACCATTTTGCCGGCCCATTTCGGGTCGAGCAGATCCGCAAAACTTTTCGGCGCGTCTTCCGGCTTCACCAGGCTGGTGTTGTAGGCGATCGACGACAGCCAGATCCGCGTGGTGGCGAACATGCCGTCGGGATCGCGATATTCGGGCAGAAAATGCTGCGCGACGTCTTCGGTCACGAACGGCGCCAGCCAGCCGTTCTTCTTCCACGTAATGAAGTGCGAAGCATCGGAGCTGTTGATCACGTCCACCGCGCGGATGCCTGAGGAAAACTCCTGATCGACCCGCTGAAACAATCGCTCCGAACCGGAACGCTCAATCTGCACGGAAATGCCCGGATATTGTGCCTCGAAAGATTTGCCCAGCTTTTCGCCCACCGGAAGATCCATGGACGAATACAGGATCACCTTTGCCTCCTTGCGCGCGGCTTCGACCAGTGCCGATGTGATCGCCACCGGGTCCGGCGCTGCCGCCTTTACGGGCGCGGCGAACGCGGTGAGCCCGAGCGCGGCCGAACCCTTGATGAGGTCACGCCGGGAAAATCGCCTTCGCATTGGTTCAGCCTTCCTGCGTCAGACTCGAAAAATCTTCTGATAACGCGCCTTGATCTCTTCGCTCTGCTGCTCCGCGCCTTCGGCGTCTTCCTTCATCAGCTTGATGTCGGCGAGCGGCTTGCGGCCCGGATGCTCCTTGACCTGCCCATGCAGCGAACGCAGGCCGCCGGCGTCGATCACGATCTGCTGCGCTTCCGGCGTGAAGCAGTAATTCTGGAACAGCTTTGCCGCATTGGGATTCGGCGCCGCCTTGAAGATGCCGTTCGGCCCGACCACGAAAGGCGTACCCTCGGTCGGATAGATCGCCTCGACCGGTTGCCCGGCTTCCCTGAGCAGGAAGATATTGTATTCGGTGCCATCGGCCATTACGCTGCGCTCGCCGAGCGCCAGCTTCTTCGGTGGATCGGTCGCCGATTGCACCTGCATGATGTTCTGTTTGGCGAGTTGTTCGTAAAACTCCCAGCCGATGTCGCGGACCATCTCGAACGTCGCGGTCAGGATGGTGCCGCTGTAGCCGGGATGGGCCTTGACGATCTTGCCCTTCCATTTGGGATCGAGCAGATCCTTGAAACTCGCGGGCGCGTCTTCCGCCTTTACGAGTTTTGTGTTGTAGGCCATCGGGCTCAGCGTGGCGCGGAAGCCGGCATAGGTGCCATCGGCGTCCCGGTGCTCGGGCTTGTAGTGTTTCGCGACGTCTTCGGGCACGTAGGGCAGCAGCATGCCCTGTCTTTTCCACGTCAGCAGATGGGAGGCGTCCGACGAGTTGGCGACATCGACGGCGTGGACGTTGCTGGCATATTCCTGGCCGATGCGCTGAAACACCCGCTCGGCGCCGGTGCGTTCCACCCGCACCTCGATGCCGAATTTCTCCTTGAAGGCGCCTGCGATTTTTTCCGCGACCGACAGATCGATCGCGGTGTACCAGACCACCTTGCCTTCCTTCCTGGCCGCCTCGATCAATGGCGGCGTGATCGCTTCGGCCGGCGGCGCCGCGGCGCGAACCGATGAGGCGAACACGGTTCCGAGCGCCAGCGCGGTCGAGGCTTTCAACGCGCCCTGCAGCATGTCGCGTCTGGAAAGTTTTCGCTTTGGCATCGCGTCCTCCTGTTCGCTTCTTGTCATCGGTCGAGCGCCCGGCAGCGTTCCGGCGGCAAGGTGAGCCAGACCTCGGTTCCCCGCGGCACCGCATTTTCGGTGGCGGTGACGACGCGCAGTGTCGTGCCATCCGAGGTTTCGACCATGTAGTCGCGGCTTGCCCCGAGAAACACCTGGCGCGTCACGGTGGCCCTGACCGCATTCTGCGGGATTTGCGGCGCCTGCGTCGAAAGCTGGATGTCGTGCTGGCGTATCGCGACCGCGGCACCTTTGCCGCGGCTAAGTTTCGCGCCCACCACCTGCAAGGTCGCGCCGGCAAATTCGACATGATTTTCGTCGCGGGCGGTGCCCTTGATCACATTGCTGGCGCCGATGAAGCGCGCGACGAATTCCGATTGCGGCCGGTCGTAGATATCCTCGGGCGTGCCGAGCTGGTCGATCTTGCCGGCATTCATGACCGCGATCAGGTCGGCGGTGGTCATCGCCTCGGACTGGTCGTGGGTGACGTAAACCGTGGTGTAGCGGTATTCGTCATGCAGTCTGCGGATTTCAAAGCGCATCTCTTCGCGCAGATTGGCGTCGAGGTTGGACAAGGGTTCGTCGAGCAGCAGGGTTTCCGGCTCGACGATCAGCGCCCGCGCCAGCGCCACGCGCTGCTGCTGTCCGCCGGACAATTCGCCGGGATAACGCTGCGCGAGGATTTCGAGCTTGGTGGCCTTGAGGATCACGTCGAGCTTTTTGGCGATGGTCGCTCGGTCGATCTTCCGCAAGCGCAGCCCGTAGACGATATTTTCGGTGACCGTCATGTGCGGCCACAGCGCGTA
Organism: Bradyrhizobium sp.; assembly: GCA_035490095.1. GTDB lineage: Bacteria > Pseudomonadota > Alphaproteobacteria > Rhizobiales > Xanthobacteraceae > Bradyrhizobium. The sequence continues at coordinate 16,135 of DATHHQ010000576.1, forward strand.
GCTCTGGAAGATCATCGACATCTTGCGCTGCTCGGGCGGCAAGGTGCGTAGCTTCGATGACACCAGGCGATCGCCGACATGGATCTCGCCCTCCGAGGGTTCGAGGAACCCGGCGATCAGCCGCAGCGTCGTGGTCTTGCCGCAGCCCGAGGGGCCTAACAGGCAGACCAGCTGCCCATGGTCGATCCGCAGCGACACATCATCGACCACCGCAAGCGATCCAAACCGCTTGGTGAGGCCACGCAATTCAACGGACGCCAATCAAGTTCCTCCCCATAACGCGCCGTCGTCGGCCTCTTAATTTATCGTTGGATCAATATAAGCACGAATGAAGGGGCGCCGGAAAGGCTTCACGCCTTTAAAGTCTGATCTACTTGGATTGAAATATCCGTTGGATATCTCGGCAAGGACAGCGCGCTCCCTCTCCCCTTGTGGGAGAGGGTTGGGGTGAGGGGTTACGGTCTATCGTTAGGTCGTAACCCCTCACCCGGATCGCATCTGCGATGCGATCCGACCTCTCCCACAAGGGGAGAGGTGGCGCCGAGCATGCGGGAACGCGGCGATTCCAAATCCACAAATCACGCACTTACACTTTCGCCGAGCCATTCGATCGCGGCCTCAACGCCGCCGTTGCCGTGCGGGATCTCGAGCGCCTTGAGGCCGACTTCGATGACACCCAGGGTGCCCAGAATCATCGGGGCGTTGACGTGTCCCATATGGGCGATCCGGAATGCCTGGCCGCTGAGTTCGCCGATCCCGACCCCGAGCACCACGCCGCATTTCTCCTTGCAATAGCGTTGCAGCGCCAGCGGGTCGTGGCCGTTGGACATCACGACGGTCGTGACGGTGTCGGAGCGCTCGGCCGGCTCCGCGATGTTGAAGCCGAGCACCTGGCCTTCGGCCCAGACCGCGACCGCGCGGCGAACCGCTTCGGCCAGCAGCCGATGGCGCAGGAACACGTTCGGAAGCTGCTCCTCGAGCAGCATGTCGATCGCCTGGCGCTGCGCGAACAACAGATGCACTGGTGCGGTGCCGGCATATTTCCGGTAGTGCTCCTCGCCTTCGCGTTCGGTCCAGTCCCAATACGGCGTCCGCAATCCCGCGGTCTTGTGCACCTCGCGGGCGCGGTCGTTGGCGGCGACGAAGCCCAGGCCCGGCGGCGCCATCAGGCCCTTCTGCGATCCGGACATGGCGACATCGATGCCCCAGGCATCCATCTCGAACGGCATGCAGCCGAGTGACGCCACCGCATCGACCATGAACAGCGCCGGGTGACCCGCGGCCTTGATGGCCTTGCCGATGGCTTCGATGTCGTTGATGACGCCCGACGCGGTGTCGACCTGCACCGCGAGGATCGCCTTGATGGTGTGATCCTTGTCCAGCCGCAGCCGGGCTTCGACTTCGGCCGGGCGTATCGCGCGGCGCCAGTCGCCCTTCAGCACTTCGACCTCGGCGCCCATGCCGGCTGCGGCGCTGCCCCAGCCGATGGCGAAGCGGCCGCTTTCCAGCACCAGCACCTTGTCGCCACGCGACAGCACGTTGCTGAGCGCCGCTTCCCAGGCGCCATGGCCGTTGGCGATATAGATATAAGCGTGGCCCTTGGTGGCAAACAACCGGCTGAGATCGCGCAGCAGGCTGTCGGTCATGCCAATCATCTGATCGGAATAGATGTCCAGCGCCGGGCGATGCATCGCCCGCAGCACTTCGTCGGGCATTGTGGTGGGTCCGGGGATTGCCAGAAATTCCCGGCCCGCGCGAACGGTCATTGTTCTTGTTCCTTTGGCTATGCTGGGGGGAAGGGATGCAGGGGAATGACAGGATTTTCAAGCCAGAACATCATGATAATAAATTGAAGCTGGCCTGCGGCATCCTATTTGCGCAAGGCATCGGCGATTCCCCGCCAGATTTGATCCTTGATCTCGGTCGCGGGTGGACTGGGAATGATGGCGGCGGGGCCTGTTCGCGTCCGGCACGCCTCGACCAGACGCAGAATCCACACCTCGCCGTCGGTGTAATAGAGATCGCCTTCGCCGTTATGCCCGGCCATCGTCGGTCCAATGCCGGTCACCTGATATTTTGCATCCACCATTCCGGCGGTTGCCAGGTCGGCGGCGAGGAGCTTTCGCTCGAGGTCGATATCGGCATCGATGTGGTGCGTGATGGCGCCGGTATAGCGGCTGACGCCGACGCCCCGATCGAACGTCACGTCGCCGAGCCAGACCGGGCGTTTTTCCTCGCCCTGGTCCAGCACCTTCCAGAAGCGCACATGATGACGTTGATCCGCGCTGTCTCCAGCCGGCTTTTCGAATGCCAGATCTTCGTGCCGGCCGAGATAATACAGGTTGCTGACGGGCGCGTCGCGATAGGGACGGTCCAGCAGCACGCTACCGGCGATCTCGATCGATGATCGAAGCGTCACGGGATCGGCGGGATACCAGCCGGCGGCCTGCATGGCGCAGAGAACGTCCCTGTTGTCGCCGACCAGGCCGACATTGATCGGATCGCCGGGAATGCCCTGCGCGGTCCGCGTCACCATCGGCAATGTGGCGAGGCCTTTCTGGTGCTCGTAATGGGTCCAGAACGTCGGCAATACAACATAGGCCACGAGACCGTAGGCGATGACAGCGAACAGTGAGAGCAGCACAACGCGCGTGAATCGGCGGCGCCTCGGCGCTGAAGATGGCGCCTCATTTGGGAGGCCGTCTTGCGAGTCATCCGGCATGTCCGCCACCGCGCCGCGCCCTCGTAAACCCGATAGGCGAGGTTAGCACATGGCAAGGCTGCTGCTATCGTTTGGTTTCGCGGCAGCCCGCGGCCTCGGCCTCGTCGACCGAACAGAACCAGCGGGTACCCTTGCTGATTTGCATCTTGATCTTTGCATACCAGCGGCTGGTGGGCTGATGATAGATGCATTCGCCGGACCGGTTGACGTTGCCCTTGATGGTGCAGTCGGGCGAGGGCGCTACCGATCCCGACGCCGACGCCAGCAGGATCGCGTTGGCGTTCTCGGGCGGTTTGATGGACCCGAGAATCGCGGTCTTCTTGTTGCGGAAACGCCAGTCCCACGGCGCGATGAAGGCGCCCTGCCACAGGCCGGCCTTGGCGTCGCGCGCGGCTTGTTCGTCGGCGTCATAGTCACGGGAAAAACGCACGGCGGACAGCGCCCATCCGTTCTGCACCAGCCATTTCTGAATGTCCTCGCCGTCGACTTCGCATCTCGCCACCAGGCGGCCGCGACGGTCGACGACCTGACGGCTGCGACAGATCCAGGTCTTGTTGTCGGCGTGCTTGATCAGTTCGTCGCGCGCGGCGACGCCGCAGGTCCAGCGCTCGCCGTTGGTGTTGAGGCAGAGCTGATCGACCGAGGGCGCATCGATGCCGCCGAGCCGGATGCGGGTGTTGCCGATCAGGATATGGTCGCCCTCGCGGATTTTGGGAACGCCGGTGATGTCGGCAGCTTGCGCAAACGCCGGCAGCAGCATGACCGCAATCGCCGACAGGAATTTCATGCGCATGCGGGGGCCATATCCAAGGGTGAATCGTGACAAATATCGCCGGATTGTGGTGCGGATTCGATCCGCGCACCAGCGCGCGGCAGGCCGCCCGCTTTCAACTTAACGCGAGAAGCAACGCCTACAGCCGTCGTCACCCGCGAAAGCGGGTGATCCAGTATTCCAGGGCGCCGGTGATAGATCGCAGCGCTGCGGCGTACTGGGTACCCGCCTTCGCGGGATATGACAGCCAACGTTGGAGCAGCGCGAAACCTTAACTAGCGCGTCTCCTGCATCATGGCCCGGCGCGCCAGCGCGAGGCCCATCAGCACGAAGGCCGAGGTGACCTCGGGGCCGCCGACCAGGATGCGCGTCGGGGTCTTCATCTTGTTCCACTCATAGCCTTTGAACGGTCCATGCCTGCCGCCTTCGCCGAGCGAGCTGACGATGCAGTGCAGGGCCGGGGTGAAGGTCTTGGGATCCGCGCCGAGATGGCCGAGCGCGATCAGCGCCAGCGCCGCGTCGAAGGCGTTCATCTCGCCCGCGGTCAATTCGTCCTGCACGTAAGCGAGCACCCTGGCGCGGATGAATTCGAACGCGCCGTCGGGGTCGATCGCCTGCCGGGCCGCCGCCGGCAACGCCATGAAGGCGGCGTAGCAGCGGCCGAAATAGGCACAGTAAAGCTCCGGCAGATAATAGATGTGCGACCGCGGATCGGTAAACGCGCCGCTGCCGGCGAGTCGTTTCTGAAAGCCGAGGATGCGATGCACGGTGTCGAGCCGCTGCGGGGTCTCGAGCACTTTCCAACGGCTCAGGTTGCGGAAGCTGACTTCGAGGATGTCGAGGTTGAGCGTCGGATCGAGGTCGTTGCCGAACGGCCGTTCGCCGGCGAGGTTGTCGATCCAGGTGACGACGCCGCCTTCGTAATCGATGTTGTCGTTGAGCGGCACCGTCACCCGCGGCGCGTTATCGCCGGGGCCGACCTGCAAGCCGGCGTAGAAGTCGAGCAGCGGCTGGGCCAGGATCGGGTTATCGGAGCCGGCCTGCGTTGCCGCCGAGAACGAGCAGGCGGTGGTGTCGCAATCCGGCACGTAGATCCCGAAGCCGAGGTCCTGCTTGATCTGGGCGAAGAACCGCGAAAAGCGCGGATGCGGCAGCGGCGCCAGCGCGGTGACGACGCTGACCGCCTCGCCGTCCTGCGCCAGCACGTCCTCGCGGCTGGTGGTGAGGCAGAAATCGACCATCTCGGCGATGGCGCGGCGCGACGCCGTGGTCTGGTCGGGCGAGGCGAGGCCGGTCTCGACGAAGCTCAACAGCGCCTCGGTGAAGAACGCGTCGTAATAGGCGGAGCGATGGCGGATCTGCATCGGCTGCCACATCGGCTCGGCGATGCCGGCCCAGGAGGGGTTGATCAGCGCCGCCGCCGGCGAACGGGCGATGAAGATCCGTGCCAGGTTGAACAGCAGCGTCGAATTCTTGTAGCCGCGCGCATTCAGCCCGGTCAGCGCCATCAATAGTTCGCGGCCGCCGATATCGGGGTCGCCGATCAGGTTGAAGGCGGCATAGGTCGGGATGAAGCCGTTCTTGCCGAACGACCGTAACAGATGCGTCGCAGAGGTGCGGATGACGCTTTCGATCTCGCCAAGGTCAGGCGCGCGCGCCGGTGCCGGCGCCGGCTTGGGCCGGGGGTGCTGCAGATCGATGGTGTCCAGCAGGTCCGCGACCGGCTGGCCGACCGCGGCCCAGTCCGGCTCCGCGTCGTCGCGCGCCCGGATCAGCGCCTCGCGCAAGCGCTGCAGACGCGCCTCGTCGCGCAGTTCGGCAAGCCCGGTCCGGCGCAGCAGGGGCCGCAGCGCCGGATTGGCGAGCGCGGTCCGGTAGAACTTGGCGAGGTGCGGGTCGCCGCCGGCGTGGTTCAGAAGCAGGGGGTCGCAGACGTCGTAGAGCGATGGGCCGTCCTTGCGGGCCGTCACGGCACGGTAGGCGGCTCCGGCGATGCGATGAAGATTCATTACAGTTTCTTTCTGTTTAATCCGTTGTCTCACGTCCCGCCGGGCCCGCCAAATCCACCACCCATGGCTGCGGCCCCCGTCGGGCACCCGCAAGTCTTTGAAATTGATACCATTAGTAAGGAAATACCGGTGTGAGATAGATTACAGACGTCGAGTTCCATGCGGCGTTGCCCGGATGCCACAAGTGAGGAGTTCCGATGGCGGGAAAGTGGGTGCGAGCATTGCCGACAAAGCCGTTGCCGGTTAACGGTTTGTTTGCTGCGCTGCCACAAATTGAAGTAGTGGTGCCGCAAATTGAGCGTAATTCGGCGGCACACGATCAGCCACCCCCTCAAACCCCCGATGGCTTTGGCGCGACAAACTCCGCGCGCCTTTGACAACGGTCCGGCTTGGACGATTGAGCAAGCCGGGACAATGAGCAGGAACGAACGCGATGAATGTAGGTCAGCTTCGCATCTCCCGCCGCTCGGTCACCCTGGCCGCCGCTTTCGTATGCGTGCTGTCGCTGGCGATCGGCGCCCATGCCGCGCTGAACAAGCGCGCGCTGGATGCGGCCAAGGCCATTGAAGCTGAGCAGGCCGGCGCCCTGAAGGGGGCGTCGCGGCTCGCCCTGGTGATCGGCAACGGCAACTATCCCGACGCCGCGGCACCGCTGGCCCAGCCGATCAACGACGCCCGGGCCTTGACCGGCGCGCTGCGCCGCAACGGCTTCGACGTCGATGTGGTGGAGGACGCCAGCAAGGACGACATGAGCCGGGCGATCGATCGGCTGAAATCCAAGATCAGGCGCGATTCCGTGGTGATGCTGTTCTTCGGCGGCTATGGCGCTCAGCTCGGCCGCGAGAGCTACATGCTGCCGGTCGACGCGGTGATCTGGAAGGAATCCGACATCCGCCGCAATGGCTTTAGCGTTGAATCCGTGCTCGACCTGATGAAGGAGCAGGGCGCCCGCACTAAGCTGGTCGTGGTCGATGCCTCCAGGCGTAACCCTTACGAGCGCCGCTTCCGCAAATACTCCCATGGCCTCGCGCCGATCAGCGCGCCCGACAACGCGCTGATCCTGACCTCGGCGACGCCGGGCAAGGTCGCCGACGATTCCGCCGGCCAGTACAGCGTGTTGATGACCGAGCTGCTCAACAACCTCAATGCGCCAACCGCCGGCATCGAGACCGTCTTCAACAAGACCCGCGCCGCGATCTCCCGCGCCTCCGAAGGCGAACAGGTCCCCACGGTGTCGTCGTCGCTCTCCGAAGACGTCAGCTTCGGCGCCAAGGAAACCGCCGAAAAGGCCGGCGGTTAGAGTCTCGTTCATTAGGCGCTGTCATTCCGGGGCGCGCGTTAGCGCGAGCCCGGAATCCATAACCACGGTCGGGGAGTATGGATTCCGGGCCTGCGCCAAGTGGCGCATCCACGATGTGCAATTGCACATCGGGGAATGACAAGAACCCCCTACTTTCCCTCGGCACTCGCGGTCACCGGCCGCACTGGATCGCCTTCGCGCAATAGTGCGCCGGCGCGGGCGACCACGATGTCGCCTTCCTGCAGGCCCTCGCGGACTTCGACCTGGCCGCCAGACATCAATCCGACCTCGACCCGCCGGGTCTCGACCCGCTGCCGCCGCACCACCTGAACCACGGTGCCGGCGCTGCCGTAGAGAATGGCGGTGAGCGGCACCGACACGCCGCAGCTTTGCCCGGTCTTGATCAGCGCCCGCGCGGATGAATTCACCAACAGGCGCCGGTTGGTGGTCACCGAGACGAACACCTGGCCGAGCTGGCTGTTGGGCTCGATCGTGGTGGCCACCCGGCGCACCTTGCCGTCGACCTCGCCGGCGCCGATGATCTTGATCCGCGCGGTCTGGTTAACCGCGAGTTTTGAAATGTCCCGCACCGGCACCAAACCAACCAGATCGAATTCGCTGCGCGCGATGATCGAAAACAGCGCTTCGCCCTTGCCAGAGGCCTGCGCGCCGACGACCGCCGTGGAGGCGGAGATCAGCCCGGCTACCGGCGCCTGCACCTGCTGGGTTCCGCCTTCGGGCAGGGTGAGCCGGGCCAGCGTCTGGCCGGCGGTCACGGTGTCGCCGGCATCGGCCAGGATTTCCGCGACCTTCAGCCCCGGCCGCTCCGGCCGCACCGAGGTTTCCTCTTTCGGAATCAGGATGCCGGAAACCTCGACGATATTGGAGAAGCACGACTTTGCGGCTTTGAGCACGGTGACCGCGGCGCCCTTCGGGCCATCCTTGGGCACATCGGGCTCCTCGGCGGCCAAGCATGGCAGCGACGCCAGGCAGAACAGCCCGGCGACGACAGGGGCGAGCCATTTTCTTCGCGAAAGGTTGATCCCGGCAAATTGGTTCATCGGCAATCCAGTCTCGTCTTCGGGGGTCTTCGATATCAGAAGGCGGGCTTGGGGGCCAAGCGGCAATGGAGCGCGGGAGCGGCTCCGCCGCCAGCGTCATTCCAGCGTACGGCCAGCGATAAGCCCCCTTCAAAACGGCTCACCGCGCGTGATTACTTGGTGTTGGCTTCCAGCCTCGTGACGAGCCGTTCGCCGCTCCACAGTTCAATATCGTGACCATCGACAAGCGGCTTTGCCTTGGCGATCGCCTCGGCATCATCGGCGCAAGTCAGCGCCTTCGCTCGTATAAAATGCCCGTCGCGCCCTATGGTATATGCTCGGTACTCTGCCATCCCCGCGCCCTTCCACCATCGGTGTTTGGTGGAACCCCAATCTCACTCATAGATCCATAGCGGTGTCTGTCCGGCACCGTACTTAAGAGGTCGGCAGCTTACGAAAACGGCCGCCAACCGAGGCGACCTTTACTCCCCGTCCTTGAGGGCGCGATCAATCTCATATCTGGCCTGTTTGATGGCTACCGCCCGACCGACCGGAGTCACACCGGATTTGTGCTTGCCATTGCCAAACCTCACCTCCCATCGCCAAACCCGGTCTTCGGTCAATTGAACGACGGAGTATTCTACTCCTTTGTATTCCATGACATGCGTCCGCCCGTGAGCGAGCGCGACATACGCCAAAATGACGAGCCGGTATGTCCACTTGTGAACTTAACGATTCCGCAAGCGCCCGATCTGGGTCATCCCGCTCAAGACGCTGTTATTTCGGGGGCTGCAGCTCACCCTTAAACCATTGAATCGCATCGGATTTGAGGGGATCGGGGCGGGCGCATTCGAAGCACTGCAGCTTGCGCGGACCCTCACCCCCGGACGGGAGGGCAAGCACCATCGGCGAGCCGCACTGCGGACACAGCCTAGGCTGGTTGGACTGTCCCATGCGTCAAATCTGAAATCGAACGGCCGAAAAGTCCATTCCAATCTCAGCCCTCCCCACAGCAAATCTCTGCGACTGGCGAGTGAGGCGACGGCTTCCTTATGCCGGCGCAAGCTCTCCACCCGTCATGGCCCGGGCCGCCAAAGCCCTCGGCCTCACCGTTCCGCCTGCGCTGGTGGCCACGGCCGACGAAGTCATCGAGTGAATCGGCCGGACTTCCGGTCGTGGGCACGAAGCCTGGATCCGAAATTCGGCGAAATGTGAGGCCGTTCACGTTTGCGGTCCGTCGGCGGGCTTATGCTTTTGCTGCCAGCCGGCTTGCGGGTCCTGGTGCACAACCCGAAGATGGAATCTGACATTCGAGAAATAACGCGCCGCGGCAAAAAGGCGGATCGACGCGGCCGAACGTGGCCCTGAGCCGACGCTCAGGGCCATGTTCAAAAAGCCTGAAAAGCAAAATTGAAATTCGGCTTCGCGACAGCGGGTAATGAATTCACCGAATTCATCGTCACCTTGCCGCGTCACACCATGGAATGAACATCCGGAGCCCAACAATGAGCGTGCTGATACTCGTTGTCGACGACGAGGCTGATGTCGAAGCTCTTTTTCGTCAGCAGTTCCGCCGTGAGCTGCGGGCGGGGCGGTTTATTCTGGATTTCTCGGCTTCCGCTTCGGACGCGCTGCGGCGGATCGAGGACGTTGAAGCGGAGTTGATCCTGATCCTGTCGGATATCAACATGCCGGGAATGACGGGCCTCGAAATGCTGCCCAGGATCAAGGCGATGCGGCCCGATGTGCCGGTCATCATGATCACCGCCTACGCCGATTCCAACACCGAAGCGAACGCTCTGTCGCGCGGGGCGGCCGGCGTTCTGACCAAGCCGGTTGATTTCGGCTTGCTGCGCACCCAAATCGATACCCGATTGGCGGCGTTGGTCGGATAGCCCGGCAATCGGTCGCCCCTTGCGTCGGCGGTGATCGAGTCGCCATAGACGCGCCCAAAAAAGGCCTCGCTGCACTTATGAGTTAGGCGAAAGGCAAGCTCCTAGCGCGTCGCCGCATAAGTCGGACCCGATCGTTCTGAAATGCGGAACCAGACAGTGAGTGAAGCCAAATGGCTCAAAGGCACCGAATGGGGTGCGTTTTTCCTCGGTGGGCTTGCATGATAAAGCGGCTGATTGTCCTCATGTTCGCGCTCGCGGCACATGGCGTGCCGGCAAGTGCGGCATCGCTGTCCCCCTTCGCCCTTGATGGCGCGGGCAGATCGGTACTGGAGTTCTATCCTGCGACGGTGGTTGGATTCAGCGCACAAGGGCGCGATCTGACGAGCGTCACGGTGAAGGAAACTCCTCCCGAAAGCGACGCGCACGGCCCCATCGACCTTGCACTGATCGTGGATTGTCGATTGCGCCAACTGGCTGCGACGCGGATTACCGAGGTCGCGAAGGATGGGACGCCACCAACCGCGATTGCAGGGTTCAAAACCAGCGACCTGAAACCATCCCCCCAGGGCATGTATCAACGATTCGTCACGGCCCTGTGCGACGGGGAGTTGCTGGGCGTGCAAGGCTTGCCGGCAAAGAGCGGATGGAAGCATTTTCTCGAAAGCCCGCAGCGTGGGCTCTATTTCGCAAGCGGGAGCGTCAGAACAATCGGCAAGTACCGGGCGGCGTCGGTGCGCCTCTATGAATTCGGCGGCGCGCAGCTACCTGATGGCCGGCATATCGATGCACGTGACGCGGTGTGGGTCATCGATTGCGAACGCAAACTCGGTGCGGTGGCTTTTGAGCGAGCCTTCGCAAGGGTGGGCGATCAAAATCAAGCCGTGCAGTCGAGCGGAGATGAAAAGGCGCTCGCCGATCCGTCCATCGTGGAGGTCGACAAACTGAAGTTCGGCCAAGCTGCCATCGGCTCAATGCAGGCACGATTCGGCGAGGCACTATGTGCCACGAATCCGGACCTGCAGTGACATCGAGGTCGGTGTTGCGCGAGCACGGAAGCAGAGTGCATCGCGTCAATTGAAGTTGCTGATCGCTCACGCCAACGACGACGGCTGCGGCCGGAATGATCGGAACCTTAAAGGATCGCGCCGGAGGCCGATTGCTTTAAAGCGATGTGCGCTGATGCCGCGAGGGGTGGGCAAGCTACAGCGTCATCTGCTGAGGCCGAGGCTTTGCAGGAACCCCGGTGGCTGGGGTGGCTGGGCATCCTGTACGGGCCGATCCTGTGCCTGGGCATTTTGCTCGGGCCGTGCCTCTGCTCGTGCATTTTGCGCGCGCCGGATTTGTGCTCGGGCATTTCTCACTCGGGCATTTTGCGCGTGCCGGACCCGTCGCTGCTTTTGCACGTGCCGGACCTGTGCCCGGGCATTTTGTACGACCTGGGCATCTTGTACGACCTGCGCTTGGGCATCCTGCACAGGCTCTACGCGCTGGACCTGCGGCCGTGCATCTTCCTCTTGTACAGGCTGTGCGGGCCGTACCTGCGGCCGTGCATCTGCCTCGGCCGCCCAAGCCTGGAACTTATTTAACAAGACGTCGGCGGACGGCTGAGGGATT
>DATHHQ010000577.1:0-9569 GCA_035490095.1 Bradyrhizobium sp.
CCGATGCAGCCGATGTTCTTCATCTGCCTCAGCCAGTCGGTCTGCGTCAGCTTTTCAGGAATGTCGCTTTTGCCGCCGAACTCGCTGGTGGGCGGAATTTTCATCATCGCATACCAGTAGATCGCCGGATAATAATGCGCCGCCGCCGCTTCGTTCGGCGCCGGGACCGCGGTGTGATTAAGAAGCTGGCCCGGCTTTGCGGTGAGCTTGGCCGAATCCACCAGACCATAGCCGCGCACCCAAACGCTGTAACTTGCTGTCGGCAGATCGGGTACGAGGTAGCGGCCGGAATCGTCGGTGACGACGATGCGCGCGAACTTGGTCGGCAGGTCGGTCGTTTCGGCGATCACCCAGACCCCAGCCTCGGGGCCTGCCGCCCCGACGACGGTGCCGCCGATATCGGTGGCGCCGACCGTCACGGTCTGCTGCGCATAAACTGCGGTGGAGATTGCGCTTGGCAGCGCCATCAAGCCGGCACACATCGTCAACCGCGCAAGCGCTTTGGTCACGAACATAGCTCGCCTCCCGGCATGGAACCGGCTTCTTGGCCGGTTTTTCGTTGCCACCATTTTAGCAAAAAGGTCGGCAGCGTCCAATGGCTTCAATCGGCTATTTATTTAACTGACGTCTGCGATGGCACTGGCTGACGCCCGCGTCTCGTCGGACGTCCGCTTCGCGCCACAAGCAGCGATTTCGCTGCCACTCGCGATTTTGGGTTGTAGAAGGCGCAAGCTGAGTGGCAAAAACCCTACAAACGTGCGGCTCTGGCTCCGAGATGTCGCAGATAAGCCGGGCGTCTACACTTCGCACAAAACGGAATATCTGGTATCCTGCTGCGCTCCGAAATCGCAATTTTCGAGCGGATATTTTGGGCTATCCCATATGCGCCGCTTCGGAACGCTGTTTTCCGAGGTGCATCATTCTGCATGATGCGTCTAAAGTCATTCCGCCCAACCGGGTAGAAAGACGATTCGGGACCTCGGACGGACTGGGAAGCCCTAGAGCGTTTTCGACAGCGATGATCGACTCACGCCCCTTCACCGAACTTGGGAACGCTTTGGATGCCGCGGCAGTACAGTAACGGCGGCCGAAACGCTCGGGGGTCTTTTGGCAGAACGCCACAAGGGCCGTTCACAGCGACCAGCAAATCTCTCAAGGAGCGAGTCGGGGCGCTCAAGAACCTTCGTCCCTTCACTGTGATGGTCTGGCGCGCGAGTCCAGAACTGACAGCCGCGTCGCTTGTGTTGCGGCTGGTGCGGGCGCTACTTCCGGTCATCACCCTTTTTGTCGGAAAACTGATCATTGATGACGTGGTGGTGCTGGTGCAGACGCCACATAAGCCCGAGACGCTCCAGCAGTGGCTGAACGGCGGCCTCCTCGACTGGCTGGGCTTGCTTCTGATCGCCGAATTCGCGCTGGCCGTGCTGGCCGACGTTCTTGGACGCATCGTGTCATTGGTCGACAGTTTGCTTTCGGAGCGCGTGACGAATTCCTTAAGCGTCCGATTGATGGAACACGCAGCTACGCTCGACCTGGAAGATTTCGAGGACTCCGAATTTCAGGACCAGCTCGAACGCGCACGTCGGCAGACCAGCGGAAGAATGACCCTGATGGGACAACTGTTCGGTCAAGCGCAAGACATAGTCACCGTGGCGAGCTTCGTCGCCGGATTCGTTTTCTATGCTCCTTGGCTTATCGCCCTGCTACTCCTGGCCTTGGTCCCAGCGTTCCTCGGAGAGGCGCATTTCAACGCGCAAAGCTATTCGCTCGATTTCGTTCGCACGCCAGAGCGGCGCGAACTTGACTATGTAAGGCAGACCGCTGCCAGCGTCGAAACAGCCAAGGAAGTGAAAATCTTCGGCCTCAACGGTTTCCTGATTGATCGTTACGCCCGCCTTGCTACGGATTTTTACGCCGCCAATCGTAGGCTCGCGATGCAGCGCGCCGGGTGGGGAGGCTTGTTCACCGCGATCGGGACCGTCGGCTATTATCTGGCCTATGCGTACATCGTGTGGCGCACGCTGTCGGGCGAATTCTCGGTCGGCGACCTCACCTTTCTCGCGGGCTCCTTCAGGCGTCTGCGCACCCTTCTCGAAGGGCTTCTGACGAGCTTCTCGACCACCGCGAGTCAGGCACTCTACCTCAACGACCTGTTTTCCTTCTTCGAGGTCAAGCCAGAAATCCTGTCGCCGGACAATCCGCGTCCGTTCCCGCAGCCGATTTGTCGAGGCTTCGATTTTGAAGATGTCGGATTCAGCTATCCCGACGCCGAACGATGGGCCGTGCGCCATCTTAGTTTTACACTGCACGCCGGCGAAGTACTCGCGCTGGTCGGAGAGAACGGCGCGGGAAAGACTACATTGGTGAAACTGCTCACTCGTCTCTACGATCCGGACGAAGGCCGCATCCTGCTTGATGGCCACGACCTGCGTGAATACGATCTCAACGCGTTACGCGGCAATATGGGCGTCATCTTCCAGGATTTTGTTCGCTACAATCTCAGCGCAGGCGACAATATCGCGGTAGGAAAAATTGCCGCCCGCGGCGACCGCGCCCTGATCGAACGCGCGGCGAGGCGCAGCCAAGCCGACGAGGTGATCGCTAAACTGCCAACAGGGTATCAGCAGATGATCGGCAAACGGTTCAAAAACGGTGTCGAGCTTTCCGGTGGTGAATGGCAAAAAATCGCGATCGCCCGCGCCTATATGCGCGAAGCGGCCGTGCTGGTCCTCGACGAACCGACGGCGGCGCTGGATGCTCGCTCCGAGTTTGAAGTATTCAAGCGCTTCAAAGAACTCAGTGACGGCAAGACGGCCGTCCTGATCTCGCATCGTTTTTCCAGTGTTCGCATGGCCGACCGCATTCTCGTTCTCGCCGACGGCATGGTCGAAGCCGCTGGCACACATGATGAGCTGATGGCGCAACCGGGCCGCTATTCAGAACTCTTCGAATTGCAAGCCGCTGGCTATCGATAGTTTTCCTCTCTACGGGGCCAGGCGGCGATCGCCTGACTCGAGCTAAAGGCCAGGATCGAATGTTATGAACCAGCGCACGAACGAATGACCGCTTTGCGCGGCAATAGGTGACATCAGTCCGGAGTGGATGCAGGGCTCTGGGAGCCGCATTTCCTGCAGCATCCGGGCTGATGCGCACCGTTGCTCTGATCGGTCAAGAACGCACTTCGAAGATCATGTTGAACGGCGTCTCGGTCGCACGGCGGAAGCGCTTGAAGCCCGCTTCAGTCGCGACCTGACGTAGTCTGCTTTCACCCGCCTGGGCACCGAGCCCCAAGCCCACTTCCTGAGAGAGTGATGCCGGCGTACAAATGAATGTCGAGGCGTGATAATAGATGCATCCGACCGGGTTGAGATTGTCCTTCAGATTGTCATGAGCAAACGGCTCGACGATCATCCACGACCCGTCGTTGGCCAGCGTTTCCTTGACATGCTTGCCTGCACCCACGGGGTCGCCCATGTCATGCAGGCAATCGAAGAACGCCACCAGATCATAGTCTTTCGCCGGAAAATCCTTGGCACTGGCCTGCGCGAACGTGATGCGGTCTCCAACCCCCGCTTCCTGCGCCAGGACCTTCGCGCGTTCAATCGAAGGCTTGTGGTAATCGAACCCGAAAAACTCTGAATTGGGGTAGGCCTGCGCCATCACAATCGTAGAGGCGCCATGACCGCATCCGACATCGGCCACCCTGGCACCAGCTTTCAGTTTCGCTTCGACGCCTTCGAGCATCGGAATCCAGTTCGAAACTAGATTGGCGTTGTAGCCTGGCCTGAAGAAGCGTTCGGTGCCGGAGAAAAGACACTTCGAATGCTCGTGCCAACCAACGCCTTTCCCAGTTCGAAACGCTTCCGCGATTTTGGGTTCGTCGAGATAGGTGGACTGCACGACATCGAATGCACCGGCAAAGAAAGCTGGCGACCCCTCTTCGGCGAACGCCATGGCTTGCTCGGCCGAGAGTGAGAACCCATTTTTTTCGGGGTGGTAGTCGATGTATCCAGAGGCGGCCTGCCCGGACAGCCATTCGCGCACATAGCGCTCATGCAGACCGGTCTTTTTGGCAAGCTCGGACGGAGTGACCACAGCACCATCCGCCATCGCCTTGTAGAGCCCGAGGCGATCGCCGAGCAGTATGCTTGCGCCGCCAAGTGAGATGCCGAGGTCGCCGACCAGCTTTCCAACGAGCGCGTTCAACTTTTCAAGGTTCGGTTCACGCATTGCAGCCTCCTCCTCTCTTTGAGAACAGTCCCATCGTTAGTTAAGCGAGCGTAGAACGACCGGCGGATTACAAGTGTGAAGGGGTTCACGTTTCGACGAATAGCCGTGCGCCGCTCGATATCAGATTTGGGTCATTCTCGACCGAATTGGGCGGTCCGCGTGATGTCCATGCCGAAGCTGTGGCAGAACAGCACCGCGGGCCGCTGCCGCCGGTGTCCTCCAAATGTAAAGTCTGCGGCCCAACTTCGATGCTCGCCATATGGCCGTTCTCTAGTTGCCGGTGCTTTGCTCACGGCGGCGGCGCGACCGTAGATCCTGCACCCTACGACATCATTTCAATCTTGGGCAAACGCGTTACGGTCGTCACATCCCGCTTCGCAGACGCCATCAGTGCAGGTGTGGGCCGCATTTGACCCTGAACGGACTTGGAGAGCTGCGGCCATTCGCCGGTGGTCAGACGCTTCTTGGCCGCAAGGTTACAACAGGACTTTCTCCGCCATGATTATTGTCACATGATGGCGGCGCATCGACACGAGGCGCCCATGAGTTCCGCGAAGGGCCTGCGTCAGGTTGGATATTTTGATTGCCGGGCGGCGGCCAGATCGTCGTTGCGGGTACAACCGCATTCATCGGCCGCATGCGTGCGCCTGCGACGTGGCGCGCGTCGCGCCCGGACCGCCCGCCTGCCTGTGGCTCGACGGGGTGAGGGAGCCTCGCTGAATGCTCAACCTCGCCAGCCAGTCCATCAACGACTTGACTCCACCGACGAGACGGTTGACAGCGCCTGGGCGGTCGGCCGCAATGGCCTGCCAACTTGAGGTGGCGCATGGACATCCAGACCCGTCCAGACCCGGTCGCCCGCGCGCGCGAGCTCGGGGCGGAGATCGCCGCCGCGGCCGACGAGATCGAGCGCACGCGGCGCATCCCCGAGGCGGTGCTGGGGCGGCTCCATGACGCGCGGCTGTTCCGCATGCTGCTGCCGCGCTCGGCGGGCGGCGACGAGACGGAGCCCGCGGTCTACGTGGCGGCGATCGAAGAGCTCGCCCAACACGACGCCTCGATCGCGTGGAACGCATTCGTCGCCAACAGTTCCTCCCTGATCGCCGCCTATCTGGAGCCTGCGGTCAATCACGCCGTCTTCGCTGATCCGCACAGTATCGTGGCCTGGGGACCTCCAAACGCTTCGCGCGCGAGAGCGGTGGACGACGGCTATCACCTGACCGGCAAGTGGGATTTCGCCAGCGGCTGCCGGCAGGCCCGTTGGATGGGCGCGCACTGCCATGTGCTCGAAGCGGACGGCGCCCTGCGGCTCAACCGCTTCGGCCACCCCACGGTCCGCACGCTGCTGTTTCCGGCGAGCGAGGCGACCCTGCTCGACACCTGGCGGACGATCGGGCTGTGCGGCACGGCGTCGGACTCCTATTGCGTCAACGACGTGTTCGTGTCCGAGGCGTTCAGCACCACGCGCGAGGACCTGACGCTGCGCCGCGAGCGCGGCCCGCTCTATGCCTTTACCATGCAGGGCCTCTACGCGACCGGGGTCGCCGCTGTGGGGCTTGGCATCGCGCGCGCGATGCTGTCCGAGTTCATCATGCTGGCATCCCGCAAGGCGCCGCGGGGCCTCGCCCGGCTCGCCGACAACGCGGTCGTGCAGGCCGACGTGGCGCGCGCGGAGGCGCGGCTCGGCTCGGCACGCGCCTACCTAATCGAGACGCTCACCACGATCTACGCGCATGCCGACGACGTGGCGCCGATCGAGGTAGCCGATCGGGCCCGCGTGCGGCTCGCCTGCACCAACGCGATCCAGGGCGCGGCCGAGGTGGCAGACTTCGCCTACAAGGGCGCGGGCGTCGACGCGATCTTCCCGGGCAGCCCGTTCGAGCGCCGCTTCCGCGACATGCACACGCTCTCTCAGCAGATCCAGGCACGCACCGCCCATTTCGAGTCTGTCGGGCAGATCCTGCTCGGCGCGCCGCCCGAGGTGTTTCTTTAGAGTAGCGAAGGTTCGCCAGACCAGGCGCCGATTTGCACCTCGCATTGGGTTCAGAACGCGCATCTTACCGGTTTAAACCAGCGTTCAGGAAGACATCCCAAACAGTGAGGCGCCCTCCCCCAAAATTCAGCTGACCTCAGGCCCTGCCAATTGGCCGGCAGCTCATCGAATGTCCGCTTTGCGCAACAGCGGACATTTCTGAGAATGCTATTACCGACCACGCAACGCATCCATCAAGCGCGCTATCAATATATTCAACTGATCCGCATCGCCGGCGCCAGCGTAGACATAGCGATCCGGCCGCACAATGACAGCGCTGACCTCGCTCGCTCTGATCCAATTGGAAAATATCCCGTCGGTTTCGACGAAGGTCGAGATGCCGCCTCGCGTAGAGCTTTCCCCGGCGCCAGCGATAACCACGCGTTCACCGCCAAGCTGCTGCCAGCACAACAGTGAAGCTTCCGACATCCACGATATTGCCTCCTGCGTCGCTGTGACTACCGCAAATTCCGGCTTTAGAAAATCATCAAGGCGCCTCACGCCCCCGTCTGCCGCCCGTACCTGCGGCTGCACAAACAGCCCGCCGGCCAGTTTTGCACCACATGCAATCAGGCCCGATGTGAGATCGGGGATGAATTTCTGCCGGATGGTCTCAGCCGTCCCCGACTTCAGCTCCGCGCGCAACCGCGCGTCGCGGGCGACCGCCGCCTCGCGATCCAGCTCGCCGATGATCTTGCCGAACTCCTTGGCACTTGCGACGACGGAGCGGACATGCGGCTTGCGCTCGACCTCGTAGCTGTCGAGCAGCGCATCACCGGCTTTGCCGCGCATGACCAGCGCCAGCTTCCAGGCGAGATTGGACGCGTCACGGATGCCGGCGCAGAGGCCCTGTCCGAGGAACGGCGGCGTCTGATGCACGGCATCGCCCATCAAGAACACACGCCGATCGCGCCAGCCTTGTCCGAGCAGTGCGTGGAAGCGATAGACCGCGGACCGCCAGATCGTAAGGTCGGACGTATCCGTAAAGCCTTTCAGCAATTTGAGCACGTTGTCCGGCGCGCCGGCGGGTTCCGGGTCTTCGCACGGCAGCAGCTTGATTTCCCATCGCCGCAGACTGCGGGGGCCCGGCACGAACGTTCCGGGGCGTGACGGCCAGCAATACTGAAAACTCTTCGCGGGCCGTTTGGCGGGTTCGCTGGTCAGCGTGTCCACCACCATCCACCATTCGTCGAACGCGAGATCTTCAAGCGCGATACCTAGGTGTTTGCGAACGAAACTGTTGGCGCCGTCGCACCCGACCAGATAGCGCGCACTGATCTCGAACTCGTCGCTGGTTTGCCCCCTCGCTTTCAACGATACCGACGCTTCATCCTGCGCTAGAGATACGCCGGTGGTCGAGAGAAACACATCCGCATCCCTGTATCCGACGAGCTTGTCGCGAAGCGCCTGCTCGGCGTCGGGCTGAACGAAGGTCGCATTCGGTATCCAGCCCAGCGGATAAGGCGGCGGCATCGGATCGAACATTTTTATCACTTCGCCGTCGACGCCGAGATAATGCGAGCCGTTATGCGGCGCGATCGCGTTCTCCATCACATCGGCAAGGCCGCAGGCCTGAAACACGCGCAGCGCCTCGTGATCCAGGGTGATCGCGCGCGGCTTGTCATAAATGGCATCCGCGCGCTCGATCACCGCGATTTTCAGGCCATAGTTCGCCAGCAGGTTGGCGAAGATGGCGCCAACCGGTCCATAGCCGACGATTGCGACGTCGTACTTCGGGAGTTTTCTCAACGCACGCGATCCCTCAGCACCTGACGGACCAGTTCGGCGGTGCGCTCGAAATGCGCCGTGATTAGCCGCGCCGCCGCATCGGCGTCGCGTGCCACCACGGCCTCCATCAGCGCGCGATGCTCTTTTTCGCGGTTCGCGCCCTTGATGCCGGCCCTACGGCCGACATGGCGATAGCGCTCGGAGGAATCGAACAGATGCTCGCAATATTGGGCAAGCCGTTGCGAACCCGAGGCCGAAATCAGGCTGCTGTGAAAATTGCGATGAGCAATTTCCCATGCGGGGCTGCGTTCCTGCTCCTTGCCAGCTTCGAAGCGCGGTGTACGCGACAGCCGATGAAAGGAAAGCACGACCTGCTCTTCCCAGGCGGCATCGCCATGACCGATGGACTTGCGGATCGCAAGCTCGTTGAGCCAGCAACGCGCACGGGTGATGTCGACGAGGTCTTGCTCGCCCATCGGCGCGACCGCGAAGCCACGATGATCGCTCTGCGCGACCAACCCCTCACTCGACAGGCGGCTCAGCGCCTCGCGCATCGGGCTTAGGCCGACCTCGAAACGTTCGCACAGCGATCGGATATGCAGCTTCTCGCCCGGTTCGATCGCCACCGAGATGATGTCCTGCCGCAGCCGGTCGTAGACCAGTGAAGCCAGCGTCTCCTTGGCACTTTCAGGGGTATCGAGCGCGGTCTCGGACATGGGACTAGCCTCTAGGCATTCTGCTTTGCGAGATATTTCTCGAGCGTCATGGGGCTCGGCTTGACCTGCGGCTCGCGGATGGCGACCCCCGCGAAGGGCGTTGCTTCCTCGAACCAGGCCTGGCGTGCCGGCAATCCCCAGGGGTGGGCGATATTATGGTCCGCAGGGTCCCAGCCAACCGGCTCGTTCTCGATATCCATGATCTGGTAGTGGGTATTGAACAACTCGACGCGATGGCCGTCCGGGTCGCGCATATAGACATACATCGCATGACCCGGCCCGTGCCGCCCTGGACCGCGCTCGACGCCGGTCCCGAATCCGAGTTCACCCGCGACATCGCAGGCATACAGCAGATGATGCACCTCCGGCGCCAGGAAGGCAAAATGATGCAGGCGCGGACCCGTGCCGTTGAAAAACACGATGTCGTGCGGGTTGCCCTTGCGCTGCAGGAACACGCCGCGCAGGTCGAAAGTGCCTGCTGGCGCGATATATTCGCTCAAGCGAAAGCCTGCCGCCGTGTAGAACTCGGTCACCTTGCGCACGTCCGGCGTCAAAATCTGGTAGTGGTCGAGCCGCAGCGCCGAGCCGCCGGCGTGACGCGTGAATTTCGTGATCATGCGCGGCACCACCGGCATGACAGCGCAAAACTCCAGCGGCGTTCCAGCCGGATCGGTCGCATGCAGCGTTCGACCCTGATGCGGCACGTCGACCCACGCGGCCGGACAGCCATGAGATTCGAAGAAGGCCTTGAGCCTGTCGAGATCGACGTCGGTGAACACGCGCATCCCGATCCGCACGCACGAGACATCCCTCGCCTTGCGCAGGACCAGGCTGTGGTGGCACGCCTCCTCGACACCGCGGAA
>DATHHQ010000578.1:0-7400 GCA_035490095.1 Bradyrhizobium sp.
TCCGCGACACCCAGTCCTTGGTAAGGCCGAGCTGTTCGCCGAGATTGCCGTCGGTGCCGAACGCCCGCTTGAGTTCGGGCTTGTCCGATTTGGCCATGTCGTCGACGTTCTTTTGGGTGACGCCGAGTTCTTCAGCGGCAACCATCGCAAACAGCACCCATTTCACGATATCGAACCATTGGTCATCGCCATGACGCACCATCGGGCCGAGCGGCTCTTTCGAGATCACCTCCGGCAGCACGGCATGATCGGCAGGATTTGAAAGCTTCAGCCGTTCGGCATAGAGCTGCGACACGTCGGAGGTGAAGACGTCGCAGCGCCCGGATTCGTAGGCCTTGACGGTTTCGTCGGCGGAGGTGAATGCGATCACCTCATACTTCATGTTGTTGCCCTTGAAGTAGTCGGCGAGATTCTGCTCGGTCGTGGTGCCGGTTTGTACGCAAACCGATGCGCTGTTCAGTTCCAGCGCGGAATTCACCTTGAGGGATTTTTTCACCATGAAGCCCTGACCGTCATAATAGGTCACGCCGGTAAAATTGGCGCCGAGCGTGGTGTCGCGAGAAAGCGTCCAGGTTGTATTGCGCGAAAGTACATCAATTTCGCCGGACTGCAGCGCCGTGAAGCGATCCTTGGCCGACAGCGGCACGAATTTGATCTTGCTCGGGTCGTTGAAGATGGCGGCCGCGACCGCGCGGCAGATATCGACGTCGAGCCCGGTCCAGTTGCCCTTGTCGTCGGGTGACGAAAAGCCCGGTAAACCCTGGCTCACACCGCAGGATAACATGCCGCGGTCCTTGACCGTCTTCAGCGTTTGCGCGGTGGCGGCCTGGGTCGAAAGACCGGCGGCGAGAGCAAGGGCAACAACCAGAGATACACGTTTCATGACAAAGCCTTTCAGGGGTCCTTCCGGGAACGCTTGCTTATCATCGCGTACGTCGATGGGCCAACCCTGTCGATCCACTGCCGCAAATGCCCCGTCCGACAGGCAATTTGGTGCATAGTCTGTTCAAACAATGGATCAAGGTCGCGGCAGGCCCCTCAACGTGCTGCGACTGAATAGCTCCCGCGCATCACAGAACGGCTGGCGATCCGGGTCAAGGGGTTGACGGCCGTCTTCTGTGTCCTGTTATTAACAAACCCAGCCCGAACCCGCAGGCCGGCGGGCTTTTAAGGGGTCATCGCGGCTGCGGCAAAAAGTCTTTTTGGTGGCGGCGGGCATATGAGTTTTTCAAGAGACGACGGACGGTTGAATCCGCAGAAGGCAGAAACCACGCTGGTGACCGCGGGACGCGACACCAAGGCGCAGAAGGGGTTCGTCAATCCCCCCGTGGTCCATGGCTCCACCGTGCTTTATCCGACGGCGGAAGATCTGCATGCCCACCGCGGCGAGTACCAGTATGGCCGCCGCGGAACGCCGACCACCAAGGCGCTGCAGGAAGCGCTGATGGCTCTCGAAGGCCCGCAATGTGCAGGCGTTGGGATTGCGCCCTCGGGCCTGTCGGCCATTACCACCACCCTGCTGGCGGTGCTGAAGGCCGGCGATCATCTGCTGGTCTGCGACAACGCCTACCGCCCGACGCGAAATTTCTGCGAGGGGTTGCTCGCCGGCTACGGTGTCGAGACGACCTATTTCGATCCCTTGATCGGCGCCGGTGTCGCCGAAATGTTCAAGCCGAACACCAAGGCGATCCTGCTCGAGGCGCCTGGTTCGCAATCCTTCGAAATGCCCGACATTCCCGCCATCGCAGCTGTAGCGCATCGGCGCGGCGCGCTGGTGATCGACGACAATACATGGGCGACACCCTTGTTTCACCGCTCGCTGGATCAGGGCGTCGATATCAGCATGCAGGCGGCGACCAAATATATCGGCGGACATTCCGACATCATGTTCGGGACCATTTCAGCAAATGCGAAAGCCTGGCCGCTGATTGCCGAGACGATCCGGCTGCTCGGCGTGTGCGCCGGGCCGGACGATGTGTTTCTCGCGCTGCGTGGTTTACGCACGCTCGCGGTCCGGCTTGCACAGCATCATCGATCCGGGCTCGAGATGGCGCGATGGCTCGCGACGCGGCCCGAGGTTGTCAGGGTGTTACACCCGGCTCTCGACAGCGATCCGGGGCACACGATCTGGAAACGGGATTTTACCGGAGCGTCCGGCCTGTTCAGTATTGTCCTTAAGCCCGCGCCGCAGAAGGCGGTTGATGCGCTGCTCGATGCGGTAACGTTATTTGGCATGGGCTTCTCCTGGGGCGGCTTCGAAAGCCTCGTCATTCCATTTGACTGCGCGCCCTACCGCTCGGCCACCAAATGGGCGCCGGGTGGTCCGACATTGCGGCTCCACATCGGGTTGGAGAATGTCGAGGATCTCAAGTCCGATCTGGAACGCGGGTTCGAGGCCTTCAACGCTGCTTAGTTAGTTAGAGCATGATCCGGAAAAGTGGGAACCGGTTTTCCGAAAAGATCATGCTCCAACAAAAGGATGAGATCCTGATCCGATTCAATCTAATCGGATCAGGATCTCAGACCTGAACGCATCCAAACTCTATCCGCTCCATGTCCGCGATTGCCCAGGCGGCGGACAGTTCGGCTGCGGAGAGACGGTTCTGCTCAAATCCGGCAAGTCGCTGATTTCGTTCGATCGCCGCGTCGGCGCGAGCCGCCGCGGGCAAGCTTGCGTGCAACATCAGCGCCGGCAGACGTCGTACCAGGGCAAATCAGCAGCATTTTTACGGGTTCATTGTTCGAACGATAAATACTCCGTTCACCATGAGAGCAGATCCCCCGATTCCGGGGTGCTACCTCAAGTTGGCTTATACTTTTACCGCCTAGTGATGCTCAGGGGAAAGGCTGTCACCACCATGCAGTTCAAGCAGCCCGGCGTAAGAGTAGATCGTAAAAGCGTATGTATACCGCACGTATTGTCGTCCTCACCATCGCTCTCAGCGCCGGCGGCGTCGCCGCCTATCTCGCGCGTGGATCTGACACCAAACCAGCTCTCCCGGTAGAGCCAGTTGTACAATTGCAGACCGTGGACGTTCTGGTTGCGAAGGCCGACATAGGTCTTGGCCAGTCGGTTACCCCGGATAACCTCCAGTGGCAGACGTGGCCGGCCGCAACTGCAAGCAACAGCTTCATCCGCCGCGGCGACCGGCCCGAAGCCGCCAAGGAAATCGCGGGCTCGATTGCACGTTCGCCGTTCCTTGTGGGCGAGCCGATCCGGGAGCAGAAGCTGGTCAAGGCCAACGGTTCGGGCTTCATGGCGGCCATCCTGCCCGCCGGCATGCGCGCCATCTCGACTGAAATCTCGCCGGAGACCGGCGCCGGTGGCTTTATTCTGCCGAATGACCGGGTCGACGTCATTCTTTCGAAGCGCGAGAAGAATCCAGACCGCTCCGGCAGTGCCGACGTCGTCCACTCGGAAACCATCCTGGCAAACGTTCGCGTTCTCGCGATCGATCAGGCCCCGAAGGAAAAAGACGGCCAGAATAACGTGGTCGGCAAGACCGTAACGCTCGAGTTGAAGCCCGAGCAGTCGGAGGCGCTTGCCCGCGCGCGCCAGAGCGGCACGCTGTCGCTGGCGCTGCGCAGCATTGCCGATCTCAACGCGGTCGCAACCCAGGCCGACGATCAATCTTCGAGGCGCAGCGACAGCGTCAACGTGGTTCGCTACGGCGTCTCAAACCCGACGACAATACAGAAGTGATCAAGAGGAACGTCCAATATGAAGTACAGGGGAAATCAGCTGGTGATGCGGACTTTTCTGGTCCGCGCCCTGTCGTTTTCGGCGGTCGCCGCGCTGACGATTAATCCCGCCATGACGCCGGTGGCGGCGAGCGACGCCGAGGCGCCGGTGGCCTCCATCGGACAAATGAAGGTACGTTTTCTTGCGCTCGGCATCGGCAAATCCGTGGTCATCGACTTCCCGCACGACGTCAAGGACGTGCTGGTCGGCGATCCCAAGATTGCAAACGCGGTCGTCCGTTCGGCGCAACGCGCCTACATCATCGGCTCCGCGGTCGGCCAGACCAACGTCGTGTTTTTCGATTCCGCGGGCCAGCAGATTGCGGCCTACGACATCGCCGTCAAACGCGATCTCAACGGCGTACGCGCGGCACTGAAGCAGACGCTGCCGAACGCGGGAATCCAGATCGAAGGCGTCGGCGACGGCGTGATGCTGACCGGCTCGGTATCGAGTCCGATCGAGGCACAGCAAGCCGGCGATCTCGCGGCGCGGCTGGTGGGCGGTGCCGACAAGGTCGTCAACAGCATCGCCGTCCGGGGCCGCGATCAGGTGATGTTGAAGGTCACGGTCGCGGAAGTGCGGCGGGACATCGTCAAGCAGATGGGCATCGATCTCAGCGCCAGCATGAACGTCGGCACCACGATCGTGAAATTCAACAATACCAACCCGTTCACCGCAAATAATGCGCCGCTCGTCCCCGGCAACAGCCTTTTCACGTCGTTCGGCTCGATGCCGTCGGTCCAGGCGACGCTGCGTGCGATGGAAAGCGCCGGTGTCGTGCGGACGCTCGCTGAACCCAATCTGACCGCGATCTCCGGGGAGTCCGCGACATTTGTCTCAGGCGGCGAATTTCCCATTCCGGCCGGCGTGTCCTGTCAAACGACGACGACGGGCGTTATCGGACAATGCGTCCAGACGGTCAGCTACAAGAAATTCGGCATCTCGCTCAACTTCACGCCGGTGGTGCTGACCGAGGGGCGGATCAGCCTGCGGGTCATGACCGAAGTCTCGGAAGTCTCGACCGAAAACGCTTTGACGGGTGGTGTCGGTGGAACCACGATTCCTTCGATCAAGACCCGCCGCGCGGAAACGACGCTGGAAATACCGTCGGGTGGCTCCATGGCGATGGCCGGCCTGATCCAGGAGCAGACCAAGCAGGCGGTCAACGGATTGCCTGGTCTGGACCAGGTGCCGGTTCTTGGAGCGCTTTTCAGGAGCCAGGATTTTGTCAGCAACCAGACCGAACTGATGGTTCTGGTGACGCCCTTCATCGTTCGGGCGGTCGCCCAAAAAGAGTTGTCGCGACCCGATGACGGGTTTGCGGCTGCAACAGATTCCCAATCGACACTGTTGGCCCACATCAACCAGATTTATGGCGTTCCCGGGAGCGCCGAACCTATTGGCCGCTACCAGGGCAACTTTGGCTTCATCACTGACTGAGACCGAGCCGCCCGACCAATGCGGGACGAGGACAGAACGATGACAAACAGAACACCGGCCGATCGCCATCGAACCCTGCGCCTGCTCGGCGCACTCGCTGTCGTTTCAGTCGCGCTGGGTGCATGCACGAATTCCGGCGGAGAGGTTGTGACGGCGAGTGTTCCCAACGATTACCGCCTGCGTCATCCCATCGCGATTCAGGAAGCTGACCGCTCGGCCGTCATTTTCGTCGGTCATGCCCGTGGCGGCCTGTCCGCGTCACAGCGCGCCGACGTCATGGGACTGGCACAGACATGGGTCCGCGAAGGAACCGGCGCGATTGTGGCCGACGTGCCGATCGACACGCCGAATGCACGGGCTGCGGCGAACTCATTCCGGGAAGTTCAGGCGCTGCTTGCGGCGGCCGGCGTGCCTCCACGCGGAATTACGTTGCGTCGCTACCATCCCGACGACCCCAGAACGCTCGCGACCATCAGGCTAAGTTATCCAAGGATTGCCGCCGCTGCCGGACCGTGCGGTCTGTGGCCAGACGATCTTGGACCCTCAATCGCGAACCACGGCTACGCCGACAACAAGCCGTACTACAATTTTGGTTGCGCTTCCCAGCGCAACCTCGCGGCGATGATCGACAATCCGTCGGACCTCGAGCAGCCGCGATCCGAGACGGCCGTCTATACGGCGCGGCGCACGGCTGCGTTCGAGAAATATCGCAAGGGCGAGCCGACCACGACAGTCTACCCCGACGCCGATAAAGCCAAACTGAGCGATACCAGCAAATGATCAGCCACGCCCGCCGAAATCCCGAAGAGCAGCCGGACGTCACACCGCCGCACGCAGACGATTACATCGCTCCGGCACCTCGCGTGTCGGTGCAGGCGTTTTGCGAGACCGAGGAAACCGCGGCCGCCGTGCGATCGGCGGGCGAAGACCGCCGCCTCGGCAAGGCCCATCTGTCGGTTCAAATGGGCGGCGTGGCAGCTGCCATCGAAACCTATCACACCGTACCTACTCCGAACGTGATCATCCTGGAAACCGAAGGCCGCAGCGATATCCTGGCCGGCCTCGATGAACTCGCGACCGTGTGCGACGCCGGAACCCGCGTCGTCGTGATCGGCAGTATCAACGATGTCGCGCCTTATCGCGAACTGGTGCGCCGCGGCGTCAACGACTACGTCGTCGGGCCGGTCGAAACCATTGATGTGGTGCGCTCGATTTGCAGCCTGTTCGCGGCGTCGGAGGCAGTAGCCTCCGCCCGGGTCATCGCAGTCGTCGGCGCAAAAGGCGGCGTCGGCTCATCCACCATCGCGCACAACATCGCCTGGGCCATCGCGCGCGATATCGCGCTGGATTCCGTCGTCATCGACCTCGACCTCGCGTTCGGCACCGCCGGTCTCGACTACAATCAGGACCCATTGCAGGGCATCGCCAATGCGGTGTTCTCGCCCGATCGGCTCGACACTTCATTCATGGAGCGCTTGCTGTCGAAATGCACCGACCGCCTCAGCCTGCTGGCGGCGCCGGCGACGCTGGAGCAGGTCTATGATTTCGGCGCCAATGCTTTCGATTCAATCTTCGATACGTTACGCATGACCACGTCCTGCATTGTTCTGGACGTTCCGCATCAATGGTCGGGATGGACCAAGCGCGCTTTGGTTGGCGCGGATGATATTCTGATTGTTGCCGAGCCGGACCTCGCCAATCTCCGCAATACCAAGAACATGTTGAACATGCTGAAAGCGTCGCGGCCCAACGACCGGCCGCCGCTGTATTGTCTCAATCAGGTCGGCATGCCGAGACGGCCGGAAATCAACTCGCGCGGGTTCGTCAAGACAATCGAGAGCCCGCCGATCGCGGCCATTCCGTTCGATTCGCGATTGTTCGGCATGGCTGCCAACAACGGCCAGATGATCGCGGAAATCTCCGCCAATCATCGCACCGCCAAGATGTTTCTGCAGATCGCGCAACGGCTGACGGGGCGCGGCGAGACCAAAAAGCCGCGGGGTTCGTTCTTCTCGCCCATCCTTCGGAAGTTGCGAGCCAAATAAGTCCTGGCGTGGAGCGCCGCGACGTCGCTGGAGCATGATCCGGAAAAGCATGCCCTCGGACTTGATCCGAGGGTGGATACCGGTTTTCCCTCGGGACAAACGCGAAGCGTTTGCCCGGAGATCATGCTCAAACAAAAAGATAGAGCGGGATGACGATTCGAAGAAAAGTCATC
>DATHHQ010000579.1:0-4968 GCA_035490095.1 Bradyrhizobium sp.
GTCGGCGAGGACATTTCGAGGTTCTGACATCCCGGAATGCATTTCTTCAGGATCTCGGGATCGTTGAGCGCGACCCAGACCTTGTCCTTGGACGCGGGGATGCGCTGGCTGTCATTCATCTGCATGTGCTGGATTCCTGTCTGCTGATCATGGTGAAGGGATGCGCTGTCCACGCCGGCGCTCGATCGTAATTTCGGCCAGGATCGACATCGCGATTTCTTCCGGCGTGATGGCGCCGAGATCGAGACCGGCCGGCGCCTTGATGCGGTCGATCGCCGATGCGTCGATGCCCTCCGCGATCAGCTTCTCGCGCAGCGCCGCCATCTTGCGGCGGCTGCCGACAAAGGCGTGATAGGCGGCATCGGTCGAGACCGCGGTGCGCAACGCGGCTTCGTCGCCCTTGCCCTGCGTCGACACCACGATGAAGCGCCGCGCCTGGTGGAGCCCGCCGAGCGCGTAGCCGTTGATCAGCATATCGGCGTCGGGCGTATTCGTCAGGTCGGCGGCGGGTGCTGCCACGGTGACGTGGTAACCGAGCTGCCGCCCCTGGGTGGCGAGCGACAACGCCACCGGGCTGACGCCGAGAATGACCAGCGAGGGATGCGGCAGCACCGGCTCGACGAAGATATCCATGGTGCCCTTGCTCGGGCACATGTTCTGCGCGAAGCGCACGCCGTCGCGGTTCTCGCCGGGCTTGACGCCGAGTTCGGCAAGCAGATTTTCCGGCTGCACCGAGACCATGCGCGGCTCGCCGTCCGCTAGCGCCTCGCGCGCGGCCTTGAGCACCGCGCCGCGGGCGCAGCCGCCGCCGATCCAGCCCGCCACGATGGTGCCATCGGGGCGGATGATCGCCTTGGCGCCGGCCTTGGCCGCGGTCACCGACACCGTGCGCACCACGGTGGCGAGCACAAACGTTTCCTCCGCGGCCTTGAGCCGGGCCACCAGCTCCATCACTTCAACATGCGCGGTCATTGGCGCCACCCTCACAGCTTCGCCAGATAGGGTTCAAGCTCGGTCAGGCTTTTGAGCGTATTGGCTGGCGCATAGAGATCGACATGCGGCAATGCGGCCTTGATGCCCGCGGCCTCCGGCGCATAGCCCTGCCACGCCAGCATCGGATTGAGCCAGACGATACGGCGGCAGCGTCTTGCGAGCGCGGCCATCTCGCGGCCGAGCAATGCGGCGTCGCCGGTCTCATAGCCGTCGGACACGATCATCACGCAGGAGCGCGAATGCAGCACGCGCGCGGCGTGCCAGCGGTTGAAGGTCTGCAGGCTTTCGCCGATCCGGGTGCCGCCGCCCGCGCCCTGCGCCATGATCGACAGACGATCGAGCGCGCGGCCTGCATCCTTTTCCTTCATCGCGTCGGACACGTAAGCGAGCCGCGTGTGGAACAGGAACGCTTCGGCTTCGCGAAACTCATCGAGCACGCCGTGGATGAAGCGCAGGAACACGGCGGTGTACATGCTCATCGAGCCGGAGGCATCGAGCAGCATGACCAGGCGCAGCGGCTTCTCCTTGCGCTGCCGCTTGACCAGGCTGATCGGCACGCCGCCATGGCTGATATTGCTGTGGATCGTCCTTCGCAGGTCGAGCCGGTAGCCGCGCCGCCGCGCCAGATCGCGGCGGGTCAGCCGCGTGCGCATGGTTTTGGCCAGCCGCGCTGCGACCGCATGGGCTTCCCCGATCTGTTCGGGGTCCGCCATGTTGCGGAAATCGATTTCGGCGAGGTTGTCGGCGCGCGAGGCGCCTTCCAAGCGGCCTTCGCCGGAGCGCGCCTCGGGCGCATCCTCCGTGGAAGGAATCTGGTCCGTCGCGCCTTCGCGTCCCGTTCGTTCGGATTTGCTGTCCTGCAGGCTTTTCAGCGATGGGCTGTTGGCCGCCTTCGCCAAGCCCACGGTCAGAGATCGCGACTTAACCCGCTTGCCGAGCCAGAACGCGTCGAACAGCCCATCGAACTTTTCCCAATCGGACTTCCGCGCCGAAAACAAATGCTTGAACGCGGAGCGCAGCAAGGCCGGCTTTTCGGCATAGCCCGCCGCCATCAAGGCCGCGGCGTCGCGGCCTTCGTGCAGGCCGACAATGAAGGCGTTGTCACGCAACGTCTTGAGAAACGCGGCGAGTTTTGTCGCGACCAGGCGCGAGACCTCGTCGAGTTCGTCATATCCGGGATTGGTGCCGCAGCAGCTCATGCGACCTTCCCCAGCAACCGCTCCGTCACTTCACGTGTCACCCGCGACTTGTCCTCATGGGTCTTGAGCAGGCACATCAGGGTATCCTGCACCACCTCGGGCGCGTCATGCAGATCGCGCACATCGAGCCCCACCAGCGCCGCCGCCCAGTCCAGCGTCTCGGCAACGCCCGGGACCTTGCGCAGCTCCTCCTTGCGAATGTTTTCGACCATGCGCGCGATCTGCAGCGACAGCGAGGCGCCGGCGCCATTGATCCGCGCCATGATGATGCGGGCCTCGCGATCGACGTCGGGATAATCGACATAATGATAGAGACAGCGGCGGCGCAGCGCGTCCGACAGTTCGCGGGTGCCGTTCGAGGTCAGGATCACATGCGGAATGGTGGTCGCCGAAATCGTTCCCAGTTCGGGGATCGAAACCTGAAAATCGGACAGCAGTTCGAGCAGGAACGCCTCGAACTCGTCATCGGCGCGGTCGATCTCGTCGATCAGCAGCACCGGCGGCTTGTCGCGGCGGATCGCGGCCAGCAGTGGCCGCTCCAGCAAATACTTTTCCGAAAAGATCTGTTCCTCGATCGCGTCGGCATCCCCGCCGCGATGCGCCTGGATCGCCAGCAACTGCCGCTGGTAATTCCATTCATAGAGCGCCGATGACTGATCGAGGCCCTCGTAGCACTGCAGCCGGATCAGCTCGGTCGCATGCGCCGCGGCCAGCGCTTTTGCCACTTCGGTCTTGCCGACGCCCGCCTCGCCTTCCAGCAATAGCGGGCGCTTGAGCAGTTGCATCAGCGAGATCGC
The DNA here is from genome assembly GCA_035490095.1 of Bradyrhizobium sp. GTDB lineage: Bacteria > Pseudomonadota > Alphaproteobacteria > Rhizobiales > Xanthobacteraceae > Bradyrhizobium. Next base: position 2,990 of record DATHHQ010000579.1, read on the forward strand.
GGTCGCAAGTTCGCCGTCGGCGATATAGCCGCTGGCGGCGAAAGCTTGCGCGATCTCGTCGCGATCGTTCATCGCGATTTCCTCGCGATCTTTCATCGTTACGCAAACACTCCCAAACTCTTGGCCGCCCGCCAGTTGCGCCAGTAGTCGTGCGGCATCTGGATGTGGGTCGACCCTAGGAACGAGAAGGCGTCGTTGACGGCGTTGGAGAACGCCGGCACGCCGCCGACGTTCGGGCTCTCGCCGACGCCCTTGGCGCCGATCGGGTGATGCGGCGACGGCGTGACGGTGAAGTCGGTCTCCCAGTGCGGCGTCTCAACAGCAGTGGGCATGAAGAAGTCCATGAACGAACCGGTCACGACGTTGCCCTCATCGTCGTAGCGGATTTCCTGGCCCATCGCGATCGCGAAGGCTTCGGTCAGTCCGCCATGCACCTGGCCCTCGATGATCATCGGGTTGATGCGGGTGCCGCAATCGTCGAGCGCATAGAAACGACGGATCTTGTAGACCCCGGTATCGACGTCGATGTTCATCACGCAGATATAGGCACCAAATGGATACGTCATGTTGGGCGGATCGTAGTAACTCACCGCCTCGAGGCCGGGCTCCATGCCCGGGGGAACCGAGTTGTAGGCCGCCCAGCAAATGTCCTTCATCGACATCGTCTTTTCCGGCAGACCCTTGACCCTAAAGCCGTCGATGTCCCATTCGAGGTCGCCTTCGTGCACTTCGAGCCTGTAGGCGGCGATCATCTGCGCCTTGGCCTTGATCTTGCGCGCCGCCATCGCGATCGCGGCGCCCGCTACCGGCGTCGAGCGCGACCCGTAGGTGCCGAGCCCGTAAGGCGCGGTGTCGGTGTTGCCTTCCTCGACCATGATATCGTCGGCGGGAATGCCGATCTCGGTGGCGATGATCTGCGCCCAGGTGGTCTCATGACCCTGCCCGGTGCTTTTCGTGCCGACCCGAGCAATGCCCGCGCCGGTCGGATGCAGCCGAATTTCGCAGGAATCGAACATCGCGATCCCCAGGATATCGCAGTTCTTCGACGGACCGGCGCCGACGATCTCGGTAAAGAACGACACGCCGAGGCCCATGATCTCGCGGGTCTCGCTGCGCTTGAACGCCGCGCGCTGGTCCGCCTGCTCCTTGCGCAGGCCGGCATAGTCGACCGTTTCCATCATCTTCTTCATCGCGGTGTGGTAGTCGCCGGAATCGTATTCCCAGCCCAACGCGGAGTGATAGGGAAACTGCTCCGGCTTGATGAAATTCTTCAGCCGCAATTCCGCGGGATCCATTCCGAGTTTCTGGGCGAGAATGTCCATGCCGCGCTCGATGCAGTAGGCCGCCTCCGTCACCCGGAACGAGCAGCGATAGGCGACGCCGCCCGGCGCCTTGTTGGTGTAGATGCCGTCCACCGACAGATGCGCGACCGGGAAGTCGTAAGATCCCGTGACGATGTTGAAGAAGCCGGCCGGCCATTTCGACGGATCGGCGCAGGCGTCGAACGCGCCGTGATCGGCGAGCACGTGGACGCGCAGGCCGGTGACCTTGCCTTCCTTGGTCGCCGCGATCTCGGTGGTCATGTGATAATCGCGCGCAAACGAAGTGGCGGTGAGGTTCTCGATGCGGTCCTCGACCCACTTCACCGGTTTGCCGGTAACGATCGACGCGACGGCGGCACAGATGTAGCCGGGATAGGCGCCCACCTTGTTACCAAAACCGCCGCCGACGTCGGGCGAGATCACGTGGATCTTGTGTTCCGGGATCTTGGCGATCAGCGCCACCACGGTGCGGATCACATGCGGCGCCTGGAAGGTGCCCCAGATCGAAAGCTCGCCCTTGATCTTGTCGAACGAGCACACGCACTGGCAGGTCTCCAGCGGCGACGGATGGGTGCGATGATAGGAGAGCATCTCCTTGATCGTCACATCCGCCTTCCTGAACGCGGCGTCGGTGAGATCCTTGTCGCCGACGGTCCA
>DATHHQ010000580.1:0-2298 GCA_035490095.1 Bradyrhizobium sp.
ATCCATGCGGATGTCCTGAAAGGAATGATCTCCTATCGTATCGGGTTTTCGGAATGCGAGCACAGACGTGCCAGCAACGGCCAGCACGCCCGGAAACGATTGTTTAACGACTCTTTTCCGGCTTGCCAAGGGCTAATTTCCAGCATTTTAGGACCACGAAGGGTCCTATTTTTTTGCCCCGATTCGTCAGACGGCGCCCATCGCTCGTCTCGGCCGCAGGAGGTTCCCATGCGCAGATCCATCGCAGCCGTTTTGGCGGCACTCACCGCGCTCAACGGATCCATTATGCTGCTGGCCGGCGCGGCCTGGTACGAGAGCGTGCCGGGAGTGTCCGAGACCGGTCCCTATAACCCGCACTTCATCCAGGACATAGGCGCAGCGTTCTTTGTCGCCGGTCTGGCGCTTGCCGCACGCGTCTGGCGGCCCCGGTATTGGCCCGCTGCGGTTGCCGGCGCAGGTTTCCTGGCAGCCCATGCCCTGCTGCATCTCGCGATGATCGCGTCAGGGCACGATCATTATGCCGCCTTCGACCTGATCGCCATCGTGCTGCCGTCGGCGCTCGCCCTCTTTTCCGCCTTCCCTGACCCAGGCGAACGTGATGCGTAGCTGGATCGCGCGCCGCATGCTGCGCGCAATAAGCAAGCGGTATGGTTATGATACGAGTTGTCTCCGTGATCATGAACGGGTGAGCCTCACAACGCGGCTCACCTCACCGCATAGGCCAGCGGCTTGCCGGCAAAATACGCCTCGAGATTGGCGATCACGCAGTCCTGCATCGCCAGATGCGAATCCAGGGTGTGGCCGCCGATATGCGGGGTCAGCACGACATTCGGAAACGCGGTCAGCGCATCCGGCGCATGCGGCTCTTTCTCGAACACATCGAGACCGGCGCCGGCAATGGTCTTGTCGGTGAGGGCTGCGACCAGGGCTTGCTGGTCGACGGCCGAACCGCGTGAGATGTTGACGACATAGCCGTCCTTGCCGAGTTTTTGCAGGATCCCGGCATTCACGGCGTGATGGGTATCCACCCCGGCGCGAACCGCAACTATCAGAACGCTGCACCATTCCGCCAATGCCTCAAGGCTCGGCAGATATTGATAGGGCACCTCATGCCTGCTGCGGCTGAAATAGGCGACTTCGGTCTCGAAAGCCGCCACGCGCGACGCGATCTTGCGGCCGATCTCGCCCATGCCGTAGACGCCGACGCGACGGCCGGGATTGCCGGGCTGCGGGCTCATCAGCGGCGACGGCTTTGCGGCTGACCAGTTTCCGCTTCGCACATACTCGTCCGCCGGCAGCAAGCGTCGCGTGACGGCCAGCATCAGCGTCACCGCCAGATCGGCAACCGCGGCCGCATTCGCAGCCGGACTGTGGCCAACCGCGATTCCGCGCTGCGCCGCGGCGGCAAGATCGACGCCGTCATAGCCGGTGCCGTAACAGACGATCGCGCGCAGCGACGGCAGGGTATCCATCATCGCCGCCCCCAGCGGCGTTCCGCCTGCGGTGATTATCGCGCGAATGCCGGAGAGCTGTTCTGCCGCGAAGACCTCACGCGGCGGTTTGCCCACCGCATCCATTAGCTCAAAACGCTGGCCGATGCGCACCATCATGGCTTTCGGGAAACGTGAATAGATCAAGACCTGGTCCGGCATATTTCTCTTCCGTCATGGCCGGGCCTCGTCCCGGCCATGACGACGAGGAGCGAAGCCTTATTCAATAAATAAGGGGCGGAATCGGTTGCCCAATTCCGCCCCTGGTTTGTCTTAAGACGTTTTCGACAGCCTAGCCGAGCACGGTGCCTGGCTCAACCTTCACGCCCGGCCCCATGGTGGAGGAAACCGCCACGCGCTGGATGTAGGTGCCCTTGGCCCCCGCGGGCTTCGCCTTGGCGACCGCATCCGCGAGCGCCTTGACGTTCTGCACCAGCTTCTCTTCCGAGAACGACGCCTTGCCGATGCCGGCCTGCACAATGCCGGCCTTCTCGACCCGGAATTCGACCGAGCCGCCCTTGGCGCCTTTTACGGCGTTGGCGACGTCCATCGTCACGGTGCCGATCTTCGGATTGGGCATCATGCCGCGCGGTCCGAGTACCTTACCGAGCCGGCCGACCAGCGGCATCATGTCGGGGGTGGCGATGCAGCGGTCGAAATCGATCTGACCGCCCTGCACCTTCTCGACCAGGTCCTCCGCGCCGACCACGTCGGCACCCGCCGCCTTGGCCTCTTCGGCCTTGGCGCCACGCGCAAACACGCCGACGCGCAAGGTGCGGCCGGTGCCGTTCGGCAGCGTCACCACGCC
>DATHHQ010000581.1:0-9348 GCA_035490095.1 Bradyrhizobium sp.
TTTTCCGCGTCCTTGGCTTCCATCAACACCACGGCTGCCGCGCCATCCGACAGCTGGCTGGCGTTGCCGGCGGTGACGTATTTGCCGGGACCCTTCACCGGCTCGAGCTTGGCGAGGCCCTCCATGGTGGTGTCGGGCCGGTTGCACTCGTCGCGGTCGACGACATAGTCGACGATGCTCTCGGCCTTCGTCGCCTTGTCGACCACCTTCATCTTGGTCTTCATCGGGACGATTTCATCCTTGAACTTGCTGGCTTGCTGCGCGGCGGCCATGCGGCGCTGCGATTCCAGCGAATACTCATCCTGGTATTCGCGGCTGAGCTTGTAACGCTCCGCGACGATATCGGCGGTGTCGATCATCGCCATGAAGATGTCGGGCGCCGCCTTGAGCAGATCCGGATCGATCGATTCCTTCGGCGTGCCGCCTCCGGGGACCGAGATGCTTTCCACGCCGCCGGCAACGATGCAATCGGCACCGTCCGATCGGATGCTGTTGGCCGCCATCGCGATGGTCTGCAGGCCGGACGAGCAGAAGCGGTTCACCGATACGCCGGCCGTCGACTTCGGCATGCCGGCGAGCAACGCGGCCTGGCGGCCGATGTTGGGTGCGCCATGCGCGCAATTGCCGAGATAGCAGTCCTCAACGTATTCCTTGTCTACGCCGGCGCGCTCCACGGCGTGCTTGATGGCGTGGGCCGCCATCGACATGGGTGGGGTGATGTTGAACCCGCCGCGCCCGGATTTTGCCAGCCCGGTACGGGCATAAGAAACAATAACGGCTTCACGCATTTTTTTCTCCCTTTGAGGTGGCCGATTATGGTGCGCTGAAATCTATAATCGTGGATATTTTTCATTGTTTAGGCCTCCGGCGGCGAAATCACAACCTGGGTGTACCCTGGCACCGAAACTTCGGGCGTGATGGCTCGTTCCGAGACCAAAACGCATTCGCCGCCATCTGCTGGTTGTGCAAACGAGGCCTCTCGGCGAGAATGGGTTCGGCTGCTTCGGACCAAGCCGCATTGCGAGGTATTTCCATGAGATGGAAAGCGTTCGAGACGATCATCACGGAAACTCCGGATTTCCTCCTCGGACCGTGGCGCCAGCCGCACCAGATGCTCAATGCTCAGATCTATGACTCCCACGCCTCGATTCATGATGATGCGACGGCGCAGAAACTCGGCTTCCAGGGAGGGACGATCGAAGGGCCGACGCATTTCAGCCAGTTCGCGCCGCTGTGCGCGAGCGTGTGGGGCCAATCGTGGTTCGAGGCCGGATGCATTTCCGCGCATTATCGCAACCCCTCCTTCGAAGGCGAAGAGGTGCAAGCGATGTTGGCGAAGCCCGAGCCGGGACAGAAGCAGTGCCAAATCCGGATGGTGAAGCGCGACGGGACCGAAATCCTGCGCGGCACGGCCTCGGCGGGTGACGCCGGGCAGCCAACCGCGCTGGACCAGCGGCTGACCGAGCTAAAGCCGCTCGCCGACCCGGTGATCCTGCGCGACGTGAAGCCTGGCATGAAGACCAAACGCCAGACTATCCGGATGGACTTCGATCAGAACATGGGTGAGCTCTATCCGTTCTCGCTCAGGGACAAGCTGAAGGTCATCACCGAGTCCTCGCCGCTCTATCTGGCGGAAGCGGGAACCGGTAACCCCTGGGGTAGGGCGATCATTCCGATCGAAATGCTCAGCGTTCTCTTTCAATATAAATCAAAGGAAGACCGGTTGCCGGTCAGAGGGCCTGCCGTGGGTCTGTTCGCCGACCAGGAGATCAAGCTGCTGCAGGGGCCGCTTTTTGCCGGCGAAGACTACGAACTCGAGCGCGAGGTGGTTGCCCTCAGCGGCAGCCGAAGAACCGAAAGTCTTTGGCTTCGAACGTCGGTCTTCGGATCGAAGTCTGCATCGCCGATCGCGACCATGCTGTTGAACCTCGCCACCATCAAGGAATCGTACGCGCCATATTCGAAGGAGCACGATCAGCTCTATGCCTGAGCGCCTTACGGCAAGAGCTTCGACATCTGTTCGGCGGCGTCCTTCATTCTTGGCAGAACTTTGCCAATGATGATCTGGTCCGTCATCCGCGAGGTGCTGGCGCTCATATTGAGCGACGCGACCACCATGCCCGCCCGGTTTGTCAGCGGCACGGAAACCGCGATCAGGCCGTCTTCCAGCTCTTCGCGATTAATCGCAAACCCGTCGGCCTTGGCCTGCTGGATTATTTTCAGAAGCGCCTTGCGTTGCAAGATGGTATGACCGGTCTGCTTTTTGACCGTCGTCACGGAGAGCAGCGCCTCGACCTCGGCCTCTTTCTTCGCCGCTAGCAACACGCGGCCCGATGCCGATGAAAACGCCGGAAGCCGCATCCCCATGGTCACGACATAGGCCATGCGTCGCCCAGGCATTTCGGCTCGGGCGATGAACGTCACCTCCGCCCCTTCGAGAACGGAAACCGAGACGGTCTCCTCGATCTCGTGCGAGAGCTCGTCGAGATGCGGCTGTAATATCGAGCCGAGGCCGGCAGCGGAGAGGTAGGAATAGCCGAGCTTCAGGATCCCGGTTGTAAGCTCGAATTGTCTCCCTGTTTGCGTCGCATATCCGAGTTCAACTAGCGTCAGCAGCAATCTGCGCGTTACCGCGCGGTCAACGCCGATCCGCGCCGCGACCTCGGCGAGGGTCATGCTCTTGTGGCCGGGACCGAATGCTTCGATGACAGCGAGGCCCCGCGCAAACGCGGTCACGAAGGTCTGGCCGACTTTGCTGTCCACTAACGTCACCTCTGCTAAGTCGTCATCGCCGCGGCGGCTTGCGCGGGGGCTTTGCAATTTGTCGACATGAATACGCTGGCCGTGGCGGATGCTAACAATTTTCACCGGGGAGGTCTCCGGCAAAACCGAAATACCGCAGTTGCATCCGAAGTTGCGCATCCGCCATGGCGATGCCGTTCTGGGTGCGAAGCCCCGCTGAGCGCGCGGCAAGCAGCAGCGGCGTTTCCACCGGGTAGGTCACGACATCCGCGACCAGCGCGTGGGCTGGAAGCCGCGCGGGATCGAAGGCCATCCGGTTGTCTCCGTTCATGCCGACCGGGCTAGCGTTGATGGCAAGGTCCGCGCTTTCAAGGTTTTCATGGGCGTCCGTCGACACCAGGCTTTCGATGCTGGCCGCCGACGCAAGGCTCTCAACCGATGCGCGACGCACCTGCTCGGGTTCGTGGAACGAAATCCTGCCAGCCCCTGCGTCGGCCAGGGCAAGAAGCAAAGCCCGTCCGACGGCTCCCGCGCCAAACACCGCGACGTGCTTTCCTCTCGCTTCGAAGCTATTGCGCTTCAACGCTTGCAGAAAGCCCAGGCCATCGATCATGTCGCCGACCAGATGTCCTGATGATGTTCGACGAACGATGTTGACGGCGCCCAGAAGCCGCGCCCGGTCGGTCAGTTCGTCGACCAGCCCGGCCGCGGCCGTCTTGTGCGGCAACGTGACGATGCACCCCGGCGAATTTTGCCAGCCCCTCAACATCTGAACGAACGCCGGCAGCGACGAAGGCTCGAGGTCGACAGCTACCAAGGCAGCATCGATGCCGGTTCGGGCAAACTCGGCATTCACAGTGGTCGGCGACCGGACCTGCGAAACCGGATGCCCGACGATCGTCAAAATCGTCGTGCGTCCGGAAATGGGCGGAGCGTCGTTTTTACCCGTGCTGGTCATTCGTTCGTCTCCGCCTGGAGGAGGGTGGTCGTTCCGGGTGGGGGGCCCGCGCTTGGCCGATGAAGTAGCTAGGTATAATATCGCACAAATAGTTGTATATCGCACAAAATGGTTGTAGGGGGCGTTTTGTCAAGGCGTCCGGGAAAAGAGCCGTCCTGCCGGGGCAGCCGAGCCCTGGCTTTGCCGCTTTCGAGAGCGCGCGATCGAGCGGCTTGGGGCAACGGGAGAGTACGAAAAACATGCGCGCGCATCCGGTTGACCTGCTTATCGTCGGCGGCGGTCTTGGAGGCGTTTCCGCGGCCTTGACGGCCGCGAGATTGGGTATCCGCATCGTCCTTGTGGAGGAGCTGGATTGGCTCGGGGGCCAGCTGACCGCGCAGGGCGTTCCGCTTGACGAGCATCCCTGGGTGGAAACCGGAATCGGATCGCGCAGCTACGCGATGTTTCGCCACTCGATCCGGGAATATTATCTTAGACATTATCCGTTGACCGCTCATGCGCGCGCGCACTGGCCGCTCAATCCCGGCATGGGCAACGTCGGGACGTTGTGTCATGAGCCCAAGGTCGCGGTGCGGGTTATCGACGATCTGCTCGCTCCCTTTGAAAGCTCCGGCGCGATCACCGTTCTGAAGCGTCACGCGCTGGTCGATGTCCATGTCAATGGAGATCGTATCGTCGGCGTCACGCTGCGCGATCTCGTGACGGATGTCGTGAAGACCATCGAGGCGGCGCTCGTGATCGACGCGACGGAAACCGGCGAACTTCTGAGTTCTGGCGCGATCGAGCACGTGATTGGGGCTGAGTCTGTTTCCGAAACAGGCGAGTTGCACGCGCTGGCCAAGGCCGATCCTTTCGATCAGCAAGCGTTGACATGGTGTTTTGCCGTCGATTATTGGCCCGACGAAGATCACACCATCGACCGGCCGCGATTGTACGACGAATTCCGCAAGTTGAAGTTCGAGTTTTGGCCGGCGCCTCAATTCGACTGGACCGTCAGCGATCATGTGACCCACAAACCGCTGCAGCGCAGCCTTTTCGCAGGCGACAGCGATGCGGAATATCTGTTCGATCTCTGGCATGCGCGGCGCATCGCCTATCGCCGAAACTTCATGCCCGGCGCCTATGGCAGCGACATCACGCTGGCGAACTGGCCGCAGATGGACTACTGGCTCAAGCCGGTGATCGGAGTTTCGGACCAAGAACGAGTTGCCGCGCTGGAAGAAGCGCGGCAGTTCAGCCTTTCGTTTTTGTACTGGATGCAGACCGAGGCCGCGCGTCACGACGGCGGATATGGCTATCGCGGCCTGCGACTGCGCGGCGATGTTCTCGGCACGACCGATGGACTTGCCAAGCAGGCCTATTATCGCGAAGGCCGGCGCATCAGATCCGAATTCACGATTCTGGAACAGCATGTCGGCGTCGAAGCGCGCGCTGGGTTTTCCGGCGCGGAGAAGTTTTTCGACAGCGTAGGCATCGGTGCCTATCGCATCGATCTGCATCCCGGCACATCGCGTTTGCGTGATACGGTGGACATCGACAGTTATCCGTTTGAAATTCCACTCGGTGCGCTGTTGCCGGTTCGAATCGATAATCTTTTGCCGGCATGCAAGAACATCGGCACCACGCGAATTACCAACGGCGCCTACCGGGTTCATTTCGTCGAATGGAGCATCGGCGAGGCGGTTGGTGCGCTCGCGGGCTTCGCGTTGATGAGCAAACTGCCGCCCCGCGCCATCCGGAACTCTCCCGATCGGCTCGCCGAATTCCAGGCCCTTCTTGAAGACCTCGGCGTGCCGATCCGATGGCCGGAATACGGTGCGCTGACGCCAAAGTCCAGGCGCGGATATCGGCCGCCAATGCGGCAGTGACACGGATCCCGCGCCCGGCCCCGGTTCATTATTCCTGGTCCCTGCCGCCAGTTGACAGCCGAAATGGGGTAGGAGAAAATCGCTCATATGTGCGATAAGCGCACAGAGTAGAGCCATTAGGCCGAGGGAGGTTATGAGAAGAATCGCTGCGCTCGTCTTGTCCGCGCTGATGGCGTTTCCGGCGGTGGCTGAGGCGCAACAGCCGCTCCTCAAGCGCACCGTCAATCTCTATGTGGGGTTCGCGGCCGGAGGTCCGGCCGATGCGCTGGCGCGGCTTATCTCTGAGAAGCTCAAGGATCACATCGGACAATCCGTCATCGTACAGAACCGGCCGGGCGCGGGCGGTACGATCGCCGCCGCCGTCGTAGCCAAGGCCGAGCCGGACGGGACCAGTCTTTTGCTTGTCTCCAGCGGGCATGCCGGCGCGCCGGCACTGTTTCCCAATCTCCCATACGACCAGCGGAAAGACTTCGTTCCCGTGATCGCGTTGGCGCAATCGCCCATCGTGGTCCTTGTCGATGCGAAGTCGTCGTACCATTCGATCCAGCAACTCGTCGATGCCGCCAAGGCGGCGCCGGGCAAGCTGAATTTCGGAACCGGAGGAGGCGGCGCTACACTCACGGCGCTCTCGGCGATCATGCTGCGTCGCGCGGTTGGCTTCGACGCGGCGGCGATTTACTTCCTAGGTTCGGGCCCTGCGAACATCGCGCTGTTGGGCGGAACGATCGACTTCAGCTTCGACACCGTCTCAGGCGCCATCGGCCTCATCACCGTCGGCCGCTTGCGGTGACCTCCGCGAAGCGTTCGGCGGTGTTGCCTGCGGTGCCGACCATCGCCGAAACCGTGAGCCCCGGCTTCGAGGTTACCGGATGGTTCGGGATACTGGCGCCCACCGGGATAGACCCGGCCATCCGCGAACAGCTCAATCACGCCATCAACGAAATTCTGCTGAGCCCCGATGTGGTCGAGCGTCTCGCCGCGCTCGGCATCGAGCCGCTCGGTGGAACCCCAGCCGACTTCTCCCGCTTCATCAATTTTGAAACGGCCCGGTGGACCGGGCTGATACGCGAGCTGAATTTGAAGGCGGAATGAAACGCAGCGGCGACGTACGCCGCCTTTTTCCACCGAAATGCCCCGTCCGATTCAACGGCCGGGGCATTTCGTTTCTGGCTAGTTCCGGTAGGACGGATCGGCGCGGTCAAGCTTTCGCAGCAGCGCCGGCCACGCCAGCTCACCGTTCCGGTTGGGTTGATCCGCCCGCGGCTTGACCTTGTCGAAGGTTTTTTCCAGCACGTCATCGGGCGGGTAGACCAGCTTGGTATTGCAGGATAGCGCCATCACCTGCACTTCGCAGGCTCGCTCCATGCGATACAGCAGGTTGAACGTCGCAGGGATGGTTCGTCCGACGACCAGCAGTCCGTGGTTGCGTAACACCATCGCTTCGTGGTTGCCGAGGTCGGCGACCAACCGCTCACGTTCTCCGACATCGTCGGCGATGCCCTCAAAGTCATGGTAGGCGATGTGAAGAAACCGCATCGACGTTTGCGCCAGCGGAAGCAGCCCGCATTCCATCGCCGAGACCGCCATGCCGGCCGGCGTGTGCGTATGCGCCACGCAGTCGACGTCGTGCCGGGCCATATGAATGGCGCTATGAATGACAAAGCCGGCGGCGTTGACGCCATAGTCCGAGGCGTTGAAGATCGTGTTGCCCTCGAGGTCGACCTTGATCAGGCACGATGCATCGATTTCTTCATAGAGCATCCCGTAAGGATTGATCAGGAAATGGTCGTGCGATCCCGGGACACGGCACGAGATGTGGTTGGCGATCATCTCGGTCATGCCGTACATGGCGGTGAGGCGGTAACAGGCCGCGAGATCGACGCGGGTTTGCCATTCCTCGGGGCTCACCTGTTCGCGGACCGATTTGACGACTTTAATCGCGGGAGAACTCACTGGCGGGGTCATGGCGTTGCTCCAATAGAATGGGTGCTGTCGCAGGCAGGGCCAAATCGACTTGGCCTCAGGATACCGGCAACGTCAGTTGCGGCGCAAGCCAGCCATCACAGCAGATATTGCAACGCAGCCATCGCGAATGCGCTGCGGCATACCAGATCTGAAGCGGCCCTTCTGGCTATGTTGTCTGCCCGAGTTTGCAGGCACGATAACCAGAGACTGGATACCGTTCGACCAGGAGGGTTTACGGATTTAGCGGCAAAAGCGCGCTCCGAAGTGTCGCGCTCGAAATCCCCATCAGCCCCGTGAAGGGATTATCCAGCTCCAAAATCAGGAAAATCGCGCAGGCAAACGACAGCGCGCATACAAACAGAGAGGCCATGACGACCAAATTGGTTTGCGCAAACAAGGTGAAGCTCACGAAAATCGCGCTGAGCCAAAAGACCAGAATGATCAAAAATGGAACCGGAATTGAGCCGCCCGCCTGAGCAAACAACTGCAGCCGGGTTTGCGCACCGTCCGTGAAGGCCTGAATGGCGCGAGATTGCAGGGAACGTTGAGCATCATCTTTCGGCGACAGGCGTTCCAATACATTTTCGAATGCCAACGCCTCGGCGCTCGACTCGAAGTGAACGAGCTTGCCGTTCTTATTCTCTTCTTCTTGCCAAATGCGATTGGCCAACGGTTGGATGCTCCGCCGCAGAAGATTCCGGGCAGGCGTTGCTTCTGGACCATACTGCGCAAGCAGATCGTCCAGAAGGATTATGGTGGCGGTCATTTGCTTGATCTGGCTGGTTTTCTGATCGAAGGAGCTTTTCGCGGACGCGATCAACAGACCAAGCACAAGTGCGGCTAGCGTGCCAATCAGGCCTGTTGCCATTTTTACCACGTCCTTGGAGTCCGGATGCAGATGCTCTTCCGACAACAAAGGCCGAACAACCACCCCAACCAGAGCGCCGCCGAGTATCAACGCAAACACAAGGAGCGAGATCAGCAGAGCGTTCATAGTTTTAGATCTCCCCCATTCTTGCGACTGTTCAATACCGCACGGTGCGACCTTGCGACCCGATCAATCGCTGGTGACACGGCATACTATCTAGCTAGCGCGTCGCGGGGGGGTGTCAGTAGATCCTGCGGCGAACAGCGACCCCCCGCGGTGCGACAACAACAGCGCGGGCAGCCGGACGGACGACGGGCCGTGCAACGACCGCGGCCCCGCCGGCGGCGACGCAGCCCGCGCGAACCACGCCGCGCGCGCAGACGACGGCGCTTGCATCGATGGTACTCAAGGCGATGAAGCCTCCTGCCAGCAATAGAGAGATAATCATATGTTTCATGACTGTTCTCCTTGAGTTGTAAATCGATCATCCGTCAATCGCGATTGCGCATCGTTTGCGGACTTGGCGCTGCATTGCTTAGGCAGCGGAGGCAACTGCCGGTCTCTTCGCGAGCATAATTCGTCGATCGTGAATCAGGCTCTCCAGCCGATGGGCTGCCACATTCAATGTACCTTCATCCACGGCGGTCTCGTCTCCACTAGCGGATTTGGCGCGTTGTGCTTTGAGAATGTCGTCAATTTCTTCTTCGATATCCAACAGTTCAGTCTCTGAGTCGGCCTTCCGAATCCGGCGCCCCAGGGCATAGAGAGAATCCAGGGGTCCTTCACTGGTTGCGGGGTTGCCGATACCGAGGAATTTCCAGCCCGCGGCGAGCACCGTCGCGATGCCGCCAAGCACCATCGGCGTCAGGTAGATCCAGTTGCCGTATTCGTCCATGAAGCTCTGCGTGGTGCTGTTGTAGACGGCCGCCGCCCCGCGGTGCAGCGGA
>DATHHQ010000582.1:0-2655 GCA_035490095.1 Bradyrhizobium sp.
GGATGTCATTCCGGGGCGCGCGTCAGCGCGAACCCGGAATCTCGAGAATCCCCGATGTGCAATCGCACATCTGAGGTTCGATGCTTCGCATCGCCCCGGAATGACGGTGATCATTCGACGCGTCGAAACCGCAAATACGCCGCTTGGCGGCCTTCGCGTTCGGCTTTGCGTCCGTATCGCGTCATCGTGTAATCGGCCCATGGCAGGCGCCAATCGGAGGCGCGCTCCGCGATCCAGACGAAATCGCGCGAGCGTGAAAGATGCGCCAGCGTCCAAGCGCAGTAGTCTGCGATATCACTGACGAAGCGAAACTCGCCGGCCGGCTTTAGAACGCGTGCCATGGCGGCGATGGTTGTGTCTTGCACGAAGCGCCGCTTCCAGTGCCGCCGCTTCGGCCACGGATCGGGGTGAATGAGATCGATCCGCGCCAGCGAGCGTGGTGGCGCCCATGCCAGCAACTCGGCGGCATCGCCAGCGAACAGCCGGATGTTGCCGATGGTATGCGCTTCGATCTGCGCCAGAATCTTGGCCATGCCGTTGACGTAGGGCTCGCAGCCAATGAAGCCGATTTTCGGAAAGGCGAGCGCTTCCGCGATCAGATGTTCGCCGCCGCCGAAGCCGATTTCGAGTCTGATATCGTCGACCGCCGCATCGAACAGTCCAGCCAGATCGGGCGGGCTGGGGCTGGCGACGTCGAGCGAAAGGCGCGGCAGCAAGTGTTCGATCAGGTCGGCCTGGTGGAAACGAAGCTTGTGGCCCTTGCGCCGTCCGAAAAACGAACCGCGGGTATGATCGGCAGCGCCATCGTCGGACGATGCATCGCGATCGTTGGGATCGCGGGCTGCGACACTCATCGCAGCGTCTGATACAGCCGGTGCAGCAGCCGCGCCCTCGGCTCGATCGACGAAATATACATCTGCTCGTAATGGGTATGCGCGCCCTGGCCGTCGACGCCGAGGCCGTCGAGCGTGGCCGTATGAGGCGCCGTGAAATTGCCGTCGGAGCCGCCGCCGGTGAATGTATCCACCAGTTCGAAGCCGATTTCCGCGGCCAGCGTTTTGGCGTGTTCGAACAGGGCGGCGCCGGCATTGCCCTTCTCGTAAGGCGGGCGGTTCAACTCGCCGACGACCTTGACGCTGACGCCTTCGGTCGTTGATTTCAGGTTGAGGATTCTCGGCACCAGATCGTCGGCATCCGCGATGGTTTGAACGCGAAGATCGACCTCGGCATAGGCTTCCTCCGGAATGACGTTCGGCCGGGTGCCGCCCCTGACAACACCGACATTGACGGTTACGCCGCGCTTGATGTCGGTCAGGGCCTCCAGCGTTTGAATGACGTTAGCGAGTTCGCGTATCGCGCTGCGGCCATCCTGCGGCCGCGAGCCGGCATGGGCGGGGACGCCGCGTACGAAAATCTCGAAGCGCGCGACGCCCTTGCGTCCGGTGACGATTTTTCCGCCGTCGCGGGCGGGCTCGGTGACCAGCACATATTTTGCCTTGCGTCCCTCGGCTTCGATCAGCGCGCGCGACGTCGGGCTGCCGATCTCTTCATCCGACACGTAGAGCTGGGTGACGCCAAGCGGCGAACGCTCAGCCGTGGCGCAAAGCTGCCGGAACGCGTGGTAAGCGAGATAGGCTCCGCCCTTCATGTCATAGATGCCAGGACCGAAGGCGCTGTCGCCCTCGATTCTAAACGGCAGTCGTTCGATGAATCCCATCGGATGAACCGTATCGAGATGGCTCAGTACCAGGATTCCCGGCGCCTGCTGGCCCCATGACGAACGCGCCAGGATATGATCGCCGCAACCGCTGTGTCCCGCAACGCGCTCGATGGTGACGGGCAAATCGCGATAGCCGTCCGCGACCATGGTCACCAGCTGGTTGACCTGGTCGGGCGCTTCCGTCGGGGTCTCGATTTCGACCCAACGGCGGATGCCGTCGAGGATAGCTGCGGAATCGAAAGGGTTTGAGGACGCGGTCGTCAGCATGTTGTCGCCTTCATAGGAATTCAATCATCCTTACTTCTTTCCGGATGTGCAGTTGTACATCTGCGGAAGCGTCTTCGGCATATCAATGCCGGGTCGGCGACCCTAGAGGGCGCAGACCCGGAACAACCTTACTCGCCCAGTGGTTGTGCTGATTTCGGGGTTCGCTCGTCCAGCGTGGATTGTTGCTGGATGCGTCAATTTTGTCGCAGTTTTGGCGCGCGCGGATGCGCCAATTTCCGCCTCGGCGGCGATCACTCACCTCAGCGCTTGTCAGGTCCCTCGCGCACGGCGATCTGTTCGACCATCTCGACAATGCTGCGCCGAAGCTTGGCATCGCTGATGCGCGTGAACGCACGGGTCAGCGCCAGGCCCTCCGAGGTGGCGAGAAAATCGGAAACGTAAGCCGGTGAAGTACCTTCGCTGAAGCCTCCCGCGCTCGCACCGCCGCTAGGTCCTCCCTCGAACAAAAACGATACAGGCACCTGAAGTATTTCGGAAATTTGCTGAAGCCGACTCGCTCCGACCCGATTGGTGCCCTTTTCGTATTTCTGAACCTGCTGGAACGTGAGGCCCAGCGCTTCGCCGAGTTTTTCCTGGCTCATGCCCAGCATGATGCGGCGCATACGCACACGGCTGCCGACATATTTGTCAACAGGGTTGGGCGCTTT
>DATHHQ010000583.1:0-6089 GCA_035490095.1 Bradyrhizobium sp.
CAACGCCCAGAATTGCGTCCACTGCAAAACCTGCGACGTGAAGGATCCAAACGGCAACATCACCTGGGTTCCGCCCGAGGGCGGTGGCGGACCCAATTATGAGGCGATGTGACCACGATTGCGTGAGCCTGGATCCGCGAATGCGGCCCCCGGCCACGATACCGCCACACTGAAAGCGTTTCCAGCTAATGTCCCGAATCCGCAGTTCGCTGTCCCCGGTTGCACCGTCCGGCGCGAACCGCGGATTCATAAAGAACATTGAAAATCCATAGTTTTGGTCCGGTTTTGGTTCAGAAGTTCTCGTCACGGACCCGGCGCGAAGGGGAGTAGAACTTCTGAAGCAAAACCACGCCAGCTGGCTGAAATCGGTGGCAATCCGGCCTCTGCTGCCAATCGATTCGCCACGCCGTATCCTTGCGGTTGACCGCCAAACGCGGCATTGTCTGATGACTTGATGCCGCCGGTTGAGTTCGCGTTCGAGACTGCGCGTGAGATCCTGCCGTAAATTCCTGGAGCTAGGCGAACCCTGATGTTTTCCATTCGTTTCAATCGCTGGATAGTCGCCGCCTTCGCCGTCACCGCGCTGGCAATACCTTGCTCGCTTTCGGCGCAGACGCCCGATCATCCGGCCGACAACTCGGCGCAATTTCCCTCCAACCGCGATTTGAAGTCGCTGACGATGTCGGGCAGCTACCTCGCCGCCCGTCACGCCAGCGTGGAGCGGGACGCCAACTCGGCGGCGGCGTTCTACCGGTCGGCGCTTCGCACCGATCCGAAGAACAACGAGTTGCTCGATCGCGCGTTCATTTCATCGCTGGCGGATGGCGACATTGACGAGGCCGTCAAGCTTGCCGACCGCATTCTGACAATCGACAAATCCAATCGCGTTGCCCGGCTGGTCGTCGGCGTGCGCGATCTGAAGCAGAAGAAATATGCGGCCGCGCAGCTGAACATCAATCAGTCGATTCGCGGGCCGATCACGGATCTGGTAGCGACGCTGCTGTCGGGCTGGGCCAGTTACGGTGCCGGCGATACCAAAACGGCCATCACCAACATCGACAAGCTGACGGGTCCGGAATGGTATCCGATCTTCAAGGATTTGCACGCCGGCATGATCCTTGAACTTGGCGGCAAGGACAAGGACGCCGGCGCGCGTCTTGAGCGGGCCTATAAGCTCGATGATTCCATGCTGCGCGTGGCGGACGCCTATGCGCGCTGGCTGTCGCGCAACAAGGATGCGGCGGCGGCAACGGCCATCTACGAGGCGTTCGACAAGAAGCTCGCACGACACCCGCTGGTATTGGAAGGCCTGCGCGAATCCCGCGCCGGCAAGAAGCTGACGCCGCTGGTGGATTCGGCGCAGACCGGCGCTGCCGAGGCGCTGTACGGCATCGGCGCCACGCTGACACGCCGTGGCGGCGAGGATCTCGCGCTGGTCTATTTGCAGCTCTCGCTGTACCTCGCGCCCAATCATTCGCTGGCGCTGTTGTCGCTGGCCGATCTCTATGAGTCGGTGAAGAAGCCGGCGATGGCGATCAAAGTCTACGAGCGCATGCCGGCGAGCTCGCCGCTGAAGCGCAATGCGCAGATCCAACTCGCGACCAATCTGGACGCCGCCGACCGCAGCGATGAAGCGATCAAGATTCTGAAAGGCGTCACGGTGGAGGATGCCAAGGATATCGAAGCCATCATGGCGCTCGGCAATATCGAGCGCGGTCGCAAGAAGTTCGCCGACTGCGTCCAGACCTACTCGCAGGGCATCGATGTATTGCCGCAGGGCAATGAAAAGACCAACTGGATTTACTACTATTATCGCGGCATCTGCGAGGAGCGCTCCAAACAGTGGAGCAAGGCCGAGACGGACATGCGCAAGGCGCTCGAGCTTCAGCCCGAGCAACCGCATGTGCTGAACTATCTCGGCTATTCGTGGATCGATCAGGGCATCAATCTCGACGAGGGCATGAAGATGATCAAGCGTGCCGTCGATCAGCGCCCTGACGATGGTTACATCGTGGACTCGCTGGGCTGGGCCTATTACCGCATCGGCAATTACGAGGACGCGGTGAAAAATCTCGAGCGCGCAATCGATCTCAAGCCTGAAGACCCGACCATCAACGACCATCTTGGCGACGCCTATTGGCGCATCGGCCGCACGCTGGAAGCAAAATTCCAGTGGGCCCACGCCCGCGACCTGAAGCCGGAGCCGGAGGAATTGCCGAAGATCGAAGCCAAGATGGAAAACGGGTTGCCCGAGGATACCTCCTCGTCCGCGGCATCCGCCGACAAGAAGAAAGAAGACGGCAAGGGCGGTTGAGGGAGGCTGATCGAAGGGCTGATCGCCGATGCCGGCGCTGATTGAGGACGGGCGTGCCAAGGTCAACCTGACCCTTCGGGTGATGGGTCGCCGCGTTGATGGCTATCATGATCTGGAAAGCGTGGTTGCGTTCGCCGATTGTGCCGACCGGCTTAGTCTGACGCCAGGCTCCAAACTCAATCTCACAACCACCGGACCGCTTGCGCGGTACTGTGGCGAGACCTCCGACAACCTCGTGTTCAAGGCCGCGCAATTGCTTGGCAAACGCGTGCCGGACCTGCGGCTTGGCGATTTCATTCTCGACAAGGTGCTGCCGGTCGCCGCGGGTATCGGCGGCGGCTCGGCGGATGCCGCCGCGGCGCTGCGGTTGCTGGCGCAGGCGAACGGTCTTGCCATCGACGACGCGCGCCTGATCGAGGTCGCGCAATTGACCGGCGCCGACGTGCCGGTCTGTCTTGCTTCGCGCGCCTGCGTCATGACCGGCGTCGGTGAAACCTTGCTGCCGCTGAGCCTGCCGAAGTTGCCATGCGTGATGGTCAATCCGCGGGTTCCGGTCGCGACCAGCGATGTGTTCAAGGCGCTGGGCTTGCGTAATGGCGAGTTGTTGGTGGGCGCCACCGATGTGTTCCGGGGAACGGCGTGGCCGGAAGCGGGCGCCTCGATCGAAGACTGGGTTGAAGCCCTTGCCGCCGGCTCCAACGACCTGGAAGCTCCGGCAATGCGCATTCAGCCAGTCATCGGCAAGGTGCTTTCAGCGCTCAGCGCCGCAAATGGGGCATGGCTGGCGCGGATGTCGGGGTCGGGCGCGACCTGTTTTGCGATCTTTGAGAACACCCCCGAGGCGCAGCGCGCATCGCAGAAAATTCAACTCGACCATCCGCAATGGTGGGTGCACGCCGGGACGCTGAGTTAAGGCGTGAAGCTGCAAACCGACTACCGACACCTGAGTCAATGTCGCTCGCATTTCGGACACCGCCGCCAAAAGTTCAGGCCGCGAGCGAGGTGTCCGCGGCAACGCCCAGCATCAGATTGAGGTTCTGTACGGCGGCGCCCGAGGCTCCCTTGCCGAGATTGTCGTAGACGGCGACCAGAACGGCCTGCGCCGTCTGGTCATTGGCGAAGACATGCAGGCGCATGCGGTTGGTATCGTTGTAAAGCTCGGGGTTGAGCCCGGATGTGTCCGCCAGCGCGGCGACTTCGACGAAGCTGTCCGAAATCGCCGCGTAGTGATCGGCGATGGCGGCATGAAGTTGAGCGCCGGTCGGAACCTTCGAGAGCATCGACAATTGCAGCGGCACGGTGACGATCATGCCTTGCCGGAAGTTGCCGACCGCCGGAGTGAACAGGGGCGTGTTCGCGAGCTTGGAATAGGTTTGCAACTCGGGCAAATGCTTGTGCTGAAGCGACAGGCCATAGAGTGAGAACGCGTTGGCACTCTCACCCTCCTGCTCATAATCTGCGATCATCGATCGGCCGCCACCCGAATAGCCGGAAATGCCGTAAGCGATCACCGGGAAATCGGCAGGGATCAGCCCGGCGCTGATCAACGGCCGCAGCGTTGCAATGCCGCCCTGCGGCCAGCACCCGGGATTGCTTACCCGCATGGCAGTGGCAATCTTCTTCGACTGATCCCTGTCCATCTCGGCAAAGCCATAGGTCCAGCCGTCGGCGACGCGGTATGCCGTCGAAGCGTCGATCACTTTGGTGGTATCGTTCTCGATAAGGCTCACGCTTTCCTTTGCTGCCTCGTCAGGCAGGCAGAGGATCGCCATATCGGCGGCGTTGAGCAGGCGTTTGCGCTCATGCGGATCCTTGCGCTTATCGGGGGCGATCGAAAGTATTTCAAAGTCGCGCCGCCCGGTGAGCCGGTCACGGAGCTGCAACCCCGTCGTCCCGGCTTCGCCGTCGATGAAGATCTTTGCGGCCATCTCTCGCTTCCATCCGATGTTGAGTGCGCGCGGTATATTTAGGTGCCGCCGCAGCTTGTTGCAATCTTCCGGCAGCGCGCCGGCGAGTCCTAGCTGGTGGCAGGCCGACGCGCCAATGCCAGCGACACGCCGAGCCCGGCGATGAACAGTCCTGAGCCCTGCCGTAACCGCTGAACCAAACGTGGCCTGCGCACGAGATTGGTGCGTGCCGTAGAGGTTGCGACGACCACAATGACGTCGGCAAAAGTGTTGAGTGTCACCGAAATCAGGCCCAGCGTCATGAACTGCAGCGCCGGGTAGCCGGCGGCCGGTTCCAGAAACTGCGGAATGAACGCCAGGAAGAAAGCCGCGGTCTTGGGATTGAGCGCCTCGACCAAGACGCCTTCCCGGAACGCCCGCTTCGTTCCAGTGGGACCTGTCTGCTGCGGCGGCAAACTACCTGCTTCGCGGAAGGTTCTGATGCCAAGCCAGATCAGATAAAGCGCGCCGGCCAGCTTGAGCACGGTGAAGAGCTGCGCGCTGGCGAGAATGATCGCCGAGACGCCAACGCCGCCCGCGATAACGTGCACAAGGCCACCCAATGCGGTGCCGAAGGTGGAGGCGATGCCGGCTTGCCGGCCTCCCGACAGCGTTCTTGCCGCCACGTAGAAAATGCCGGGCCCGGGAATTGCGGCAACGATCACCGCGGCCAGCAGGAACAGCGAAAGGTTTCCGCCGCCCATCGCTAGTGCGATCGCGCCAGGCAGAATGCCACCACCTGCTCGAGCGCGGTCTTCATCGGGGAAGCCGGGAACAGCGCCAGCGCATCGACCGCCATTGCGCCGTAATGCTGGGCGCGGTTGATGGTGTCCTCAAGCGCACGGTGTTTGGTCATCAGGCCGATGGCATGATCGAGGTCGCCATCGCCGATCTCGCCCCGCTCCAGCGAGTTGATCCAGAAGGCGCGCTCGCCGTCGTTGCCGCGGCGGAATGCCAACACCACCGGCAGCGTGATCTTGCCCTCGCGGAAATCGTCGCCGATGTTCTTGCCGAGTTTGGCGGCCTTGCCGCCGTAGTCCAGCACATCGTCCACCAGCTGGAATGCGATACCCAGATTCATGCCGACGGAGCGGCACGCGGTCTGCTCGGCCTTCGGACGATTGGCAATGACAGGGCCAACCTCGCAGGCGGCCGCAAACAGCTCAGCGGTCTTGCCCCTGATGACGGCGAGATATTCGTCCTCCGTGGTGGCGGTGTTCTTGGCAGCCGCGAGCTGCATCACTTCGCCTTCGGCAATCGTCGCCGCGGCCGATGATAAAATGTCGAGCGCGCGCAGCGATCCGACCTCGACCATCATGCGAAAGGCCTGACCGAGCAGAAAGTCGCCGACCAATACGCTCGCCTCATTGCCCCACAACATCCGCGCGGACAATTTGCCGCGCCGCAACTCGCTTTCGTCGACCACGTCGTCATGCAGCAATGTGGCGGTATGCATGAACTCGACCGAGGCCGCGAGCTTGATATGGCCGTCGCCGGAATAGCCGGTCAGATTTGCCATCGCCAGGGTCAGCATCGGCCGCAGCCGCTTGCCGCCTGACGAAATCAGGTGGTTGGCGACCTCGGGGATCATGGTGACTTCTGAGCCGGTTCGCGACAAAATCGTAGCGTTGACGCGCTCCATGTCCGCGGCGACGAGCCCAACCAACTGATCTATCGAGGCTGTCGAAGGGCTCTCGAAGGGTACAATAACCGCCACACTGGTCTCCACATTTGCCCTATTCGGACTATCCTTACGATATAACAATAGAAAGTGCCGGGTAACGCGGCAAGTGCACGAAGCGGTTGACAGGCGTCGCACAGCCCTCACG
>DATHHQ010000584.1:0-3926 GCA_035490095.1 Bradyrhizobium sp.
GATGGGGCTCGGCCTGTTTGCTCCGCCGCTTGGTCTCGGGCTTTATGGCGCCTGCCTGATCGGCAACGTACCGATCGAACAGACCGTCAAGCCGATCATGGGTTATCTCGGACTGCTGTTCCTTTGCCTGCTGGTGATCGCCTTCATTCCCGGTATCAGTACGGCGTTGCCGCGCGCCTTCGGTTACTAACGATAGCCCTCGAGGGAGAACCGTTTGACGTTGAAAGTTCTGCTGACCCATACGCCCGAGTTCAGGCGTCAGTACTACGGCAAGCGCAGCCTGAACGCTCTGCAAGCCGTGGCGCAGGTTGTGCTGCATGAAGGTGATGACGCGCTGGGCGCAGCCGGCCTGATCGACGCTGCGCGCGATGTCGATATCATCGTGGCCGACCGTCTGACCGAAGGGCCGGGCGAGATTTTCCCGCGGCTGCCAAAGCTAAGGGCATTCGTTCGCTGCGCGGTCGATATCCGCAACATCGACGTCGAAGCCGCGTCCGCGGCCGGAGTGCTGGTCACGCGTGCCGGGCCCGGCTTCGTGCAATCCGTTGCGGAACTGGCGCTCGGCTACATGGTCGACCTGTCGCGCGGAGTTTCGCGTGCGACCGCGGGTTACCATTCGGAGCGGAAACCGGAGATCGTGATGGGGCGGCAGCTGGCCGGAAGCAGCCTCGGCATCATTGGTTACGGCAGCATCGGCCAATACCTTGCCCGGATCGGCATTGCGCTCGGCATGGAGGTTCTGGTCGCCGATCCCTTTGCGACCGTCAGCGACGCAAGCATCAAGCATGTGCCGCTCGAAGACCTTCTGGAGCGCTCCGACTACGTGGTTTGTCTTGCGGTGGCCAATGAAAGTACCGAGAATCTGATCGGGCAGGCGGCCTTCGCGCAGATGCGGCCGCACGCATTCTTCATCAATCTGTCCCGCGGCAATCTCGTCGATGAGGCTGCGTTAACAGCGGCGCTGCGCGAGAACCGCATTGCCGGAGCGGCGATCGACGTCGGCCGCGCCCGGGATCAGATGCCGACACCGGAACTGGCGAAGCTTCCCAATGTCATCGCGACACCGCATATTGGCGGGCTGACGCCGCCGGCGATCGAAAGCCAGTCGCTTGAAACCGTTGGTCAGGTGGAGGCGATTACCAATGGCAAGGTTCCCCCTGGTGCCGTCAACGCCGCTCGTTGGACACGACGTCCCTGAGGGCGCGACCTTGCGGTAAATTGGGAGGCTCGCATGCTGATCACAGACGTCAAGGCACACCACGTCCGCATTCCTTTCGACGCCGGTGCGGCGAGTTTCAGGCAAGGCGCCTCGGCAATTGCCGCGCTCGATATGATTATCGTCGAGGTCTCGACCGATACAGGCCTCACCGGCTGGGGCGATGCCTTTGCCTATGTCTGCCCGCGGACAACTATGACAGCCATTGACGAGATGATTGCGCCGCAGGTCCGCGGTTTCGAAGTTCCGGATGCCGAGGGCATTCCTGGTTTCATGGATCGGATCCAGCGCAATCTGCACCTGTTCGGTCGCTATGGCATTACGATGTTTGCGATCTCCGGGCTGGACATCGCGCTGTGGGATCTTGCCGCAAGAGTGCAGGGGGTGCCGTTGCATCGCTTGATCGGCGCAAGCAAGCGTGCGCGGATTCCGGCCTATGCGAGCCTGCTTCGGATCGGAACGCCGGAGGCTATTGCCGGCGAATGCCAGGCCGCCATGCGACGTGGCTACACGGCGATCAAGCTGCATGAGACGACCACGCCCGCGGTATTTGCGGCGCGGCAGGCGATCGGCGCCGGCGTCCCGCTGATGGTCGACATGAATTGCCCATTGGACGGAACGGAGGCGATCGCATTCGCGCAAGCTTGTCGAGCGGCCGCGCCGATGTTCCTCGAGGAGCCGGTGTGGCCGCCCGAGGACTTTGCGACCCTGGCAGAGGTGCGCGCAAAAGGCGGGCTCAATATCGCCGCCGGCGAGAATGCCTGCACGGTCCATCAATTTCGCCAGATGATGACCGCGGGCGCCGTCAGCTACGCACAGCCCTCCGTGACTAAGGTTGGCGGCATCACGGAATATCTGAAGGTGGCCGCGCTGGCCGATGAAATGGGTACAAGGCTCGCACCGCATTCGCCCTATTTTGGGCCTGGCCTTCTGGCGACGCTGCAGCTGATGTCGCTGCGTGACGATGGCTCGTTCATCGAAGTTTTCTACATGAATCGCGCCGCATGTCTTTGGCGTGGCCATGTCGATGTCGATGCGAATGGCACCGTCGCGGTGCCCGAAGGGCCGGGGCTCGGCTACGAGCCGGACCAGGAGGTCATGGCGCGTTACCGGGTGTCGTGAGCGGCATTGCCAGACGGCGGTTAGCCATTCCGCGATATCTTGCATGCGTCCACCATAAAGATGATTGACGGCGTCACCCCGAGATGGTCCGAAGGACCAGCCCCGGAATGACAAGATAATCCAATGCGGCTTCCTTTTTTTTACGGCTGGATTATCGTCATCGTGACGTTCGTCACCATGGCGATCGGCGTCAACGCCCGCACGTCGTTTTCGCTGTTCTTTCCACCCATCGTCGATGAGTTCGGATGGGAACGCGGCGTCACGGCCGGTGCCTTCTCGTTCGGCTTTCTGGTGTCCGGCGCCGTCAGTCCCTTGATCGGCCGCATGATGGATCGCTTTGGTCCGCGTGCGGTGATGGAACTCGGCGTCGCGCTGATGGCGGGAGGCTTGCTGCTGGCGCCGCTGACGACGCGGCCATGGCATCTGTATCTGACGATCGGCGTTATGGTCGGCTCCGGAAGCGTCTGTCTCGGCTACTCCGGTCAATCCTTGTTTCTGCCCAACTGGTTCAATCGCCGGCGCGGCCTGGCGATGGGCCTTGCATTCGCCGGCGTTGGCATCGGCTCCATCACCCTGCTGCCGTGGGCGCAGCACATGATCGAGCAGACCGGCTGGCGAACCGCCTGCACCGCGATCGGTATTGTGGTTCTGGTGGTGCTGGCGCCGATCAACCTGTTGCTGCGCAAGCGGCCGGAGGACATCGGGCTTCGGCCGGATGGCGACGCGGCACCTTCGGCGTCCGCGAAGCCGGTATCTTATATCGTCGATCACGATTGGGCCGGCATCGACTGGACCTTGAGCCGCGCGGTTCGCACGGCACGGTTCTGGTGGCTCGCGCTCGGCTATTTCTGCGGATTGTATATCTGGTACGCGGTGCAGGTTCACCAGACCAAATACCTTCTGGACATCGGCTTCAGTCCGAGCGTCGCGGTCTGGGCCCTGGGCGCGGTCAGCCTGCTCGGTATTCCCGGCCAGATCGTGCTCGGACACCTCTCCGATCGGCTGGGGCGCGAATGGATCTGGACCGCGAGCTGCATGGGTTTTGTCATCTGCTTTGCGGCACTGATCGCGCTGGCGCAGATTCCCTCCCTGATGCTGGTTTACGTCATGGTTCTGGCGCAGGGCGTGCTCGGCTACGGCCTGACCTCTATCCTCGGTGCGGTGGTTGTCGAGATATTTCAGGGCAAGCACTACGGCAGTATTTTCGGCAGCGTGATGCTCGCAGCCCTCGCCGGAGGCGCCGCGGGCCCCTGGCTCACCGGCTTGCTGCACGACCTCTGGGGAAATTATACCATCGCGTTTGCGATCGGCATCGCGGTGAGCGGATTGTCGGCGTTCGCGATCTGGATGGCGTCACCCCGCAAAATTCGCGCGGTCGCGGGCCAGTTGCACAGAGCGCAGGGTTGAGCTGACGTTGCCTGAGACGTGAAGCGCGCCGCGTGGCCGGGACCGTGCACTGAGGGGATCTCGGCGCCGCGCCAAGCGCGGGTTCAGGCGGCTGAAATTCCCATGGCTCTCTGCAGGTCACTGATGGCACGCAGGAAGCTGTCAGCCGGTGTGGTTTCCGGATCGATCAGACGGTGCAGAC
>DATHHQ010000585.1:0-2227 GCA_035490095.1 Bradyrhizobium sp.
CCAAGGCAAATCGCGGCCAACCAAGGGCGGCGGCGATGGCTCAGGGCTGGAATCGCACTGATCATGTTCGATCTCTCTCTTCAAAAAACGGGTCGGAATTTGAAATCCACAGTGCGCCCGAACGGTGCTGCGGCGCAAGCATCTGAGCCGCACCCCGGACGCAAAAAACCGACTCTATTCCGACCGATCGTGGCCTTGTGAATACGGCGAAAAACCGGCGCGACCACTCACGATGACGTTGATCCCGCAGCATTTTTTTCGGCATAGGTGCGCGGTCGTCATTCCGGGATGGTGCGCAAGCACCAGAGCTCAGATGTGCGGTCGCGCATCGGGTTCCGGGTTCGCGCGGTAGAGTGCGCGCCCCACAATGACTGACCGTACTCTAGCGACGGACCAGCCATATCAAAATCAGACCGGCGACCGCCGATCCGATGCCGACAACGCGCAGAATGTTGTCCGGCGTCGCCAGCGCGCTCTTCATGGCCCGGCGCATCCAGGCCGGGCTTGCCGCGAACAGCAACCCTTCAAGCACAAACAGAATGCCCAAACCGATGAGGAAGTCGGCGAACGCTATGGACCTCATCGGACTGGAACCTCCCGCTTGATGTTCTTTTTACTTTTGGCAAGGCGCTTACTTTTGGCAAGGCGCGAAGCGAAACCCTCGCCGCGCGCCTCCTGGTGTTCCGGCCAGCGCATCATCCGCCAGGACATACCCCGGGCCTGAGCGCCGAGGGTATGAGCGGTTCGTGCCTTACGGCTTCGGCGCGGCCACAACCGCCGCCGGTAGCGCAGCCGCCGCGGGCGGCTTGCCCGACGAGTTGCTGAAGAACTTGAAGAAGTCGGAGTCGGGCCGCAGCAGGAAGCGGGTGTCGTTGCTCTTCAAGCCGTTCTCATACGCTGCCATCGAGCGGTAGAACGCAAAGAAATCGGGATCCTTGCCATAGGCCTCGGCGAACAGCCGGTTGCGGTCGCCGTCGCCGGCGCCGCGTACCTGCTCGGCGGTCGAGTTGGCTTCGGCGACGATGACGGTGGCTTCGCGATCGGCGTTGGACCTGATCTCCTGGGCTTTCTGACCGCCCTGCGCACGGAATTCGGCGGCCTCGCGCTGCCGTTCGGTCTGCATGCGCTGGTAGACAGCCTGGCTGTTCTGCTCCGGCAGATCGGCACGCCGGATCCGCACATCGACCACCTCGATGCCATAGCCATCGGCTTCCTTGTCGAGCTGTTCGCGGATTCGCCCCATCAAGGCCTCGCGCTGGTCGCGCACCACCGTGATGAAGGTGACTTCGCCGAGCACCCGGCGCAGCGATGCGTTAAGCAGCGTCGTCAACTGGATGTTGGCGGCCGGGATCGAGCCGACGCTCTGGTAAAATCGCAGCGCGTTCTTGATGCGGTATCGCGCGAAGGCATCGACCACCAGCCGCTTCTGATCCGACGCGATCACTTCCTGCGACGGATTTTCCAGATCGAGGATGCGCTTGTCGATTGGGATCACGGTATCGATGAACGGAAACTTGAAATTCAGCCCGGGTTCGGTGACCACCTTGACCGGCTCACCGAGCCGCACCACCAGTACCTGTTCGGTCTGTGACACCGTGAAGACCGAGCTGTAGCCGACGATCAGAACGACAAACAGCACGAACAGCGCTGCAATGCCTGTGATGGGGGATCTCATCGTGTGGCTCCTCCGCTCGGTTGCTGCGGCTGACCCGTTGTCGGAGCCGCCTGACGTCGCGGTGTCAACTCACTCAATGGCAGATACGGCACGATACTCTGCGAGGACGCCGAACCGCCGCCGCCGTCATAGACCAGCTTCTCGGCGCTGCCGAGAATGCGCTCCATCGTTTCCAGATAGATGCGCTGCCGGGTAACGTCAGGCGCCTTCTTGTATTCGTCGTAGACCTTCAGGAAACGCGCGCTCTGGCCCTTGGCCTCGGCGACCGCCTGCTGCTTGTAGCCTTCGGCGACCTGGAGGATCTGCGCGGCGCGTCCGCGCGCGTCGGGCACGACCCGATTGGCATAGGTCTGCGCTTCGTTCTGCAAGCGCTCAAGATCGGCACGCGCCGCCTGCACGTCGCGGAACGAGTCGATCACCTGCGCCGGCGGATCGACCTTCTGCATCTGCACCTGCTGCACCAGGATGCCCGAGCCATAGCTGTCGAGCGTCTTCTGCATCAGTTCCTGCACCGCGGCCTCGTTGGTGGTACGGGCGCCGGTGAGGATCGGC
>DATHHQ010000586.1:0-5675 GCA_035490095.1 Bradyrhizobium sp.
CTTGGCGAGTTCACCGCGCAATCTCGCACGCTCATCGAAACTGCCATAGCTCCATAGATGCATGACCTGATTGAGGGGCCCGATCTCGGTCGACCAGTAACCTTCCAATTTGCCGTAGTCATCCCCACGGATGTCGCGCGACACGGTGCTCGCTGCCTTCACCATATCTCCGATCGTGCCGGGCTTCACGGTGTAGGTTCTCAACTCATAGATCATGATGTTTCCCCGAGTTTCTTGTTCTGTACCCCTGTCCGGATGGGCGAAGCGAAATCCGGGCCGGCATCACGCTCGTTCCCGGATGTCGCTTCGCTCATCCGGGCTACATGGAAAGGCACCCTTCGATCGCTTCATGGAGATTTTGCATAAGTTCATCCATGCTGTCGCCTTGGGTAGCACAGCCTGGAATGGCGGGGACTTCGGCCCAAAAGCCTCCTTCCTCAGCCACATGCACGACAATCCTGATCTTCATCGCCGACCTACTCTGCTGCTTGCGCGTTGATCTCACCGGAGACCTGACGGATGGCGCGGGCGAGCTGTTCGGCCGGCTGCGCGCCGGATACCGCGTACTTCTGCGCAAATACAAAGGTCGGCACGCCGGAGATGCCCTTGTCGGAGGCTTCCTTGGCCTGCGCCGAGATCAGCTCGACGTCCTCGTCGGTGGCGAGACGCTTACGGACATCGTCGACATCGAGCCCGCAATCGGCCGCCGCCTGCACCAGCACATCGGTGTCGGTGAGATCGCCGCCGTCACGGAAATACAATTCCATCAGCCGCTGTTTCATGTCGGCGGATTTGCCCTGCGCCTCGGCCCAGTGGATCAGCCGGTGGCAGTCGGTCGTGTTGGGCTGGCGTTTGACCAACTCGGGGCGGTACAGCAGGCCCTCTTCGGTTGCCGCCGCGACCACGCGCCCGGCGATACCCTTGTAGGCCTCGGGCGAGCCGAATTTCGCGGTGAGGTATTCGTCGCGGCTGATCCCCTCGCGCGGCACCCAGTTGTTGAGAAAGAACGGCCGCCAGTGAATCTCCACCGGCACATCGCCCGCCAGCGCCAGTGCGTTCTCGATCCGGCGCTTGCCGATGTAGCACCACGGGCACACCACGTCGGAGACGATATCGATCTGAAGCGGCTTTAGGGTGCTCATCGGAACCTCCTGATCAGGAAGTTCCAGAGATAATCAGCATCCGAAGCCCAGGCAAGGCGCTATTTGAGGCTGGCCGCCATGCTTCGCATCCGTTCCGCGGTCAGATCGTCAGCCGGAAAAAACGTCTCCAGCGCGAGCTCCGACAGCGTGATATCCACCGGCGTGCCGAAAATCATCGTGGTGGAAATAAAGCTCAGCACCTCGCCGTCGAGCCGCATCTTGAAGGGGATGGCGACGTTGTCGGCCGGCAGCGGCGCCGACCGTGCCGGAATCGGATAGGCCTTCAGCTCGGAATAGAGCTTTATCAATTCGGGATCGGCCGTGGCCTCGCACTGGCGATGCAGCCGCTCCAGCAGATGGCTGCACCATTCGGCGAGGTTGACGGTGCGCGCCGCCAGCGCCTCGGGGTGAAAGGCAAGACGCATAATATTGAAGGGCTGACCCAGCAGTCGCGCCGGAATGCCCTCGAGCAGCGGCATCACCATGCGGTTGGCCGAGACCAGATTCCAGTGCCGGTCGTACGCCAGCGCCGGGTTGGGCTCATGCGCCCTCAGCACCAGATCGATCGCAGCCCGCGCCGATTTCAACGCGGGGTCGTCGAGCGATCGCTGCGGGAACGCCGGCGCGAACCCCGCCGCGACCAGCAACACGTTGCGCTCGCGCAGCGGCACATTCAGCTGCTCCGCCAGCTTCAGCACCATATCGCGCGACGGCGCGGCGCGCCCGGTTTCCACGAAGCTCAAGTGGCGGGCGGAAATCTCGGCGTCGCCGGCGAGATCGAGCTGGCTGAGATGGCGGCGCTGCCGCCATTCGCGCAGGTGATCGCCGATATGGGCGGGCTGGGTTCGGTCGGCTCGCGCCGTGGCAGACTGTGCGTTCATGGTGCAAAACCTACCATGCGAATTTCACGCCTTCCATTACCTCCGACGTAATCGAATTCGCTATCGGGCCGGGTCATCTTCGAGGGCACAGGAGATGACCATGAGCCCGCTTTCCCGAACCAGCACCTTCTCACCCGCCGGCATGATCCGGTGGTTGCTCAATCTGGCAACCCGGATGCTGGCGTGTTCGCTCAATATGCCCGAGCCGCTGGTGCACAACACCGGCGTCTTCGTGTTCGCGCATGTGCAGGCGGTCGAGACCAGCGTCGGCAGGACGCTGTGCCCGGTCCGCCTGCTGCGTCAGCTCCGGTATCTGCTGCCGTCCAGGCGCCGCCGGCCGGCGCGTTGATCCCGTCACCCGTCCACTCAACCCCGAAAAGGAGAACTGTCATGATCAATCCATCCGTCTTTCTGCGCCGCGCCATTCTGGCTGACGCCATCTTCAGCGGCGCATCGGCCGTGCTGCTCACCCTTGGCGCCGGCGCGCTTGCGCCCTTGCTCAACCTGCCCGAAGCGCTGCTGCGCGAGACCGGGCTGTTTCTGATCGCCTACGCCGCCCTCGTCGGCTGGCTTGGCACCCGGCAAGCCATGCCGAAGGCGCTGGTGGCAATCGTGATTGCCGGCAATGCGGCGTGGACCATCGCCAGCATCGCGCTGTTGTTCTCAGGCGCGGTGAGCCCGAACCCGCTCGGCGAAGTCTTCGTTGCGGCGCAGGCGATCGTGGTCGGCGCTCTCGCCGAGCTGCAATATGTCGGCCTGCGCAGGAGCAGCGGCGCGCTGGCGGCGTGACGCCTGGAGAGACTCCGCGAAACATCCGAAACCGTCATTCCGGGGCGATGCGAAGCATCGAACCCGGAATCTCGGGATTCCCCGGTGTGCAATTGCACATCTGAGGACTGGCCCTTCGGCTAGCTAAGCCGAAGCGCTGGCTTCCCCACTTTGCGCGCTCGCAGGCTCGGCGAAAATCCCGGATTTCGCGGCGGTCAACTGGCCCGCGGCGGCCGTTCCGCCGTGGCCGTTCAGGAGCTTGCCGTTGGACCGGGCGCCGTTCAGCCTCTGCTTCGCCGCTTGCTTGAGCTTTTGCTTCTGCTTTTGCTCCAGCTCTTCCCTGGCCTTGGCCGCCTGCTTTTCGGCTTTCTTCAAAGCCTTCTTCTCCGCCTTGGCTTTCAGGCGCAGCTTTTCGGCCCTTGCCTCGGCGCGCTTCTTCTTGCGCTTCTTTTCGCACGCCGCGCATTTGCAGCCGATCGGCTTCAGATACGCCTTGAAGTAGTCGGTGCCGTAATCGTAGTTGATCTCTTCGCCGGGCTCGATGTTCTTGATCGCGCGGATCACGACCTTGCGCTTGCGGGCGCTGACGTCGGATTCCGCATTCGGCTTGCAGGCATGGTTGATATAGCGCGCGATGTTCTTGCGCACCGAGCCGTCGATGGTCCAGCGGTTGTTGAGCTCGAACAGATATTTGTTCTCGATCGCGTCGTGTTTCTTCTTTCTGCAATCCAGCAACGGACCAAAATAGCGGACGATTTTGGCGCCCTTCTTGATCGGCTTGGTGGCGAAGAGACCAAGCCCGGTACGGGAACGGCCGACGCGATAGGGTTTATCCGGAGAAATGGCAGGCATGATCGATAAGGAACTGACAGGTTAAAGAAGGCGACGGGTCGCGGAGCGCTGTTCTATGACGATTCCGTGCCAATGTCAGGTGTTTCGCGCAATCAGCTTGAACCTTCCCCAGATTGCACATGTCGAAAACAACGAATTCCGCAACCAAAGGCGTCAGGATGCAGCACGTCCCCCACCACGACCTCGCCCGCGGCTCGCATGTCACGGTGGGAATAGCCATGACGGCGCTGTTCTGTGCTGCCTCGGGCCTGATTTCACCGGCAAAAGCACAATTATTTGGCAGCAGCTACACATCGACCGCACCCGGGGACTGCCGCGTCGCCGGCGCCGGCAATGGCGTCGATGACAGCGCGACGCGGATTTGCCCGGGCAAGGCCGGCCTCGTGGTGCTGGTGAGCGAGGATGATCTGCGCGAAACCGTCTCGGTCGGCCGCAACCGCGCCGCCGCTGCCAGGGAACCTGCCGCGCAGGCCTGGTTCGGTCCGTTCAGCTCGACCACCACGACGATCGAATGGCGCGCGCTCGACGGCAAGCCGTTTGCGATCATTCAGCGCTGGCACATCGCCGACAATAGCGATGAGAACAAGGACGGCCGGCCGGTTGCCAAGCCGATGCTGGCGGTGACGCGGCTGCCACCCGGTGCGGTGTGCCATGTGGCCTATGTCGACGTGAAGACCAATCCCAATGCCAACGAACTGGCCCGCAAGGCCGCGGACGAAATCGCACGCGATTTCAAATGCGGAAAGGACGAGGTGAGAGTGATCGGCGTCAGCGGCCGTGCGGTCGAACTGGCGACGCGGCGTTAAAACGTTTTCGAATGAAGCCTGCCCCCGACGTGATCCGGGGTGGATGCCCGGGTCGCGTGAAGAAGACGCGCCAAATATAATGGCGCGCCAGCAACGCTCGCCCGCCTTGGTATTGGGTCGAAAAGCCGCACCGGGTTTGGCGCCAACCTTGCTGCCATTATATTGGGCGAGGCCGCTGCTGCAGCGGACCGTGGGTGGGGTCGGCTGGAACCGAAGAATTTCGTCTGATCTGGACTGCGGAGGTGCTGATGGATGCCGTCCTTCCCTACCGTGCCATGGCCTACAACAACGGCTGGGCCAACCATCGTCTGCTCACGGCCTGCGTACGACTGTCGCAGGCTGATTTCCTGGCGCCGCGGACCGGTTTCTTTCCAAGCCTGCGCGCGACGCTCAATCACATCCTGATTATCGATTGGTTTTACGTGGACGCCATGGAGGGCGGCACGCTTGGGCCGGCAGCCTTTGCGGACCCGGAGCCTTGCGAAACTGCAATCATACTCCGAAATGCGCAGAGCGAGGTGGACCGGCGATTGATTGCTGTCGTCGAGCGCCTTGGCGTGGCTGATCTCAATCATGTGGTCGACATACACCGCGGCGATCGCATTCAACGCGAGCGTTTAGATCGGCTGCTGCTTCACCTGTTGCAGCATCAGATTCATCATCGGGGTCAGGCGCACGCGATGTTGAGCGCGACCGAAGTCCACCCGCCGCAGCTCGACGAGTTCTTCGCCGAAGGCGAGGCGCCGCTGCGCGCAACGGAGTTTGCAGAGCTGGGGTGGACAGAGGACACGGTCTGGGCCAGCTGAGCTAAGGCCGCTCCGCGTCTGATTTATCCACTGGACACGTGGACACGCTAAGGCGCCGGCGGTCGGCCGACGGTCGATCTCAGCATGGCATCCAGCAAGGTTTCGACATCGGTGCCTTTGGGGAGCCGTCGCAGGATGTCGCTGAGCCGGTCATCGAGCAGCAGCATGGTAAAACCGTGGACCAGCGACCACGCCCGTGCGATCGCCGCCGCCTGGTCGAGCGACAGCGCCTGCTCCGATATCTGCTCCTGGCGGCTGGCGCCGATCGCGCCGGCCAGTCCTGCGAACGAGGCCTCGGCGGCCTCATGCAGCGACGGCCGCTTCATATCGAGGCGTTCGGTGCGGAACATCAGCCCGTACATGCCGGGATGCGCCTGGGCATAGGCGACATAGGCTTTGGCCCGGGCCAGCGCCTTCTCC
>DATHHQ010000587.1:0-17309 GCA_035490095.1 Bradyrhizobium sp.
GCGTCGATCGAATAGCGGACCATGAAGAAACCGCCGAGCGCCAGCGTCAAACCGCCGACCCAGACCACCCAGCGGGTGCCGATACGCTCCTCGAAGCCGGGACCGGGCTGGGACGCGGGTGCGGCAGCCGGAATGTCCGGCATCGGAGGCGGCGCCACCGGTTGACTTGGCGGCGGCGACTCTTGTTCGGTTGTTTCAATTCTGATCTGATCCGCTGCCGATGGCGCGATCGGCGCTTCCTGCGCCGGAAGCGGCGGCGGCATGGGTCTCGCCGCGGTCGCCGATGACGCCGCAGTCTCCATCACATCCAGCCGCGCGCGCAACGCGGCGGTTTGATTGAACGCCTTGCGCGCAAAAATGAATGCAACGATGGCGATCACGAGCGAGAAAAAGTCGAACGGCGAATCGAACATCAAACCTCCAAGAAACTTCCAACGCGATCGCCGCGACCTTTCGGGCTTGCCGCGTCAAATCCTTTAAGCCACGTCAGGCCGTCAGCGTCATCAGGCCGTCAGCGCCGCCCCCGCACACGCAGGCCCGGCGCGGGGCGCTCCTGCAGCACCTCGCGGCGGAAGCGAAACAATGCAGCAGGCCGTCCACCGGTCTGTGTCGACATCACGCCGGTGGGTTCGACCAGCGCGCCGGCTTCCACCAGCCGGCGGAAATTCTGTTTGTGCAGATGCCGCCCTGAGATCGCTTCCACCGTCCGTTGCAACTCGGTAAGTGTGAATTCGGGCGGCAAAAGTTCGAATACCACCGGACGGTACTTCAGTTTGGCGCGCAGCCGCGCAATCGCGGTCGCCAATATTCGCCGGTGGTCGAAGCGCATCGATACGCCAAGCGCGGGAATGGATCGGCGCGCCAATGCCGCGGGGCGTCCGTCGCGTCGCGCTTCCTCGATCAATCCCGCTTCGTAAAGCAGCTCATAACGGTCGAGCACGCGCTCTTCGTCCCAATGCGCGCCCTCGGTGCCGAAATACAGCCGGACTCGATCCTTGCGGCTGAGTGCACGTGCCGTGTCGGGCTCCTCGGTCTGCTCAGCCCAGTTCGTCAATTCGGGAAAGATGTCGCGCTCGATCATGCCGGGCCGCGCTTCCCGCCAGTCTTCCCATGGGAAGAAGCGATACCAGGGCTCAAAAGTCGCGCCGGGCGCCCGCTGCGCGTTGTCGGCCGCACGGGTAAGCGCGAGATAGCCGATCGAGGCGACATGGGCATCGGTGTCGCCGGCCTGCGTGTGCCGGCCGCGATCGCCGAATGTATAGAGCTGCTCGACGTAACCCAGCCGCAATCCCGCCTGTTCTTCCACCCAGGCGCGCAGGCCGATTTCGAAGGTGCGGTGCGCAACCGCGTCGAACGGGCCGAACGGAAGCCCGGCGAGTCTGTCGCCGTCGCTGCCCGATGCGGTGAGTATCAGCGGCTCGTTGCCTTCGATCGCAACGATGGCCGCGGTGAGGCCAATTTCGATCGGCGTCAGAAGCTTTTCGTTCATCTGGCGCCAATCGCTGACATCAGTCGAGATCGAGGCGAAACGGCCGGCCTTCGATCATCAGGTTGCCCGGACCCATTTCGTCGAGGGCGCGCAGCATCCGCCCGTCTCGTCCCAAGGCCCGATCCGCCAGGCTCACGATCAACCGGTTCGGCGACGCGATCGGGGAGGCGGCGCGAATCTGTCGTGCGATCGAGATCTCGTCGCGATGCGGATTGAGCATGCACACGGCGGCGAAAGCACTTGCGGTCGAGCGGCTGATGCCAGCGTAACAATGGACCACGAGCGGGGCGCTGCGGTCCCAGCCGCGCACGAAATTCAGGACCTGCTCGATATGCGAATCCGAAGGCGCGACAAAGCCATCCATCTGTTCGGTAATATCGTCCATCGATATTTTCAGATGATTGGCCGGGAGCACCGATTCCGGCCGCCGCACCTGATCGACGTTGGCCATGACGGTGAGGACGTGACTGGCTCCGGTGGCTTTGACGGTGTCGGGAAGTGCGGCGAGCGAGCAAACGTGGATCATGGCGGTCCTTTTGTTCGTGCAATTATAGGCTTGCCCACGCCGCGGCGAAAGCGTCGATGTTCATGGAAGCAGCGTCTTGAACCGCGCCAGGAACCGCTTTTCGGCCTTGGCCGCGGTCCAGGGCGTGAGGTAATCCCGCACGCTCGCCGGGGGCAGGCCAGGATCGCGGCCGAACAGGCGCTTGGCCTCGGCTTCGGCAAAACCTGCAAGCTCGGTCGCCTCGAGGTAGGCCGCGCCCCTGTCGGCGGCCTTGATCTGTCGCGTCATCTCGTCGGCCAATACCGGCGGCAATCCGAAGCGGATGTGGATGGCCGAAAGCAGCCGCTTCTCCACCGCCTTGTAGTCGCCGCCCAGCACCGCTTTGAACGGCGAGATCATGTCGCCGATGACATATTCCGGCGCATCGTGCAGCAGTGCGGCGAGCCGGAAGCGGACATCGACACGCGGGGTCTGCTCGCGCATCACAGCCTCGACCAGCAGCGTGTGCTGCGCCACCGAGAAAATATGCGCGCCGCTTGTCTGCCCGTTCCAGCGCGCGACGCGCGCCAGGCCGTGGGCGATGTCGGCGATTTCGATGTCCAGCGGCGAGGGGTCCAGAAGATCAAGGCGCCGGCCCGACAACATCCGCTGCCAGACCCGGGTGGTGGTCGCAGTCTCGGAAAATTTTCCGGCCGTCATTTGACGTTGAGGCGTGGCACGCGTTGTTTTCCGGCGCAGGTTTCATGGCAGAAGCACGTTACCAGATGGTCGTTGACCATGCCGGTGGCCTGCATGAAGGCGTAGACGATGGTCGGGCCGACAAATTTGAAACCGCGCGACGCCAGCTCCTTTGATATCTTGATCGACAGCGGCGTCGATGCCGGCACGCTGGCGGTGGTCTTGAACTGATTGACCTTCGGCCTGCCGTCGACAAAATCCCACAGGAATTTCGAGAAGCCGGGGCCGTCTTCCATGATCTTCAGATAGGATTTTGCGCTTGCGATCGTGCCCTCGATCTTGGCGCGGTTGCGGACGATGCCGGCGTCGTTCATCAGGGCATCGGTCTTTTTCGCGTTGTAGCGCGCGATCTTTGCCGGCTCGAAATCGTCGAAGGCGCGGCGGAAATTGTCGCGCTTGCGCAGGATCGTGATCCACGACAGCCCGGCCTGGAAACCGTCGAGGATGAGCTTTTCGTACAGCGCGCGGTCGTCATACTCCGGCACACCCCATTCGGTGTCGTGGTAGGCCATATAAAACGGATCTTCGCCCGGCCACGGACACCGCACCAGGCCATCGGCATGCAGACGCGCCGCCCTCGTCATGCCACGGTCTGCTTCGGTGCGATCAGCAGATCGTCCGGTTCGGCAACGCGGATGCCAAGGCCGCCGGATGTCAGCGGCATGCCGGCGGCATGCGCGTCGGCGGCACGATCGACCCTGATCAGCGCGAGACCATTGTGGCCTGCCGTCGAACCCATGGTGCCGACCGGCTTGTCGCCGGCGAGGACAGTTGCTCCGGGTTCCGGCGACGGGCCCTCGAGAATGACCCTTACAATCCGGGTGCGCGCGGTGCCGCGATGCTGCATCCGCGACACCACCTCCTGCCCGACGTAGCAGCCCTTGTCGAAATCGACGCCGTGCAGGCGGTCCATATTGGTTTCGTGCGGAAATGCGTCGCCATACATGAAGTCGAGGCCGCCGCGCGGAACGCCGGACGCGATGCGACGGGCCTCATAGGCTGTGCTGTCGACCAGATCCGCGCCCATCAGATCAGCGACTTTTTGCGCGAGTTCCACAGGTACCAGAATCCGCCAGCCGAGCGCGGCATTGCGCGGATCGGCGAACGCCAGATCGGGTGTCACCGCGGGATCGCCATCCCATGCCGCGAGCACACCGAGGCTGTCGGAGAGATTTTCGACCGCGACCTTGGCGCGCAATTTGTAGAAACCAAGCTTGTCGGCGAGGCCCTGCGCGAGCGCGCGCGGGCAATCGATCAGGAAACCGCCGCCGTGGCCCGAAGGCGCTTCGGTGATCAGGAAATCCACGGTTATTTTGCCCTGCGGGGTCAGCAAGGCCCCGAACCGGCCGAGGCTCGGGCGAAGCAGCGTCACGTCGGTGGTGACAAGGCCGTTGAGAAAGTCGCGGGCGTCGCCGCCGCTGACCTTGACCACGCCCCGGTCGGGAAGAATCGCTGCTTTCATAAGGAGTTCTCTGGCAAAGCTCTTTTTGAAGTTCTTGGGGAAATGCAAGCGCCGGATATCACATGGCAACGTAAGACGCTAAGGTATTGCGAACAAGGCCCGCGCGACATCCGGTTCCGCGAACCGGGCACTGAGGACCGAATGAATCAACGATTTGATACCATTCTAAAATCCGGCACCGTGGTCAATCAGGACGGCGAGGGCGTGCGCGACATCGGCCTCGCCGGTGGCCGCATCGCAGCAATCGGCGGACTTGGGCAGGCCTCGGCCGCCGAAGTCATCGACTGCACCGGCCTGCATATCCTGCCGGGCGTGATGGACACGCAGGTGCACTTTCGCGAGCCGGGCCTTACTCAAAAGGAGGACCTGGAAACCGGTTCACGCAGTGCCATCATGGGCGGCGTCACGGCGGTGTTTGAAATGCCGAACACCGATCCCCTGACTGTCTCCGAACAAACCTTTACCGACAAAGTGAAGCGCGGCCACCACCGCATGCATTGCGATTTTGCGTTTTTCATCGGCGGCACCCGCGACAACGTGCAGGATTTGCCGGAACTGGAGCGCGCCCCCGGCTGCGCCGGCGTCAAGGTGTTCATCGGCTCGTCCACCGGCGCGCTCCTGGTCGAGGACGACGAGAGCCTGCGGCGGATTTTCAAAGTGATCAGGCGCCGCGCTGCCTTTCATGCCGAAGATGAGTACCGCCTCAACGACCGCAAGCGACTGCGGATCGAAGGCGATCCACGTTCGCATCCGGTGTGGCGCGACGAGACCGCGGCGCTGATGGCGACCCAGCGCCTCGTCAAACTCGCCCATGAAACCGGCAAGCGCATTCACGTGCTGCATATTTCGACCAGGGAGGAAATCGAATTTCTGCGCGATCACAAGGATGTA
This sequence comes from Bradyrhizobium sp., assembly GCA_035490095.1. Taxonomy (GTDB): domain Bacteria; phylum Pseudomonadota; class Alphaproteobacteria; order Rhizobiales; family Xanthobacteraceae; genus Bradyrhizobium. The sequence continues at coordinate 5,086 of DATHHQ010000587.1, forward strand.
GCCTCCTGTGAAGCGACTCCGCATCACCTGACATTGGTCGCTCCGGAATGCTACGAGCGGCTCGGTACCCGCGCGCAGATGAACCCGCCGGTGCGGTCGGCCGATCATCGCGACGGCATCTGGCGCGGCATCGAGCAGGGCATCATCGACGTGCTGGGCTCCGATCACGCGCCGCATACGCTGGAGGAAAAGGCCAAGACCTATCCGGCCTCGCCATCGGGCATGACCGGGGTGCAGACACTGGTGCCGCTGATGCTCGATCACGTCAACGCCGGGCGATTGTCACTGGCGCGCTTCGTCGATCTCACCAGCGCGGGTCCGGCGCGGCTGTACAACATCGCCACCAAGGGCCGGATCGCGGCGGGCTACGACGCGGACTTCACGGTGGTCGATCTCAAGCGCAGCGAGACCATCACCAACAAATGGGTGGCCTCCCGCGCCGGCTGGACGCCGTATGACGGGATGCGTGTCACCGGCTGGCCGGTCGGCACCTTTGTGCGTGGGCGCCGCGTGATGTGGCAGGGGGAGCTGGTCACGCCCTCGACCGGCGAGCCCGTGCGGTTCCTGGAGACGCTGAAGGCCTAGATAGGCACGTTCACGTTTCACGTTAAGGCGGGATGCTGCGCCAAGCTCGGACGTCGTCACCCGGCTTGACCGGGTGATCCAGTACGCCGCGGCGTCGAAGTTCAAACGAGAAAGCTCTGGAATACCGGGCGCCCGGTCAAGCCGGGCGATGACGGTTTTGCTCGTTGCAAGCCTACTGCTTCGCGAGCGCGATCGAGAACTCGCCATTGCGGACGCGGACGGGAAGGCCTTCGGCGAATTTCGCCACCGCGTCTTCGCCATAGGTTCCGACCAGCTCGGCGAATGCCGCGAACAGGCTTGCCTGCGCAAGGCAGTCGCCGTCGACGCCATCGTGCCGCGCCTCCGCCCAGGCCTCGTTGAGGTAGCCGAGCGCGGCCCGCTTCTGTTCGTGATCGGGCAGCGGATCGCGGACGGTGGTGAACGACGCTGGATGGCTCATGAAACTCGACAGGCTGTGCACGCGATCCAGGGCGGAAGGCGTCGAATCATGAATGAGGTTTAGCATGCAGGTTAACGCCGCCTAGCCAGTTCTTTAAGAAAGGTTAACGGCGCGAATTGAATTGAAATTGTTGTTCCGAATTCGAAGTCCGCAGCGCGCCACGGCAGAGAAATTTTCGAATGAACATCTAGCGTACGATCTTGATATCTGGGCCCTTTGGCTTTGGCTGCGGCTGCTCCTGCGTTGCTGCCACACATTCATATTGCGGCCATTTCGGCAATCTCTCATCGAGATTTACTTCGCGCCATTTCGGATGCCCGTTGGCATCCAGCCAGTCCTTGTTCTCGCGGATAATTTTGGCCACTTTGGCCACATTTTGGCACTGCTCACCGGCGTAGCTAAAAGTTATCAGAACGGCTTTGACCGCTACCGTTCTCACGTCGGATTCCTGCCATTTGTATGTGCCCGCCGGGATGACTGCAGTGAGATAGCTGTCGAGGGCCTTGTCGTCCAACCCAATGAGCTGCAACTTATCATCGGCTGTTGTATTCTCCGCAAAGAGCGTTGCCGGCGCGCCAGCTACATAGAACATTGCATCAACTTCGCCCTTACGCAGTGACTCCAGCGCTTGCTTGCCTCCGAGAAATACCTCTTGCGAAGGCGTGATCCCCGTCTGAAAGAAAATCGTCTTTGCGGTCAGATACGTGCCGCTTCTTTGAGGACCTATCGCAACACGTTTGCCGTCCAAATCTTGCAGTGTCTTCAGTGAAAGATCACCGAGGACATGGACCTCCTCCTTGTAAAGCGGATAAACCGCAGCAAGCTTGGCGGCGATAGCTTTCAGTTCATGGTCGTCAGAAATGTCGCGGATATATTCGAGCACGTCCGACTGCACGATACCGAGTTGGACGCCGCGCTTCTTGCGAACGTCGAATACGTTCTGGATAGAACCGGCCGATTCAAGAACCTGCAAAGCGATGCCACTCGGTTCGACGATCTTCTTGATGTCCTCTCCAATCTTGATGTAGGTGCCAGTCACATTGCCTGTGACGATTCCCATGTGCGGCGCCGCCGCTGCAGACAGAGCAAGCATAATGGCCGAGACAAGAACTTTCATCACTCATTACCTCACGCGATAATCCAAACCCGTCGGCGGATTACTGGGGCCAATAAACTTACGATTGTGTCAAGGGAATTCCGGCGATTTCAGAGGAAAACGGTTATGACGAGTCTGGATAGAGAATTACGGCGAGTCTGCGGCGAAAAATCCGCAAAAATCTAACGTGCTGCGGTCTGCTGTTCGGTCTCAGTGCACTTATCTAGTAGCAACATTCAATCAGCGGTTGCGTTTGGTTAGAGTGGACAAGCACTCTGTTTTTTAGTGAGGGACGATATCCTGAAGACCACCATGCAGGATGCGAAGGTCGCGAAGCGGAGTTCACTTTGCCGGAACAAGCGCCAGGATGACCGGCATCGACGTCGCCGCAATTTGGCTATCGGACGAGATCGAGCGCCAACTCGACTTAGTTGGCGTAACGCGCTGTCAGATCCCGTGAGATCTTGGAGCCTTCCTCGATGTATCTGCGGATCGCGACGGAGGCCGCCGGCGTGCAGGTCCGGTAGGTCTGCTGGAAGCCGTTATAACCGCGGTTGAAGCCCGCGATCATGCGGGCACGGCGGTCGCCCGAGGGGGTTTCGGCATCGACCAGCGCCTGCATTTCGTTGCGCCATTTTGGGCCTTCATTGGTGCCGCAAATGCCGCGCAAATAGTGCAGGGTGCCGAGGATCTCGGCCAGCCGCTGCAAGTCGCCGTCGAACGGCGCGGCAGCGTCCTGGGCCCGCGCAGGGCCCGGATTGCATGCCGAGATGAGGATGACAGCGGCCAAAATACGCTTGAGCATGATCTGTTTTTCGACGCCCCTTCATACGGCTACCCGGCTCGCTGAAGGCGTTTCGGTTCGAACCCGGTCTACCGGAGCGGGGAAGCGATTTCAACGCATGACACGGCGCCTGGCTTTCATCCCCTGATCAGACCGCGCGCCGACTGGATGACCTCCGCAAGGCCCCCGGTGACCTTGAGATCGCCTAGGCCATCCGGTGCAAGCCACCTGAAATCGTCGAGTTCGTCGTTCAGGACCGGCTCGCCGGAGGTCCAGCGGGCCGCGAATGACATGATCAGATAATGTCCGTTGCTGCCGGTTCCCGGCAGCACTTCGCGCCATCCGGCAAGGCCAATAATCTCGATCCGCAGTGCGGTTTCCTCGTCGACCTCGCGATGCAGGGCAGTGTGCAGCGATTCGCCGAATTCGACCCGGCCGCCGGGCAGCGAATAGAAACCCTTGGCCGGCGACCGCGCGCGCCGCACCAGCAGGATCTTGCCGTCGCGAAAGATCGCCGCGCTGACCGCAAGCTGGGGGTGCGACGGCTGGACGGGGAACATCGCGGACATCAGAGTATGATCCGGAAAAGCATGCCCTCGGGCCACGACCCGATGGGTGGAAGCCGGTTTTCCCTCGCGACAAACGCGGAACGCGTTTGCGCGGAGATCATGCTCAAACAAAGAGATGAAATCATGATTCGATTCCATCCAATCGGATCATGATCTAATGCGTCATGATGTAGTCGACGTCAGCCTCGCCGCCGCCATTGATGATGCCTCCGGCCATCGCGACCAGCGGCTTGACCCACCCGGTCGCTTGCTCGGCCAGCCTGGAGCGGGTCTTGTCCTGCTTTGCCGCGCGCATGGCGTCGCCTACCGCGGTGAGAATTGAGGTCATTGCGCTGGTGACATTGTCGAATTCGGCGCGAACGCTTGCGTCGGCGGATTCATAGGCTTCGATGGCGAGGTCGCGTGCCTTGAAATGGGATGCCGTGAAATGTTCGCCATAGGACAAAGGCTGCCATTCCAGGAAATCTTCCGCGCATTCCGGCATGTCCGGAACCATCTCGAGCAGCATGATGGCTTCATTAAAATGGTTCAGATAATCGGTGGCGAGACCGGTGCGCGGATTGATGTTGGCAGCCCGCAACTGGGCAGCCCGCGCCTCCTGATTGGGGCCAGACTGGTGCGGCATCGGGCGATCGGGTCGCACGGGTTGGGAAGCCGTTGATGTCATCTGCCGCAGTCTTAACGGTCGGGGTTAAAAGGGGCTAAACGGATGCCTATCTGGACCACAGAATGTGTGGACGCTTCGTAATTACCTCGCCGCCGGCGGCGTTGCGGCAGATTTTCGGCTATATCGAGCAGCCCAATTTCCCGCCACGGCATAATATCGCGCCAACCCAGCCGATACCGGTGGTCATTGTCGAGCACGGCATCCGGCATTTCCGCCTGATGCGCTGGGGCCTGTTGCCCGCCTGGGTCAAGGACCCCCGTAAATTCACGCTCCTGATCAATGCGCGGGCGGAAACGGTCAAGGAAAAACCGGCCTTCAAGAACGCCATCAAGCGGCGCCGCTGCCTGATCCCGGCGGACGGCTATTACGAATGGCAGGCTTTAGAAACGCGCAAGCGGCCTTATTTCATCCATCGCCGCGACGGGGCTCCGATCGGCCTTGCCGGGTTGGCGGAAACCTGGATCGGCCCCAACGGTGAGGAACTCGATACGGTGGCGATTGTCACCGCCCCCGCGAGTGCCGATCTCGCGGTGTTGCATCACCGCGTACCCGTGACCATTGAGCCCGGCGATTTCGATCGCTGGCTCGATTGCAGTGATGACGATGCTGACACCGTGATGGCGCTGTTGAGGGCGCCCGGGGAAGGCTGTTTCGTCTGGCACGAGATCTCGACGAGGGTCAATCGCGCCGCCAATGACGACGCGCAGCTGATGCTGCCGATCACGGCGGAGGAGATGGCCGCCGAAGCGCCGAAGCCCGCAAAAAGGGCGAGCCAGCGCAAACCGGTGGTGACGGCGTCCGACGATGATGGGCAGGGGTCGTTGTTCTGATTTCTCTCCTCCGTCATGCCCGGGCATCGGCGAGCGGAAGCGACGCCGTCCTTCGGACGGCTATGCCCGGCCACGACGGCCTTGCGAGCGCGGTTAGTTCAGGCGGCTGCTTCCGCGGCAACGGCTGATCCGAGGGCCGCGTTGCTGTAGGCGATTCCGCCAATGCCCCAGGCGCCCTCCACGGCGTAGGTCACGCTTGCGAAGATGTGCTCCCGCTTGATGCGGCCGGCCGCGGCTTGTTCGATGATCGCCGTGCCCTCCGCGATCCAGGCATCCTTCAATTCCTGCGTCGGCAACACGAAGGACGGCACCTTGAGTTCAAACACCGCGATATCGGTGGGCTTGCCGCCGGAAAACGTGCGGCCCCTTGGCACCACGGTGACCTCGCCGATGACGTTCGGCGTCATGAATTTGTTGCCGGTGAGGCCGTGCAGCCGGAGCAACAGCTCGGTCAGTTTTCGGAACGCTTCGGCCTGCGCGTCCGCACTTAAAATACCTTCGGGAACGATGACTTGGATCGGCATTTGGCTCTCCATGAAGACAATCGAATGGCGCCCGCCATTGCGGCGGGCGTCGCGATCATTAGATAACGATCGTTATTATCAAAACATAACGATCGTTATCTTGTCAACGGTAATATAACGATCGTTATCATTTAAACGCGAGACAGGCAGATGGCGCGGTTGAACAAGAACGAAGGCGATGCGCGGACGCGACTGGTCGACGCGGCCGGGCGCGGTTTCCGCACCGGCGGATTTGGCGGAACGGGGGTGGACGCGCTGGCGAAAGGCGCAGGGCTTACCTCGGGCGCGTTCTACGCCCATTTCGATTCCAAGTCGGAGGCGTTCAGGCTTGTCGTCTCGGATGGGCTCGCGACGCTACGAAACGGGATCGCGGCGTTTCAAGAGCGCCATGGCCGCGGCTGGCGGGACCCGTTCGTCGATTTCTATCTCGGCGAGCGAATGGAACTTGGAATCGACGAGGCCTGCGGCCTGCCGAGTTTTTCGTCCGACGTGGCCCGCGCAGACGATGCGACCCGCGCCGTCTATGAGAAAGAGCTGACGAGCCTGCTGGAGGTGGTGGTTGCCGGATTTCGCGGCGCGCATGCCAGCGAACGGGCCTGGGCTTTTCTGGCGGTGCTGTCGGGCGCGGCTGCGATGGCGCGGGCCGTCAAGGATGAGCGAATTCGGCGCGAGATCCTCGCCGCGGCAGGCGTGGCGGCCAAAGCTATCTAGCCGAACTGCGTTCGCCGAAAATATTCAACGCCGCGTATTGCAGCAGCATGATGGTCTTGGCGTCGGCGATGCGGCCATCGGCGATCATGGCGAGCGCCTGATCGATCGGCAATTCCAGCACCTCGATGTCCTCGCCTTCGTGCGCGATGCCGCCGCCGCTTCCGACCCTCATATGCGGCTCATAGGCCGCGACAAAGAAGTGCAGCTTCTCGGTGATCGCGCCAGGGCTCATAAAAGCTTCGAAAATTTTCCGGATGTCGCCGAGCCGGTAGCCGGTTTCCTCTTCCATCTCGGCGCGAATCCGGATTTCAGGAGATTCGTTATCCAACAGGCCGGCCGGGGCTTCGATCAGGAGATCATCGTAACCGTTGACGTAAGCCGGATAGCGAAACTGCCGCACCAGCACCACGGTGCGCTGCGCCAGATTGTACGGCAACAGCGTCGCGCCGTCGCCGCGGTCATAGGTCTCGCGAGCTTGCGTCCGCCATTCGCCGTTGGCGCGCCGCCACGCGAAGGTGGTGCTTTTCAGCGTGTAGTGATTGTCGGAGAGCACGCGCACGTTCTGGACGCGGATGCGGTCGGAGACGGTCATGTCGTGCCTGCTGTTCTGGATTACGGTGTCGGCTCGCGCCCATCGAGCCACTTGGCGTAGATGATGCGCTCCTGCTCGAGATAGCCGAGCGACTGATAGAACGCCTGAACCTGACTGTTGTCGGGACGCACCATGAGTTGCAGCTTTTCGATGCCGCGCAGGCACAGCCAGCCTTCCGCGGCATCCATGATGACGCGGCCATATCCCTTGTGGCGACAATCCGGATCGACGGCGACGTAATAGACCCAGCCGCGATGACCGTCGTGCCCGACCAGAACCGAAGCAACGATGCCGCTGTCGTCGCGCCCGGCCAGCATCGCCGCGTTCTCGCCCTTGCGTGCGCGCGCGATATCGGACGCGGGATCGTTCCAGGGCCGCGTCAATCCGCAGCGCTGCCACAGCGCGATCACATCGGCGACATCGCCGTCGTCGATCGGTGCGATCGTGAGCGCCGGGGCAGGGGCTGCCAAAGCCACGCTCAGAGCACCTTGCCGGGATTCATGATGCCAAGCGGGTCGAGCATCGCCTTGATGGCGCGCATCAGCTCGATCGCGACCTTGTCCTTGACGTCAGGCAGTTCGTCGCGCTTGAGCACGCCGATGCCATGCTCGGCCGAGATCGATCCGCCCATCCGCAGCACGATGGCGAACACCACGTCGTTGACCTCGTGCCATCGGCCCATGAAATCCGCGGTGTCGCCACCGATGGGCTGGCTGACATTGTAATGGATATTGCCGTCGCCAAGATGGCCGAACGGCACCGGCCGCGCGCCCGGTATCAGCTTGACCACGGCCGCATTGGCTTCCGCGATGAAATCGGGCACCGCGGCGACCGGCACTGAAATGTCATGCTTGATCGAGCCGCCCTCCGGCTTCTGCGCCGCGGACATCTCGTCGCGCAGCTTCCAGAACGCCGCTCGCTGGCTAAGGTTGGCCGCGATCACGGCGTCATCGACGATGGCCTCGTCGAGGCCCTTGGCCAGGATCGATTCAAGTGCTGCGCGGGCGTCGTCGCGCGAAGACGACAGCTCCATCAGCACGTACCAGAGATGCTTGCCCGATAGCGGATCGCGGATGTCGATGCCGTGACGCACGCTGAAATCGACCGCGATGTCGGACAGCAGCTCAAAACTGGTCAGGCTGCCGGCGGCCCCGTTCTGCGAGATCGACAACAGCTTCAGCGCCTGCGCCGGCGATTGGAGACCGACGAAGGCGGTTTCCACCGCGCGCGGCTTCGGAAACAGCTTTAAGGTCGCCGCGGTAATGATGCCGAGCGTGCCTTCGGCGCCGATGAAGAGGTTGCGCAGATCGTAGCCGGTATTGTCCTTCTTCAGCTTCGACAGCCCGTTCAGAACGCGCCCGTCGGCCAGCACCACTTCCAGCCCGAGCGCCATCTCGCGCGCCACGCCATAGGCCAGCGCCGTGGTGCCGCCGGCATTGGTGGAGAGGTTGCCGCCGATGGTGCAGCTGCCCTCGGCGCCGAGCGACAGCGGAAACAGCCGGTCGACATCGGCCGCGCGCTGCTGCGCGATCTGCAGCACCACGCCGGCCTCGCAGGTCATGGTGTTGGAGGCGGTGTCGATGTCGCGGATCTTGTCCAGCCGCCGCATCGAGACCACCACCTCGCCATTGTGCGGGGTCTGGCCGCCGACCAGGCCGGTGTTGCCGCCCTGCGGCACCAGCGCGATTGCGTGCTCGGTGGCGAGCTTGCAGATGGCGGCGACTTCCGCCGTCGAGCCTGGCCGCAACACCAGCGGCGAGCGGCCGCGAAACAGGTCGCGCTCTTCGGTGACATAGGGCGCGATGTCGGCCTGGTCGGTCACCGCGTATTTGTCGCCGACGACTTTACGAAAATGCGCGACCAATTCGGGCGGGAGCGGCGGCGCTGGGGGCTGGACGATATTCATCTTGGTCTCTTGCGTTCCTTCATTCCCGCGCCACGGCGGCGCGGCGCAGCCGGTCATTGATCGCTTCGCCGAGCCCGTGATGCGGCACCGGCATCACCGCGATGGTACGCGCGCCCTTGGTGTCGAGGCTGCGAAGATAACCGAAAAGATTGGCGGCGGCCTCATTGAGATCGCCGCGCGCGGATAGATTCAACACCGCGGTCGCCGCGTCAACTCCCGGCACCGCAGCGGGTCCGAAAGCCAGCAGCGCCTCGCCGGGCTCAATTCTCCCGGCATTGAGCCGCACCGTCGTGCGCGGCGCGTAATGCGAGGCCAGCATGCCCGGCGCCAATGGCTGGCCGTCATCATTGTCGGCATCGGCCGGGGGCTGCGCCAGGGCGCAGCCGAGCACCCGTTCGATCTCGCCGCGCGGCAGGCCGCCGGGGCGCAGCAGCATCGGCGTGTCGAAGCAACCGACAATGGTGGATTCGACTCCGACCGCGACCGCGCCGCCGTCGACGATCAGATCGATCAGCCCCGCGAGGTCGCTTTGCACATGGGCGGCGGTGGTCGGAGAGACGTGGCCCGATAGATTGGCCGAGGGCGCCACCACCGGCCCGCCGAACGCGCGCAGGATTTCCCGCGCTATCGCGTGCGCCGGCACCCGGATCGCGATGGTATCCAGCCCGGCGGTGGCGAGCTCGGCCACGTTGCAGTCTCTTGTCCTGGGCAGTACCAGCGTCAGCGGTCCCGGCCAGAACGCTTCGGCGAGCGTGATCGCCTGCGCATTGAGGTTGGCAATCCGTTCCGCCGCCTTGAGATCGCTGACATGTGCAATCAGCGGGTTGAACGCAGGCCGGCCCTTGGCCTGATAGAGCCGCGCAATCGCTGCGGCGTTGGTGGCGTCGGCGCCGAGGCCATAGACGGTCTCGGTTGGGAACGCGACCAGCCCGCCCTCGCGGAGGGAACGCGCCGCTGCGGCCACCGCAGCCTCGCTGGCGGGCAGAATCTGGGTTGTCAGGGCCACATTCACTGGATTTGGCGTCCTTAATTCGGCTTCTTGCGGTGGGCGAAACCCAAGGCTATAAGCCCCGTTCTTGTCGGAGTGTGGCTCAGCCCGGTAGAGCACTGCGTTCGGGACGCAGGGGTCGCAGGTTCAAATCCTGCCACTCCGACCAAGATATCATTGGGCTTTTCGTCTTTTTTCACGATGGGCGGCCAAGTCAACCCCGGAAATTCAAGCAGAACTTCAACCGACATGCCGAGGAATCCGGCAGCTTTCCACGGGTCCCGCGTATTTCCGCAAACCTGGTCGCGGGCTTGCGTAAGTCAGCCAGACGCAGCGCAGTGGAAATACTTGCGTGTCTCGGCGGCATCTTCAGCGTTGGATCTTCCGATCCGTTCTTTACCGGCCGTAAGGCGCCCGAACGCCGGGATCGCCGACCGGAAAATTCTTTGTGTTGCGCGTGACGAGCAGCATGGCGTGCACCTGTGCCGTTGCCCAGATCACTGCGTCGGGTAATTTGATTCGATGGCTGCGACGAAGACTGACGGCGCGTTCCGCAATTACTTCATCCACTGCGATGATATCGAAACCGCCGAGAAAGCTGCGCGTCCCAGCTTCGAGATCGTGATTGGCGCCGACCATGACTTCCGTCCAGGTGATGATACTGACGGCTTTTTCCGTGTAGCGCTGTAGCTCCGTGCGAGCTTCGGGAACCGCATTGAGATAGTCGATCAGGATGTTGGTGTCGAACAGCGCCTTCACCACTCGCTTCGCACCTTTTCCTGATAGACCAAGCCATCCACCTTCCGTTTGCCCCACAGGCCGAACGCATCGCCTTCCTGTTTGCTATGTCGCTTGGCGAGATATTCATCGATCGCCTGCCGGATCAGGGCGGCGCGAGATCGCTTTTCTCTCTTCGACAATTCGTCCAGCGCCTGGACTTGCGTATCGCCGAGATCAACTAGTGTCCGCATTGTTTTATCCGCATGATATATGATATCATCATCATATATCAATTTGGTTAGGCTGGCAATACCTGCCTGCGCCATTCGCGGAAGGCCTGACAGGGAGGGTCGGCCCCATTAGATTCGCGCCGCTTTCAGGCGGCGGCACTTCATCCGCGAGCTTGTTAATGGCGGCGAAAGCATCGCGCCAACCCGCGCGTAAGCTTCTTTCCTAAGCTCCTCGGCGATTTCGGCAAACAGTCGATCTGTGTCGGTGTTAGTGCTCATGCCTGACCCGTGCGGTTGGCCGCGAAGATACGCCGAGTCAATTCAGCACGGTCACCATAATTCCCGCATCGCCCGCCTCGTGGTGCCGTCCAACCAGCGCCTGTCATCGTCATTCCGATGTCGGTCGACCGGTTCGCAATAGGGTGCGAATTGTTATGCCAAACGTCTCGACGTTACCATGCTGCGAGAGCGTGTGATACGAGGTAGGCCCGGTACTAAACGCGAATCTGCTCTTCGCTTTTTGTGGCCGCTGCTAAACCACGTGCAAAAAATCACAGCTGAACAAGCAGATGTGATTCTAGTGCCGATGCGCGCAAGCAGATTGCGGCGGGACTCCATTGACGCCGTCGCGCGGGGACACGACATATCCTGTACCGTCGATCCAGGTCACTGCTCGGGAGCAAGACATGAACGCGCCGCCAAAAATCGATCCGGTCACCGCGCATTCCGACAGCGACGTTGTGCACTGGCTGACAAACGACACGCGCGATGAGCGCTTCATTGACAATATTTTCGCTGAGCTGTGTGTCCGGCTCCAGCGAGCGGGCATTCCGGTCAAGCGGGCGTCGCTGCATATTCTGATCCACCACCCGCAATGGCTTGGCGCCCGGATGATGTGGGCGGACGGGATGCGCGAGGCCGAGATTGCGAGAGTCGACTACGATGTCAGGGAGCGATCCGAATACATCGGTAGTCCCGCCAACGAAATCCATGACGGCGCCACCGAGGTGCGCGAGAATCTCGAACGCGATCCCTCGCTGGGCCGCAAGCACGCCGTCTATGACGAGATGCGGGCGAAAGGCCTGACCGACTATGTGGCGTGGCCGCTGTATCATACCCTCGGCAAGCGGCATCTCGTGACCTTTGCAACCGACCGGCCCGGAGGTTTCGATGACGCGCATATCGCCGTGCTGTTAAAACTGTTGCCGGTTCTGGCGCTGGTCAGCGAAATCCGTGTCAAGAACCGGCTGGCGCGAACGCTGCTCGAAACCTATGTCGGCTCGCACGCCGGCGAGCTCATTCTGGCCGGCGCCACCAGGCGCGGAAGCGGGACGACGGTACGCGCCGCCATCATGATCTGCGATCTGCGGGATTTCACCCGGATCTCCGACAACTGGCCGCGCGATGACGTCATTGATCTTCTGAACGGCTATTTCGACGCGATGTCCGAGCCGATTGCGCGACATGGCGGGGAAATACTGAAATTCATTGGCGACGGTCTGCTCGCCATTTTTCCGCTCAGCCAGCCGTCGGCCTGCGCAAATCTGCTGCATGCCGTGGCCGAAGCCCGTCAGGCCATGGTT
>DATHHQ010000588.1:0-2589 GCA_035490095.1 Bradyrhizobium sp.
GTTGACCGAAGATTCAAGTGATGCGGTCGATCCCCTGATGCGCTAATTCGTATGTCGCGACATCGCTGGAGCGCTGCTCTGTTGCTTCCTCAACATATTAAATTAAACTGCCGGCTCGCTCCGGTAACATCTTGATTTTGACCAAAAAGCTGCCGCAACGCCACGCCGCCCTCCCCGAGGCGCTCATATCGGCGGCCAATCCCTGCTTGATTTGCTGCAGTCTTCCGCGGCTTGGCAGCATCGCGATCGCTCGGGAAACGCCGGCCACCGAGGGAGCGTTCCACAGCGAGCGGCGTTTTTCCTCGGCATTAGCGAGTGCTCCTTCCAGCTCGTCTGGGGTGAGATCGGAGTCACCGCTCCGTAGCCGCACGCGCAACCTCTGGATTCTTTTTTCAAGGGGCCGGATTTCCACCGACATCCCCGTCGCCTTCCTTTCTTTGGCGTTCTGTCGAACAGGCCTGGACGGCGCGCTGAGGATTTCGGCGGCGAGCGCCGCCGTCATCCAAGGGCGGAAACCCATGTCGGTCAAGCGCCTAGAATTTGTACACTCCTTGCAGGGCGAAGCCGGTCTGGCTGTCGGCGAACGGGTTGCTGCTCTCGTCCTCGGTAATGGTTCTGACGAAGGTGGCTTTGTCCGATTTGTCGTAGCGCGCCTCGATGCGCAGCTCGAAACTCTTGACCGGCGCATAGCCAAAGGTGAGCGTGCCTTCCTTCAGCTTCTGCGGCGTGCCGTAGAGTCCCGACACAAATCCATCCTTGTCGTCCAGATACTCGAGCCGCAGCGACAGGCGCCATTGATCGCTCAGCGCGTAATTGGTGTAGAAGGCCAGACCATTCCAGTCGAGATCAGGATCGCCGGCCACATGCTGTTCCTGCTTTCCCCAGTCGTAGCTCAGGATGAAGGTCAGTGCGTCGGTCGCGTTGTAGGTGGCGACCGCGTCGATCAGGGTTCTTTGGGCATCGAAGGTGGGATCTTTGCCCACATAGGCTTGAGCCGCCAGCGAGAATATCTTGTTCGGAGTCCACGCCAGCCCGAGCTCGGCAGTCTTCGAGCCGGATGTCGACAGGGATGAATAGTTCCAGCCATTGTTGACCCCGGCCACGACGTTGAGGGTGTCGTTGACCGCATACGTGGCGCGAATGCCGGTGTGGGTCAGGGGCTCCGCAAAAAACAGCAGCGAGCGGGAGAAATTGGTATTGCCCGTGGGGGCGATGACTTCCGCGCCCGCGAGCGTCACGTACTTGCCGGCGATGACCGTGACCGGGCCGCCGGCATATTGGACGAATCCCTGCACGATATCGAAGGTATTGGGATTGCTGCCCTCGGCGGCGTTGAGGATTTTCATATCCTCGCCGGCCGCGACATCCACCAGGGCGCCGAAACCCTGCTTGGGCTGGAAAGCGATCGTGAGCGAGGCCTGATCGAGCTGAAAACTATCGTGCTTGTTGTCGAACTGGTGATCCGTGCTGTAGCCGTTCGAGTGGTAGTAAGACGCGGCCACATAGCCGCTTGTCGTAATGCCCGACGCCGTCAGGACGTCGGTCACCGAGGGACCCGCGGTGGCCGCAGGTTTGGCCGGCTCGTCCTCGGCCACCGCGACGTTGCACGCTGCAAAACCCAGCATCGCCGCCGGGGCGACCCATTGGTTTACATACTTTTTCATTTCAACATCCCTCATGTTTTTGTAACGGTGTGGCCCAAATCGCAGACAGCAGGGCTCGATCCGGTGGCGCCATCGCCACCGGACTTGAGCAGTCAGCGCCGGTTTACTCCACGCGCTCGCCGTGGAGAGAGATATCCAAGCCTTCGCGTTCCTGTTCCTCAGTCACCCGCAGGCCGATGGTCATGTCGATCACTTTCAAGATGATGAAGCTCATCACGAAGCCGTAGATGAGGGTGGTACCCACACCCCATAGCTGGGTGATGACGGAGCCGTCCGCACCGCTGATCTCCTTGCTGGCGAACACACCGGTCAGCAAAGCGCCGATGATGCCGCCGATGCAGTGCACGCCGAATGCATCGAGCGAGTCGTCATAACCCAATGCTTTCTTCAGCGAGGTCGCTGCAAAGAAGCAAATAACCCCGGCGGCGATGCCGATGACCACGGCAGGAGAGGGGCCCACGAAGCCGGACGCCGGCGTAATCGCCACGAGTCCGGCGACCGCGCCCGACGCGATGCCGAGCACGCTGGGTTTTCCCTTGACGATCCATTCGGCGAACATCCAGGCCAATGCCGCGGCGGCCGTGGCAATTTGCGTCGCGGCCATCGCCATGCCGGCACGGCCATCCGCGGCGCCGGCGGATCCGGCGTTGAAGCCGAACCAACCCACCCAGAGGAGGGATGCGCCGATGAGGGTCAACGTCAAGTTATGCGGCGCCATCGCCTCCCTGCCGTAGCCCACGCGTTTGCCGAGCACCAAGCAGCTAGCGAGACCGGCGATGCCCGCGTTGATGTGCACCACGGTGCCGCCGGCATAGTCGAGAACGCCCTTGACGGCGAGCCAGCCCGACGGTTCCCAGACCCAATGGGCAATGGGGCAGTACACCACCAGCGACCACACCGTCATGAACACCAGCATCGCGGAAAA
>DATHHQ010000589.1:0-8824 GCA_035490095.1 Bradyrhizobium sp.
TCGCCAGTCTCAGCGGCGGACTGCAGGCGGTGCGCAACCTGCTGCCCGACAACACCGTTCAATCCGCGACCCTGAAGCCCTGGACCATTGGCGTGACGGTGACGCAGACGCTGTTCAACGGCTTCAAGACCGCCAACAGCGTGCGCGTGGCGGAACTGCAGGTGCAGTCGGGCCGCGAAGCCCTGCGCAATGTCGGTCAGGGCGTGCTGCTCGACGCCGTCACCGCCTACAGCAACGTGCTGGCCAATCAGTCGCTGGTCGAAGCACAACGCTCCAACGTCGCATTCCTGCGGGAGACCCTCGGCGTCACCCAAAAGCGTCTCAATGCCGGCGACGTGACACCGACCGACACCGCGCAGGCCGAGGCGCGCTTGAGCCGTGGTCTTGCGGATCTGAACGCCGCCGAGGTCAATCTCGCCATCAGTCAGGCGACTTACACCCAGGTGATCGGTAACCCGCCCGCGCAATTGAGACCCGCCGAAACGATCGACCGCTATCTGCCGCACGGCCGCGAGGAAGCCACCGACCTCGCCTTTAAGAGCCATCCCGCCGTGCTCGCCGCCGGCTTCGACGTCGACGTCGCCTCGACCACGATTCACGTCGCCGAAAGCAGCCTGCTGCCCACTATCACCGTGCAAGGCAACGCCAGCCACAGCAGCCAGTCTGACCCGAGTCTCACCACGTTCAGAACCGATCAGGCCTCGATCCTCGGCCAGATGACGGCGCCGATCTATGACGGCGGCACCGCGGCGTCGCAGACCCGGCAGGCCAAGGAACTGGCGGCGCAAAGCCGGCTGGTGCTCGATCAGGTTCGCAATCAGGCCCGCACCGCGGCCACCGGCGCGTGGGTCGCCAATGAAGGCGCCAAGATCGCGGTATCGGCGTCGGAGTCCGAGGTGCGCGCCGCCGGCGTCGCGCTTGAGGGAGTGCGCAAGGAGGCGCAGGGCGGCCAGCGCACCACGGTCGATGTGCTGAACTCGCAGCAGGACCTGATTTCGGCGAAGGCGCGACTGATCGGCGCGCAACGCGATCGGGTGATTGCGTCCTACACATTGCTCAGCGCGATCGGCAGGCTCGACGTCAAGACGCTGGCGCTTAACACGCCCGACTACCTGCCGGAGGTGCACTACCATCAGGTACGCGATGCCTGGCATGGCCTGCGCACGCCGTCGGGGCGGTAGGTTTCGAATCCGCGCCATGAAAAGCTGCCACATTCACATTATGGGAGCATCGGGATCCGGCGTGACAAGCCTCGGCCGCGCGCTGGCCGATGCCCTGGCGATCCCGCATCACGACACCGACGATTATTTCTGGCAGCCGACGATACCGCCCTATCGGAACATGCGTGAAATTGCCGAGCGTCTGCGGCTGATGCGCGAGGTGTTTCTGCCGCGCGCGGATTGGGTGCTGAGCGGATCGCTTGCGAGTTGGGGCGATGCCATTATCCCGCAATTCGATCTGGTCGCTTTCCTCACCGCGCCTTCGGCGGTTCGCCTGCAGCGCTTGCGTGCCCGCGAGGCCAGGCATTTCGGTGCTGACGCTGTGGCTCCTGGCGGCTGGCGCCACCAGGAGACCGAAGAATTCATTGAATGGGCGTCGCATTACGATGCCGGTGACCGCGAGGGCCGCAGTTTAGCGAGGCATAAGGCATGGCTTGCTGCGTTGCCCTGCCCTGTTCTGCGTCTCGATGGAGCGCGGCCCTTGCCCGAACTGGTCGCGGAAGTTCGCGCAGCGATCGATGGCTGAACCATATTGGTTTGCCGCCGAACGCATGACCCTTCCCGCCTGACGCGTCCAGCTATATTCTCCTCCGCGCGACCGGCGGCCAACGCCCGGCGCAGACATCGGGGAGAAACGCATGCGGCATTTGCTGAGCGCCATTGCTCTGATCGCTGGCATCATCGGTTTCACCGATTCCTCTTCCGCCAAAGTCGTCAAATTCGAGATCATACGCGTCGAGTCGCCAGCGTTCGAGGGCCGGGTCTTCGGCGCGGTCGGCACCTACGACCGGATCGTCGCGCGCGCCACCGTTGCGGTCTCGCCGGATGATCCACACAACACGATCATCGTCGATCTCAACCGCGCGCCGCGCAACGCGCAGGGTTTGGTCGAGGCCGCGAGCGATGTCGAGATTTTGCGTCCGACCGTTGCGGCCAATGGCAACCGCGGCCTGCTCTACGAGGTGATCAATCGCGGCAACAAGCTCGGTCTCGCGCTGTTCAACGACAGCCCGGTCGTCGTCAACGATCTCGCGAACGCCGCCGACGCCGGCAATGGCTTTCTGATGGCAAGCGGCTACACGATCGTCTGGAGCGGATGGCAGGGCGATATCTTGCCGGGCGGCGGGCGTATGATGTTTTCGCCGCCTGTCGTGCCTGACGTAACTGGTCTCGCGCGCGAGGAATTCGTCTTCGACCAGATGAACAATCCCGCCAGCGCAACGTTGAGCTATCCCGCCGCCGATCTCGATCCTGCGCATGCGAAAATCAGCGTGCGCCAGCGCGAGGCCGATCCGCGCGCGACGCCAGCCGGCCTCGAAGCCAAATTCGAGGGACCGACAAAAATCTCAATCAGGCGGCCGGAAGGTTTCGACGCCGGCGCGATCTACGAGTTCATTTACACCGCCAAAGACCCCAAGGTGATGGGCCTCGGCTTTGCCGCCACCCGCGACGTCGTTTCGTTCCTTCGCAACGAGCGCGCGGATGCGGCAGGGAACGCCAACCCCCTCGCCGGCCGGATCGACCGCGCGATTGGGTTCGGTGCTTCGCAAAGCGGGCGTTATCTGCAGGACTACCTCTATCTCGGATTCAATGCCGACGAAGCCGGCCGCACGGTGTTCGAAGGATTGATGCCGCATATCTCGGGCGGCAAAAAGACCTTCACCAATTACCGTTTCAGCCAGCCCGGCCGCTCGCCCTATCAGCATGCCGAACTGGTTTTTCCCGGTGCGGACTTTCCCTTCACCTATCCCGTCATCACCGACCGCCTGACGGGCAAGGCCGACGGCTTTCTGGCGCGCTGCCTTGCCGCAAATAACTGTCCCAGGATTATCAAGACCGACAGCGAAATCGAATTCTATCAGCAGCGCGCGTCGCTGGTGGTGACGGACACCGAAGGCAATGCGCTTGCCATGCCCGACAATGTCAGGCTGTTCCTGCTCTCGAACCTGCAGCATTTCGCGCTCGCCAACGCCAAATCGGAGTTGGTGAAGACCTGCGCCTTCCCGACCAATCCACTCAACGCCGGTCCGCCGGCGCGAGCGCTATTGGTCGCGCTCGATGGCTGGATCAGCAATGGCACACTCCCGCCGGCCAGCCGATACCCCAGCCGCGCCGACGGGACGCTGGTGCCCCCGACCATCGAAGACGTCGGCTTTCCACACATTCCAGGCTTCGCTTATACGACCCGCATGGCGCGGCCCATCGTGATCAACTCCGACCAGATGCCGCCGGTCAAAGGCGCCAGCTATCCGGTGTTCGTGCCGAAGACCGATGCCGATGGCCGCGACATCGTCGGGTTACGGCTGCCGACACTGGAAGTGCCCGCCGCAACCCACACCGGCTGGAATATCCGCAAGGCCGGCTTTGGCGAAGGCGAATTGTGCGAAAACAACGGCGCCATGATCCCCTTCGCAGCGACCAGCGAGGAGCGGCTCAAGAACAACGATCCACGCCTGTCGATGGCGGAGCGCTATCCGAACGAGGGCGACCGCGCCGCGGCGATTGCGAAAGCGGCGCGGCAACTGGTGCGAGACCGGCTATTGCTGGAAGACGACGCCAAGCTGTTCGCTCCGAACGTCAACTAGAACTGAACGCCTTCCTGGGGTCTCTCCGATGCTTCAAGCCTGCCTTAACGGTGGCCGTGACAGAGGCTTTCACGCCGCTACCCCGCTGACGCCGCGTGAACTGGCAGCGGATGCGCGAGCTGTCGTGGAGGCCGGCGCGCAGCAGTTACACATTCATTCGCGGGATGCCGCCGGACAGGAGAGCCTGCATCCCGACGACACCGCAAGCGCACTCGAGGCTATCAGGGCCAGCGTGCCCGGGATTGCCGTTGGCGTATCGACCGGCTGGTGGATTGCCCCGCGGGGACGCGCGCGGCAACAGCATATTCGGAATTGGCGGGTGCTGCCCGATTATGTGTCCATCAATCTGATCGAGGAAGACGCCGCCGAGGTCATCGATCTCGTGCTTGAGAAAGGCATCGGCGTTGAGGCGGGCCTGTGGTCCGCAAGTGACGCCAAAAAGTTTGTGGCTATTCCCAAGGCCCACAACTGCCTTCGGGTGTTGGTCGAAATCAACGAGAAGGAAGTTTCGGCGGGCGCGGAGGTCGCCCGTCAGATCATGGAAATCCTGGACCGTGCCGAGATCAAGCTGCCACGTCTGCTTCACGGATTCGAAGGCACAATGTGGCCGTTCTATCGCGAAACGCTTCGCCTTGGGCTGGATGCGCGGATTGGACTTGAGGACGGCAAACTGCTGCCGTCGGGAGCGGAGGCCGAAAATAATGCCGCCTTGATACGCGCGGCGCGTGCGTTGACGGCGTAACGTGCTACTTTGCGCTAAAGCGCAAAAATAAAACCGAGAAACGCAACAGGGAGAAGACCATGCTGACCCGACGCGGTATTCTGCTCGCCTCCATCGCAGCCGGAATCACCATGCCCAACCGAAACGTTTTTGCGACAGCGGCGCAGCCAGCGACGCAAGTGAATTTCGACATTCCCGCCGGCGCCTGCGACTGCCACACCCACATTCACGGCGATCCCGCCAAATTTCCATTCTTCGCCGGGCGGGTCTACACCCCGGAACCGGCGTCGCCCGAAGAGATGTCTGCCCTGCACAAGGCGCTGCACGTCGAACGCGTGGTGATCGTCACCCCAAGCGTCTACGGCACCGACAACTCGGCAACCCTGTTCGGCATGAAGGCACGCGGCGCCAGCGCGCGCGGCGTTGCCGTGATCGACGACAAGACGCCGGACGGCGATCTCGAGGCCATGAACCAGGCGGGTATCCGCGGCATCCGGCTTAACCTCGCAACCGGCGGCGTCAACGATCCCAATGTGGGCCGTCCGCGCTTTCAGGCCGCGGTCGATCGCGTCAAGGCGCGTGGCTGGCATATCCAGCTATTCACAAGTCTGGCGATGATCTCGGCGATCAAGGACCTCGTCGCCGCCTCCCCGGTGCCGGTCGTGTTCGATCACTTCGGCGGCGCGCAGGCCGAACTGGGTGTGGACCAGCCGGGCTTTGCCGACCTCGTGGAACTGGTGCGGACGGGCAAGGCGCATGTGAAAATCTCCGGCGCCTATCGGGCCTCGAAACTCGGGCCTGACTATGCCGACGCGGCCCCGCTCGCCCGCGCACTGATCGCGGCGAATTCCGACCGCATTGTCTGGGGCACCGACTGGCCGCATCCGGATTCGGTCACGCCGCCGGGACGCAAGCCGACCGAGGTGACGCCGCTGTTTCAGATCGACGACGGCCGTCTGCTCAATCAGCTCCCGGTATGGGCGCCGGATGCGGCGATCCGCAAAAAGATTCTGGTCGACAATCCGGCGAAGCTTTACGGATTCTGAGAGCGGGTTCGCAAAGCGGCTTGCTCGCTTTCTCGGAGCGCTTCCTGGCGCCAGCTGTGCGACCAGTCACCGGCCTTGCGCAGTCCGCCAAACGGAAACAGATGAAATCCGGCAATCGATGCTGTCGCAGCATAAGGCGCCGATTGCAGACCGCGCATGACTTCGTCGGGCCCGGTATCAATCAACAGGCGGCCGAAACGGCCGATCTGCCCGCGCAGCGACCGCATCGAGTTGCCGATGCCGCAGCGAAGCGCGAATTTCGTGAGCGTCGCAGGTGTCGCCGGACCGGCGAGGCCGACGATCACCGGAAGGTCGATACGGCGCGCATCGAGTTCGCCGATCCACCCGAGGATCGGCGCACTTTCGAAACAGAATTGCGTCACGACATCGACGCGGATCTTTGTCAGATGCCCCCAGTCCCGCCATGCTTCCAGCACCTCGAAGGCGCGGGCCGCTTGCAGATATGGGTGGCCCTCGGGATGACCGGCAACACTCACCGAGCTGATGCCGCGCGCCTCGATCAGTCCGCTGGCGCAAACATCGAGGCTTGACCTGAACGGACCTTTGCTAAGCGCGACATCGCCGGCGATCAGCAGGATGCGCGTTACATCCGCCTCGCCTCGCGCCCGCGTCAAAAAATCGTCGAGCGCTTCGCGTGACGGCATTTCGCGCGCGGCGATGTGCGGAACCGGATTGAAACTGGCGCGGCGCAGCGCGGAGGCGGTCTCGACGTTGTGGCGATAATTGTCGCCGGGCAGGAAGGTGATCGTCACATCGGTGCCCGGACGAAAATTATCCCGCAATTCCTGCAGCTGATGCCCGCGCGAGGAGACCTCGACGGAGGCGGACGACAGCAGCGCGACGAGTCTGTCGGAGGAAGCCTGATCGGATGCGGTCATCTCACCCTCGGGATCATGCCTAAGCCCGGCGGCGCGAAATCACATAGGTTTCATCGTTGAACCAGAGACCGCCGTGCTGCTTCAGCACCCGGTCGGTGGCTTCGAGGTAACGGCCATCGCGGACCACCTCGGACAGCCTGACATCCTCGATTTGCGCGACATAGATGGCGGCATTCCAGGCGGCGAACAGGGTCGAGGTTCCGATCGGGCCGCTCACTTCGTCCGGGAGCGTGTGCATGCGATAGCGGAAGATCGAACGGGCGTCCGACGATGCGTTGAAATTGTAATGCCGCGCCTCGCCGCCAAGCTCATGCTTGACCTGCCGCAGGATGGCGTGTCGGTCCGACGTGAAGGGACTTATCGCCAGGCCAGACCCCGTCGATGATTTCCATCCCCGGATCGTCTCCGTGCGAATGAATGCCGATCAGCCGGCCGCCGGACCGCAGCGAGCGGACCAGCGGAGCCACCACCTTCGATGCCTTGAATTCGACGCTGGCCCGCGCGCGATAGGGCTGCGATGCGATCACCAGATCGTAATCGGCCATCACGCGTCCCGGCCGCGGCATGATCGGATCGAGCAGGAACGAGTGATCCTCGCGCCGCAAGGTCAGGATGATCGGCCGCGTATAGACCGGGTTGCCGGTGGTCGGACTGATCCCGGCGCGCCAGTTCTCGGCCAGGAACCCTTCGAGTTCCCCGATCTGTTCGGCAAAGCCGTGAGCCGTATTGCCGGAGAGCGCCACATCCTTCCAGATCAGGCTTTGCGCCGACTTCGCGGAGCGCGGCGTCAGCCACGGCGCCTCGGCATAATAGAGATTGGTGATGACGAGCACGGTGGCTGGATGTTCGAACAGGCGGTCCGCCATCTTGTCGAGCATCAGCCGCACGTCCTCATAGCTGATTTCCTTGGCCACGACGTAGAGCGGCATGGTCGGGAAGCGGGCGTGCAGCGCCCGCATCACCCGCGACAGGACGGTGCCGTCGCCGACACCTGCGTCGAAGATCCGAAGCGCCGGCGGCGTAGGCTGCAGATTGCCGAGTTCGAGGGAAATCCTGTTTGCGATCTCGGTCTTCTCGCTGCAGGTCGAGACGAACAGGAGATATTTCTGCCGGTTGTCGAAAAACCGGAAGCCGGCGGGCCCTGCGTCGGTCGCGGCGGCGGCGACACCGTTGACCGGCTGTGCGGCCGGCGACGGCCTGCTTGGCGCGGACGGTGGCGCGCCACGATACTCCGACAGATAGGCGCGGACCTTGTCGAGGGTGCCGGTGGTGATCTTTGCGCCGTCGCGCAAGCGCGACACCAGCTTGCCATCGTTGACGACGCGCCGCCCGAACGTGGATTCGGCCGTGCGCGTCGCGCGGCAATAATCCCGGATCTCGCCGAGAACCTGATCGGCGGTTGCGTTGGTCTGACCCTGTCGTTCCTCGACCCGCATGGTGACTCCGCGCGGCTTTCAGCCCTAGCCGCCATCAAGGGACGGTCGTCGGAGTACGTCAACCACAATCGGAGTGGGCAGCAAGCATGGGCGCGTGCCCACCAGAGCACGCCGCTCACCGCGCCCGCCGCGAGAAGAACGAGATCAGCACCGGCAGGGTCACCAGGATCACCAGCGGCGCCAGCAGCATGCCGGTGACCACCACCACCGCCAGCGGCTTTTGCACCTGCGATCCGATCCCCGCCGACATCGCCGCCGGCAACAGCCCGGCGCCCGCGACGACGCAGGTCATCAGCACCGGCCGCAACTGCAGTTCGCCGGTGCGGATCACCGCCCTGACCCGGTCGAAGCCTTCGTCGATCAATTGATTGTACTGCGACAGGATGATGATGCCGTCCATCACCGCGATGCCGAACAGTGCGATGAAGCCGATCGCGGCCGAGACGCTGAACGGAATGCCCGAGATCAATAGCCCCAGCACGCCGCCGAAGATCGCCATCGGAATCACGCTCATTGCGAGCAGCGTGTCGACCATCGAGCCGAAATTGAACCACAGCAGTACCGCGATCAGCGCGAGGCTGATCGGCACCACGATCGACAGCCGCTTGATGGCGTCCTGCAGATTGCCGAACTCGCCAACCCACTCCACCCGCGATCCCGGCGGCAGCTGGACCTGCTCGGCGACCTTGTCCTGCGCTTCCCGGATCGCGCTGCCGAGATCGCGATCGCGCACCGAGAACTTGATCGGCAGATAGCGCTCCTGCTGCTCCCGATAGATATAGGCGGCGCCCGAGACCACATTGATCGACGCTACTTCGCTCAAGGGGATCTGCGTGATGGTGCCGTTCGGGCCCGCAGCGCCAATCCGCAAGTTCTGGATCGCCTCGGCGCTCTTGCGATACTCCGGGGCTAGCCGA
>DATHHQ010000590.1:0-3700 GCA_035490095.1 Bradyrhizobium sp.
GACGGCATCACGGTGATGTCGCCTGATCCCAAGCAGATCGGGACCAATCGTATGGACGTGGTGACCAATGGCAGGATGCTCTCCCGCGAATTGCGCGATGGCGTCAAGGCCAACGGCGAAATCCTGCTGACGTATGAATACATGAAACCCGGCGATGATAAGCTGACCCGTAAGATCGGCTATGCCGTCGCCGTCCCCGGCTTTGACATGTATGTCGGCACCGGCGCCTATCTCGAAGATCTCGACGCCAAATTAAAGCCGATCGCGTGGGTGCTGGGTCTTGCCATTCTCGGCATCGCCGTGATCTCGGGCAGCATTGCATGGATGATCGGCCGCAGCATTACCCGTCCGCTCGGTCAGCTCGGCACCCGGATGCGGGCGCTGGCCGATGGATCCCTGGAAGGCGAGATCCCCGGTATCGAGCGCGGCGACGAGATCGGGGCGATGGCCGCGACCGTTCAGATCTTCAAGGATAATGCACTGCGGATTCGCGGCCTCGAAAAGGTCGAGGCGGAGACACAAGGCCGCGCCGCGGCCGAACGCCGCGCGTCAATGGAGAGTATCGCCAGCGACTTCGAACGCAGCGTCACCGGCATCGTCCGTTCGGTGTCGGCGGCAGCGGCGGGAATGCAGACCACGGCGCAATCCATGACCGCAACCGCCAGCGACGCCAGTGCACGTGCTGCGACCGTCGGGGCTGCATCCCAGAGCGCCTCGAACAACGTTGGAACGGTCGCCGCCGCGGCGGAAGAGCTGTCCAGCTCGGTGACCGAGATTTCCCGCCAAGTGACGCGTTCGAGCGAGATCGCCAGCAAGGCAGTGGGCGATGCCGAGCGTACCAACGTCACGGTCCAGGCATTGTCCACCGGTGCGGAGAAAATCGGCGAAGTGGTCAAGCTGATCCACTCTATCGCCGCCCAGACCAATTTGCTTGCCCTCAACGCCACCATCGAAGCCGCCCGCGCCGGCGAATCCGGCCGCGGCTTCGCCGTTGTTGCCTCCGAGGTGAAAGCGCTCGCCAACCAGACCGCCAAGGCCACCGAGGAAATCTCCGCGCAGGTCGCGGCCATGCAGGCCTCCACCAGCGATGCCGTTGTTTCGATCGGCGGAATCACCGAAACCATCGCGCAGATGAGCGAGATCACCGTCAGCCTTTCCACCGCGATCGACCAGCAGGGCGATGCGACCCGGGAGATCGCCCGCAATATTCAGTCGGTCGCGGCCGGATCGAACGAGATCAGCGCCCACATCGGCGGCGTCACCACCGCCGCCGCGGCCACCGGCGTGGCCGCTTCGGACGTGCTCTCAAACGCGCGTGAACTCGACAATCAATCCGGCATGTTGCGCGGGGCGGTTGACGAATTTCTGGCCAAGGTCCGCGCCGCGTAAGTTCAAACTAAATCGTAGGGTGGGCAAAGCCAACGGGTCGCGCGAACGCGCGCCCGATGACAGGCTCCGCGTGCCCACCATTTAAGATAAGAGTTCGACGATAGATGGTGGGCACGGCGCGAAGAGCGCCTTTGCCCACCCTACGCCCCAACATTTGGCGGAGCGTTACGCGCACCTCATTGCTTCTCGATACCAGCATCCGCGATCAGCTTCTCCCACAGCACGAGCTGTTCTTTCAGGAATGCGTCGAATTCTTCAGGGGGGCCTGAGAACGCCTCCATGCCGCGCTCGGCGAGCTGGCTCTTGATGTCCGGCCGCTCGATGACCTTGCGGATTTCTGCGTTCAACCTGGTGACGATATCCTTAGGCAGATTGGCCGGGCCGAGATAGCCCTGCCACGACGTGATGTCGAAGCCCTTCACCGTGTCATCCATGGTCGGAAGCTGCGGCAGCAGGGCCGAGCGCTGCTTGGTCGTGACTGCAAGCGCCTTCAGCGCCTTGGCATTGACGTGGGGCAGGCCGGTCGGAACATCGATGAACATCATGGAGACCCGGCCGGCGATCACGTCGGTCAGGGCCGGCGGTGAGCTCTTGTAGGGAACGTGCAGCAGATCGATACCGGCAAGGCGGGCAAACGTCGCGCCTGACACGATCGCCGACGAACTGCCGCTGGCATAGGAGAACTTGCCCGGCTCCTTCTTGGCCAGCGCGATCAGCTCGGCCACCGAATTTGCCGGAATTTCGGGATTGATCACCAGCATGAACGGTAAATCGCCGGTCCGCGCGATCGGCGTGAAGTCCTTGACCGGATCGTAGCTCATGTTCTTCAGCAAATAGGGATTTGCCGAGTGCGTCGTATTCGTCGTCACGAACAGCGTGTAACCGTCCGGCGCCGAGCGGGCAACATAACTGGCGGCAATCGAGCCATTGGCCCCCGCTTTGTTGTCGATCACCATGGTAACGCCGAGGGCCATGCCGAGTTCTTTCGAGATGAGGCGTGTCGTCGTGTCGGTGCCGCTGCCGGCGGCGAATGGCAATACCAGCGTGATGTTGCGGTTCGGGTACGGCGTCTGCGCGGAGGCGGCGGATGCCAGCCCGGTGAAGATCAGCGCGAATGCGGCGGCTGCGCGCAAGCGTTGTGTCGATAGCGAAATCATTCTGTGTTGTCTCTCCCATGGGCGTTTCTGGATCGGCTGTTGCCGGGCACGCTAGCCTGCCCAGCGCCGGAGCGGAAGCGATACCGCGCCGCAGCCGTAAGTCTATACCGCGGCCGACGCCTGCCGCGACGCGATCACGACGCCCGCCAGCACCAAGAGATAGCCGACGAGGTGAAACAGCCGCGGCTGTTCGCCGAGCAGCAGGATCGCCATCGCCGAGCCGAACACCGGCACCAGATGAAAGAACGGCGCCGCGCGGTTCGGCCCGATCAGCGCGATGCCGCGGTTGAAAAACAGATATGCCAGCGTGGAGGGGAAGATCACGACATAGATCAGCGTCGCGGCGGTCAACAGGTCGAATTTCAGCGTGTAGCCGGTCGAGAATTCCCAGATCGAGAAAGGCAACAGCAGCAGCGCGCCGCAGCCGGTGGTGAAGGCAATCAGCGACAGCTGGTGCGTCTTCGGCCGGCGCGGCATCAGCGCCGAATATAGTCCGAATGCCAAGAGCGCGCCGGCGAACATCACGTCGCCCTTGTTGAACTGGATGCTGGCGAGTGCGCCGAGATCGCCGTGCAGGATGATGGTGAGTACGCCCGCAAGCGAGGCCGTGATGCCGGCGAGCTGCGCCCATGTCAGCCGTACGCCGAACAGCAGCAGCGACCACACCGCCACGAATAGCGGTCCCGACGACTGGATCAGCAGCGCGTTCAGCGCCTGGGTGTATTGCAGCGCCCAGTAGGACAGCGCGTTGTTGATGGCAAATCCCGTCGCCGACAGCAGCACCAGCAGCGGCAGCCGCGCGCGTAGCGCCGGCCAGTCGCCTATCAGATGCGGCCAGGCGAACGGCAGCAGCATCAAAAACGCGCCGATCCATCGCACGCAGGACAGCGTCATGGGCGGAACGTGGCCGGCGACGTAACGCGCGAGCACGATATTGCCGGCCCAGAACAGCGCCGTCAGGCTCAGCAGCAGATAGGGCTGGTTGTTGAGCCACCTGGCGGGACCGGGGGCCGACGGCGGGGCTGAGGGAATCTTCATTGCTTCATGGGGAATTCTGCCGGAATCATGCCGCGCGACAAGTCCCGGGGTTGCAATGCTACAATGTCCTGACCTCGTCGAACGCCATCGGGAGCCTGCCATGGGTGTGGATCTAT
>DATHHQ010000591.1:0-3289 GCA_035490095.1 Bradyrhizobium sp.
TCGCGCGCCCGGCGGTTTCGTCAGCGGCACGTTATCGATTCCGGAAGTGCCCCAGGGCTGGCAGCGCAACAGCCGCGCCAGGGTCATCCATCCTCCGCCCCACAGTCCGAAACGCTCGATCGCCTCGTCGCCGTAAACCGAACAGGTCGGCAGATGGCGGCAGTTGTAACCGACCAGCGGCGACAGCGTGTGCCGGTAAATCCATATCATCGCGCGCCCGGTATTGCGCGGCAGTTGCTGGATCGCTGCGGTGCAGTCCGGACAATGCGAATATTTCATAGGCGTCGTGCCCGTTGTTGAACCCGTATTTTGCCCGGTTCCTTTGCACGGAACCGGACCTCACATGTATTTGAGTGACACCTGCCCAAATATTGCAATCTTTTGGAGGCGATGCAGCAAATGTTAATAGACGCTTCTTTGTCATGCGGTTAGCTTTTGATAACGCCTGTGTGACGGAATCATTTGGCGTTGAACTGGGGCCCATTACCACCGCTCGGCAGGGAGCTTGAGGGAAGGAACCAATTTGAGGCTCGTGAAGTCTTTTCGATCCAGCGGCCGTGCGCTACTTGGCGCGGTCGCCCTTTGCATCACATTGCCTGCCATGACAGCCGGGGACGGTGGTCGGGCGCACGCTGGCGTCACCCTCGAAGAACGCAAAATGCCGATGCGGTTCAGCTGGGTCGCGTGCCAGCCGAATTGCCGGGGCTGGGTCAGCGCGGTCGGCATCGTGACCGCCGATACCCCCCAGGATTTCGAAGAGTTCGCGCGCGGACGCCAGCTTGGCGGCGCAACCATCGTGCTGGATTCCAGCGGTGGTTCGGTCAACGACTCCATCACGCTGGGGCGGCGCTGGCGCAATCTCGGTGCGCTGACCACCGTCGGCATCAGTGCCCAGACCCGCAACCCGCAAGGCGATCGTGCGAGCGTCGCGCCCGAAGCCTATTGCGAATCGATGTGCGTGTTTCTGCTGCTGTCGGGCAAGACGCGCTACGTGCCCGAGGCCGCGCATGTCAGGGTGCATCAGATCTGGATGGGCGACCGCGCCGATGACGCCAAGGCCGCCAGCTACACCGCCCAGGATTTGATGATCGTGGAGCGCGACATCGGACGTCTCGCCAAATACACCTTCGACATGGGCGGCGCGGGCGATCTGCTGTCGCTGTCGCTGAGTGTGCCGCCGTGGGAAGATCTGCACGAATTGTCGCGGGCCGAATTGCGGCTGACCAATCTCGTCACCACCGATGCCGTTGCCGAGGTGCTGCCACAGCTCGACAGCTCCAATGTGCCGGTCGCCGAGGTCGTGACCAAACCAGTGCAGGATCGTTTCGTGAGCGAGACGGTAAGCGCGGAGAAGCCGCAGGCTGCGTCGGCCAAGTCGACCAAGACCGCCGAAGCCATCGTTCCGACCGGCGGCGTCGCGCCGGTGGCGCCCCCGCAGTAGCAGGATAGATCCGATCCAGGGAACGGCGTCATCATCCGCGAAAGCGGATGATCCAGTATCCCAGAGCGCATGTGTTGAAATCGAGAAGCTGCGGCGTACTGGATGCCCGCCGGAGCCTGTCATCGGGCGGCCATTCGGCCGACCCGTTGGCGGGCATGACGACGGGCTGAATTGCGTCTAACCCTGCACCGATACCGGCTGCTTCGCCTTCGCTTCGATCTGGCCGATCGCATCGACCACGGCATCGAAGGTCAGCATGGTGGAAGCATGCCGCGCCTTGTAGTCGCGCACCGGCTCGAGCAGCGCGATGTCGGCCCATTTGCCCTGCGGGGGGCCGCCGTTTTCCTTCAGCATCTTCCGCACGGTCTCACGCAATTCGCGCAGTTCGCTCGCCGTCGAGCCGACGACATGGCTTGCCATGATCGAGGACGAGGCCTGGCCCAGCGCGCAGGCCTTCACATCATGGGCGAAATCCGTGACCACGGCTCCGTTCATCTTGAGGTCGATCTTGACGGTCGAACCGCATAGCTTGGAATGCGCCGTGGCGCTGGCATCGGGGTCGGGGAGGCGTCCGAGCCGGGGTATATTGCCGGCCAATTCGATGATCCGCTTGTTGTAGATGTCGTTCAGCATAAGATTGGGGTCTCGGCTTCCGGCGCGATCGCCCTTGGCGACCGCTGTTCACAGCCCTATATATGGACGGAAATGGCCGAAATACAGTCCGGTCGTTTCCCCTGGCGGTCTCAAATAGAGCCAATTCGGCCGCTGTGGTGTTATTAATGTGGGACTCAGGCGTCCGGCGGCAAACCGCCCCGTCTGCCCGGTGACACTCCGGCCTCACTCAAGGCCGGTCGAACGGAGTTGACATGGACGCGCTGATCAAGCCGCTACGCCCAGGCAAGCCTTCTGACGTGAAGCCCTCTGACGCGAAGTCCCCGGATTCACGGATTCCGGATGCTCGCCCGGCTGAACTGGATCCGTCCGAGTTTCTGGCCGCCGCCGTACGCGCGGACCAGCCGCGTCCCTCGCGCGCCCAAGCCGAGCAGGCGGTACAGACCCTGCTTGGCTACATCGGCGAAAACCCCGACCGTGAGGGCCTCCTGGATACGCCGCGCCGGGTGGTCGAAGCCTTCGACGAACTCTATCAGGGGTATCATCAGTGTCCGGCGGAGGTCTTGACCCGCACGTTCGGTGAAACGGCCGGCTATGACGATTTCGTGCTGATCCGCGACATCGAATTCACCTCGCAATGCGAACATCACATGATGCCGTTCTACGGCCGGGCGCATATCGCCTATACGCCGGTCGAGCGGGTGGTGGGATTGTCGAAGCTGGCGCGGCTAACCGATATCTTCGCCCGCCGCCTGCAGACCCAGGAGCACCTGACCGCCCAGATCGCCGCTGCGATCGACGAGGTGTTAAAACCCCGCGGCGTTGCAGTGATGATCGAGGCGGAGCATACCTGCATGTCGGTGCGCGGCGTCGCCAAGCATGGCGCGACGACGTTCACCAGCCGCTTTACCGGCATGTTCCGCGACAATCCGGCGGAGCAGTCGCGTTTCATGTCCATGGTGCGAGGGCCGCAGCGCTAACCCTCGGCCGTGTTTTTTCGAGGGACTGCCCGTGTCCACATCTGCAGATAACCATGACATCGAGGAAGGGCTTAAGTTCCAGCCCAAATTCGACGCCTCAGGCCTTGTGACCTGCGTCGCTAGCGACGCCGGCAGCGGCGCGGTGCTGATGGTCGCGCACATGAACGACGAAGCCTTGCGCAGGACTATCGCCAGCGGGGAGGCGTGGTACTTCAGCCGCTCCCGCAACGCCTTGTGGCGCAAGGGCGAAACTTCC
>DATHHQ010000592.1:0-3168 GCA_035490095.1 Bradyrhizobium sp.
AAAAGCATGGCGCGACCATCATGATTCGTGGCCTGCGCGACGGCACCGACCTCGATTTCGAGATGCAGATCGCCGGCATGAACGAAACCATGGCACCCCACGTCCATACCGTTTTCGTTCCGGCCTCGGTGGCGGTTCGCCCGATCACCGCCACACTGGTGCGCCAAATCGCAACCATGGGCGGCGATGTATCGGCGTTCGTGCCGCCATCGGTCGCCGCCAGGCTCAAGAAGAAATTTGCCGGCTAGCCGAACACCGGCCAGCTTTCACCTGACCCGGAGTTTTCATGATCCGAATTCTAGCCGCTGTCGTCGCGCTGATATGCGCGGCCCCCGCCATCGCACAGCCGCTTCCTGCCAATCTCGACAAGCAGAATGCGATCGTCATTGATACCACCAAGGGCCGCATCGTCTTCAAGCTGCGCACCGACCTCGCGCCGAAGCACGCCGAGCGGATCAAGCAACTGGCGCGGGACGGCTATTACAACAACGTGCCGTTTCACCGCGTGATGGATGGCTTCATGGCGCAGACCGGCGACGGGCAGAATTTTAATGGCACCGGCGGTTCGAAATATCCCAATCTGAAAGCGGAATTTTCCGACGTGCCGTTCAAGCGCGGCATCGTCGGCATGGCGCGGCGCGGCGACAGCGTCGATACCGCGAACTCCCAGTTCTTTTTCATGTTCGCCGATGGGTCCAGCCTGAATGGCCAGTACACCGTGATCGGCGAGGTGGTGTCTGGAATGGACGTCGTCGACAAGCTGAAGAAAGCCCCGCCGGGCTCGCGCGGCGGCGAGGTGACCGATCCCGACAAGATGGTGAAGGTGCAAGTCGCATCCGACATCAAGTGAGCGACGGTGGCGTCGCGTCGCCATCAGCTCGTTGTTATTGCCGCAGCACTGCTGTTCGGCCTGTTCAGTTCGGCCGGACAGGCGCAGCCGGCGCAGGTCAATACCATCAAGGACGTATTTGCGAAGCTGCGGACCTGCTGGAAACCGCCGCCGCCGTCGCGCGCCAATCCGGGGATCGACATCACGGTGATCGTAAGTTTCAACCGCGCCGGAGATATTCTTGGCCATCCGAAGATCACCTACGAATCGGAACAGGCGACCGAAAATGACCGGGTCGAGTACCGCATCGCCGTGATGGAGACGTTGCAACGCTGCACGCCGATGCCATTTACCGAATCAATGGCCGGCGCCGTTGCCGGTCGGCCGTTCGCTGTTCAGTTTCGCAATCGGAAACTTCCACCCCAACCCATAGAGAAGAGAGCATGGCTGACACCGAAAATACTTTGATCCTCGAAACCACCCAGGGGCCGGTCACGATTGAAATGCGGCCCGATCTCGCGCCCGGTCACGTCGCCCGGATCAAGGAACTGGTGCGCGAGGGATTTTACGACGGCATCGTGTTCCACCGCGTGATCGAAGGTTTCATGGCCCAGACAGGATGCCCGGAGGGAACCGGCACCGGCGGCTCCGGCAAGAAACTCAAGGCCGAGTTCAACAAGGAACCGCATGTCCGCGGCACCACCTCGATGGCGCGCGCCAGCAGCCCGGATTCCGGCGACAGCCAGTTCTTCATCTGCTTCGACGATGCATCGTTCCTCAACAACCAGTATACGGTCTGGGGCAAGGTGACGTCCGGCATGGAAAACGTCGACAAGATCAAGCGCGGCGAGCCGGTGCAGAACCCCGACAAGATTGTTAAAGCGCGCATGGCGCTCGACGACGCGGCTTGAGATTCGTCCGCTGAATTTCTTCACCTCTCCCCGCCGGGGAGAGGTCGCGAACCCTGTAGCGCGCTTGCGCGCTCCGGGTGAGCGGGTGAGGGGTCTCGTTCCCACATGATCCGTACGCCCTCACCCGGAGCCTTCGCTACGCTCAGTCTCCGACCTCTCCCCACGGGAGAGGTGAAGGACCATGCTTCATAGTCCAGGCTCACGCGAGAACTGTTGCGTGCTCAAAAGCAGGCCGAGGCTTACTTCGCCGAGAGCTGGCGAACCGCGCCCAGCCAATCCTCGATATGATAGGAGCGGACCATCTTGCCGCTCTCAAGGGTGTGAACGTCGATCGACATCAGCTTGAACGACTTGCCGGTGTGCGGCGCGCCCATGAATTCACCCGCCGGCGTGCCGGTGGCTTCGCCGCGTACGGTAACCTGGTTGCCCGAGACCAGGACCTCCTTGATTTCCCATTTCAGGTCCGGAACGGATTTGAGACGTTGTCCGATCCCGGCGATGACTTCATCGCGGGTGTTGCAGATGTCGTTGCCCCGACAGGACACCCACTGTGGCGCAGTCGCCTGCCTGATGAGCTCGGGGCTGTCGTTTGCGAATTCAGCATTGAGGGCCTTGTAGAATGGCGCGACGCTGGCGCGGGCTGTCTCGGCGCTGAGTTCCGCCCGGGCGGAAGATGCCAGCAAACCCATGGCCGCGACTGCGGCGCACGCGACGAAAATTCGTTTCATGGTGGCTCCCGGTGACTTGATTGAAGGCGCGCCGGTGCTATGAACCTCCTTTGATAATCGATCCAATGAATAATCGTGGTCGATCATGAACAAAATCGATTTACGTCGCTTCGACCTCAACCTCCTGGTGGTGTTTGAGGTTTTGATGAACGAACGCAGCGTCAGCCGGGCGGCAGACCGGCTTGGGCGGACCCAATCGGCTGTCAGCCACTCGCTGTCGCGATTGCGTAGCCAGTTGGGCGATCCGCTATTGATCAAGTCCGGGGTGCGGATGCAGCCGACGGCTTTCGCGCTCGATCTGGTCGAGCAGGCCCGGCCGATGCTGCGAGGCATCGAGCGCGTTCTTTCGCCGCGGCATGTGTTCGATCCGGCATCTTCGCAGCTGGTTTTCCGGTTGGCGGCTCCCGATTTCATGCTGACCCTGTTTGCAAACCTGCTCGAACGCCTGCGCACTGAAGCACCAGGCGTTTCCGTCGAGTGGACCGCGCCGCGAGAGCCGACACTGCGGGATGTGGCGGAGGGGCAGGTCGATATCGCGATTGTGCCAGCGCAACTTCGGCTGCCTGAGGGCGTCAGCAGCGAAGCGATCGGCGCGCTGAAATGGCGATGCTTCGGCCGCGAGGGACATCCGGCGTTTTCCAAATGGGGGCGCAAGAGCTGGTCGCAATGGCCGCATCTGGCCGTGCGTGTCGGCGACAGT
>DATHHQ010000593.1:0-40765 GCA_035490095.1 Bradyrhizobium sp.
CGGGTCAGCGGGTCGAACTCGCCAAGGCCCAGATCGAGCGCCAGCGCGCGATGCAGCGACGCATCCTGCGGCTTCAAGTCCGAACGCGGCAGCCGCGCGATCGACACCAGCAGATCGTTGCGCTGGCCGTCCGCAGGCACACGGCCAAACACATGCAGGCCGTCACGGATCTGCATTTCCTTGAGATCGCACAGATGAGCATCGAGCGCGCGCAACGCGTCGTTGGTTGGCGTATCCCGCGTCACGTTCACGTCTGCATCAAGCCGCTGCGCCCGGGCCAGCGACAAGATGTCTTCGGCGAGCACGGCGGCGCGTTTCGGATCGAGGTCTGCGGCCAGCGCATACTCGTCGACCAGCGTTTCCAGCCGCGCCAGGTCGTCATGCAACTCGGCACGGGTCATAGGCGGCGTCAAGTGATCGATGATGACGGCGCTGGCGCGGCGCTTGGCCTGGATGCCTTCGCCGGGATCGTTGACGATAAAGGGATAGAGATGCGGCAGCGACCCCAGCACCGCATCCGGCAGGCAACTGGCGGACAGACCGGCGCTCTTGCCGGGCAGCCATTCGAGATTGCCATGCTTGCCGAGATGCACGACGGCATGCATGTCGAACTCGCGCCGCAGCCACAGGTAAAACGCGAGATAGTGATGCGGCGGCACCAGATCGGGATCGTGATAGGTGCTCTTGGGCTCAATGTTGTAACCGCGCGCCGGCTGCACGCCGACGACGATATTGCCGAACCGATGCAGGCCGAGGCGGAACTGGCCATCGGCGACATGCGGGTCCTGCTCCGCTTTGCCCCATCGCGCCTCAATTGCGCGCCGTACATTGTCCGGCAGCGTGGCGAACGCAGCCTCATAATTTGCCAGCGGCCACGCCACACCACCGATGCGCGACGCACGTTCGTCGAGGGCGTTGGTTGGACCGTCCTGCAACAACTTCATCATCGCAGCGGAATCATCGGGCGTGTCGCCGATGGCATAGCCCTCGCTACGCATCGCCGCGAGCACATCGATCAGGCTTTGCGGCGTATCGAGACCGACACCGTTGGCGAGCCGTCCGTCACGATTGGGATAATTGGCCAGCACAAGCGCGGCACGGCGCGCGGGTCTTTCGACCCGACGCAATCGCACCCATGCCAGCGCGAGATCGGCTGTCGCGTTGATACGATCGTCCACCGGCTGGAATGCTGTCGGCGCAAAGCCGGAGCGGCTCTCGCCACGCTCCTTGAAGGCGATGGCATTGGCAAAGATGCGACCATCGACTTCCGGCAACACGACATGCATGGCGAGATCGCGCGGGTTAAGCCCCCGCGTCGACGCCTCCCAGTTTGCACGCGAGATTCCAGCCTGCGCCACCTGAAGGATCGGGCAATCGGACATTGAGAGAATGCCGGCATCGTCGTTGGCAGTCGCGGTGGCGAACGCGGTTGCGTTGATAAAAATATCAGGCGGATAGGCCGAAAGCGCCGCACGCAGGAACGCGGCCGACCGTTCATCCTTCAGGCTGGTGACGAACAGGCATACCGCGTTGAGGCCTCGCGCAAGGAGTGCGGTCCGCAGCGCATCGATGCCGGCGGTGTCGCCGCCCGCGACCAAAGCGCGGTAGAAGATCACGACGGCATTGGGCCTGTTGTCGCTGGCCGGTTCACCCTGCCAGAAGCCGGCCGACGGCATCGGCCTTGCCGGCGGCGGCGCCGCGCCGTGACCGATCAGGTACGCTGCGAAACGCAATGCAAGCTGCGCATTCTCGACGCCGCCTTCGCTGCAATACCGCCAGAGTGCGCAGGTCTCATCGCTGCCGAGTGTCCCGCGCGCCGCCAGCGCGGCGTTCCAGTCCATCTCGCCGGGTATGCAGGCGAACAGGGTACGTCGCCGCAGCGCGTCGCTACGCAGGCTTTCGACACCATGCGGCCAGTAGCTTTCGCCGCCGAGCATCCTGAGCACCACGATTCTGGCTTCGCACAACGTACGCTCGACATAGAGATCGACCGAAGCCGGATGCCCGAGCGCCAACAGGTTGGTCAGCCGTACGCTGGGAAAGTCTTTCGGCAAGGACGCATGCGCGGCGCCGAACGCCGAAAGATCGCTGTCCGCCGCTGACAGCACAACGATATCGGCGGGGTCCTGCCCGAGATCGCGAGCGACGTCGCCGTCGTCGATACTGCCGCTGGTGTCAAGCTTCAGATGCATGCGCGTGGAAGCCCCTGCTAACCCTCCAACGCACGGCGTACGGCGTCGCCATCAAATCCCTTTAGCCCGATCACCACGAGATGCTCGACCTGCTTCACATCCGGCCGTGCAAATGCGAGTTCGACCCGGCCTCCGACCCCCTGCACCACGATCGGGGTCGCCTTGTCGGCGACGCGGGCGTGGCCCTTGACGCGCAGCACGCCGGTGAGGCTGAGCGCATCGCTGACACGCGCGCGCATCGCATCAACGCTGACAGCCGCTGACGGCATCACCACGATACTGTCGAAATCGTCGTGGTCGTGTTCTTCCTCCTCGCCATGATGGCCGGCCCGCGCGGCCATGTCGTCTTCAGCGGCGGAGTTCAGCCCTATCAAGACCAGCGGCGCCAGGTCGCCCCTGGAGCGCACGATGTTGACGCCCGGCCGCAGCATGGATTTGAGACGGGCCTCGATCTGCGCCAGGGCGGCCGGCGAAACGAGATCGCTCTTCGACAGCACCACCAGATCGGCGCAGGCGAGCTGATCCTCGAATACTTCCTCAATCGGATCGTCGTGATCGAGCGAGTCGTCCGCAGCCCGTTGGGCAGCAACGGCATCCTCGTCGATCGTGACGCGCCCTTCAGACAAAGCCAGCGCGTCGACCACCGTGACGACACCGTCGACAGTGGCGCGGGTGCGCACCGCGGGCCACTCGAAGGCTTTGAGCAGCGGCTGTGGCAATGCAAGACCGGAGGTCTCGATGACGATGGCGTCAAGCCGCCGGTCGCGCGATAGCAGCTTGTCCATGGTCGGAATGAAATCGTCGGCGACGGTGCAGCAGATACAGCCGTTGGTGAGTTCGACGATATCGCCGGGTGCGCAGGCTTTCGCCGCGCATTCCTCGACCAGCCCGCCGTCGAAACCGGCGTCGCCGAATTCATTGACGATCACAGCGATGCGGCGGCCATCGGCTTGCGTCAACAAGGAGCGCAGCAGCGTGGTCTTGCCGGCGCCGAGAAATCCGGTGAGCACGGTGACGGGGACACGGGACATTCCAGTTCTCCTTAAGACGAACGCTTGAGCCAGAGCGGAAGCCCGGCTGCGATGAACACGACATTGGGAACGTTGGCGGCGACGATTTGGTTCAGGCGCCCCTGGGCGTCGCGAAAGTTGCGGCCAAGCGGGGTCTCCGGCACTAGGCCAAGGCCGACCTCGTTGGACACCAGCACCACGGGATACTTCGCCACGCCGAGAAATCGCGTGAGCCGGCGCGCTTCTACATCGGGATCGCGCTCCGCAAACATCAGGTTTGACAACCACAATGTCAGGCAGTCCACCAGCACGGCACGCCCACGGGTCGCTTCTCGCGTTAGCGCATCGACCAGCGCCAGCGGTTCCTCGACGGTGATCCAGCCATCGCCACGCTGCATACGGTGATGCACGACACGATTTCGCATCTCGTCATCATCAGCGGTCGCCGTAGCAAGGTAAATCCGCGTAAGTCCGCTATCGCCGATCATCTTCTCGGCAAAAGCGGATTTGCCGGAGCGCGCGCCCCCTAGCACCAGCGTGGTAGCAAGCGCTGTCATTTCGGCGCGCTTCCATCGTCCGGTGACCAGCCTATCGGCGGCACCCGCGCCACCATGCCCTTGCGCAACACCTCGGCGCGCTCGCGCCATGGCACCAGACCATAGTCGGATTTTTGGTAGGACTGCACAAAGGACACCAGGGCCGCGGTACCACTCTCGGTCTGCAGGTCGCCGAACAGGAATGTGTAGCCGTCCGAACTCGACACCGCGACCGTCGCAGGTCGCTTGCAGACGCTGAGACATTGCACCGGCCGAACCTGCACGTTCCGATCGGATTCGCCAATCGCGGCCTTCACCGATTCGAACATGTCCGGGCCGACCACGATGGCGCCGTCGGCGGTCTTGCAGGTAATGCAAACGCTCACGACGGTGACCCCGCTCGGCGCGTTTGCGCGCGATGGCTCGACCAACGTCAATTCAGCAGGCTCTCGATCCGCGTTTTCGCGATCCATCATAGGCTCACACCAGGGCCGCTAGCGGCCGCGAGCTTTGTTGGGTCGCGCCGAGGGCATACGCGCCGTCCGGCTCGCTCCCGCCCGGTGCACCCCGCCCCGACGACGCCTCCAAAGCACAGTTCGTGATGGCAGGTCTCCTGGCTCGCGGGTCGCTGCCTGATCGCCGCCTTCCCGGGAATTCCCAGTGGCACCGGCGAGGGCTCGTCGCTTACAGTTGCGGGGGCAGCGCCGGCGTTGAAAACAATCGCACCGGCTTCCCTTTTCACCTTCCACGCGGAAGGACCATCACTGGGAACGCTAGCCGCCGGGGTCGCTGGGGTCAACCCGATGTAAGGATGAGACATGTCTGATGGAGATCCCGGGATCATGGCGTTGGCCGTGACGACCGGGAGGCAGAGAATGGGAACCCCAGTCTGTGTGAGCTGATAAGGATGGCTGTGATACTGAAAACGAAGCCGAAACCACACGACAGCACAATCAGCACGCTTCGTACCACCGGATGAGCGACTAACACAGGAATATCCATCGTGTGTAATGCGCCGTAGAGCCAGCGATAGGCCCGCCGCGATGGATCAAGCCTTTCCAGAATTGCGCCGCTGGCGCCATCGATTTGATACCAGATGTCCTGGCATACGGATCGATAGATCGGTGCATGCGGCATTAATGAGGAGATTCCGTAGTTATCGTCAGCGGCAACAATGATGGGAGCGTTACAGCCAGGCGCCAGGCGCGCGACAAACGCACCGACCTCGCGGGATGCCAGAAATTCCCGTGGCGCGGCCGGCGCTCCGGTAGCACCGGAGCCGTCCAAAAACAGGCGCTGCGCATCAAGGCCCGTTCGTTCACGCCGGTAGAATTTTCCATTGAAGACAAACCATTCGATTTCCTTGGCGGCTACCGAAGCGGACCGCCATTCGTCGTTCGGCAGAGTATCCCACGCCGGCACGCTGTTGATCTTTCCCGCTTCCTCGGCTGTGAGCGCACCGGTCGAGAACAGCCGGCCGCTATCCATCGAGAGCCAGCCGCTGAAAATCCAGCTCAGCACGAAGATCATGCACACCAGCCCGAGAACATGGTGCCACTTTTGCCAACCCTGATACGGAGAGGCGATGCGGCCGCCGGTCGTTTTTACCCTGAGAATGCCAAGCATGCTTCCGGCGAGTGCCGTAATTAACGCAGCGAGGGAAAGCGACCACACCGTTGCGTTCCATACAGCCGGCCTGCTGCGCAATGCGGTGGGATAAATCCAGTGCGCGACGCTGCCGACATAGTTCCACCATCGTTCGCGGCGCGTCGTATCGCACACCACCTCACCGGTTGTCGATGACACATAGAACTCGGTGTCGGGTTGATCATTGAGCGAGATCCGAAACAGAGGTCGGTGCAGATCGAAACCGCCGGAAACGGTCCATTGATCAATCGCGGTGAGCGCGGAAACCTCCGCCTGCGCCACATCCATTCCGCGCCTGCGGGCGTGATCCAGTGCCACAGCCAGCGCCAGACCTTGCGTCGGCAAGGCCGCGGGCGAAAGATTGCCGGCGCGAAACGCGGCCACGCCGGATGCGGCGGACACCAGAAAGACCGGCCCATCGCTTCGTTGCAGCAGACGCACGCGGGTGACATCCTTGATGCCGCTGGCCTGCACGGCTTCGCTCGGGCTGTGCAATACCTGAGGCAGCTCGATCGGCGCCAGCCCGTCTAGTCGCTCCGCTTCCGTCAGAGTGGGAAACGGAACAAAGTGCATGACGATGCCGCTGGCAAACCACATCGCGAACAACAGGCAAAGCGGGATACCCAA
Organism: Bradyrhizobium sp.; assembly: GCA_035490095.1. GTDB lineage: Bacteria > Pseudomonadota > Alphaproteobacteria > Rhizobiales > Xanthobacteraceae > Bradyrhizobium. Next base: position 6,013 of record DATHHQ010000593.1, read on the forward strand.
CCAGCGGTGAACCAGGGTCACTGCGCGCATATACGGCTTACCACTTGAACGACGCGGCCACCTCGTAGCTGCGGGGGGCACCGAGGATGATCTGGTCGGTGTATCCGGGATCACCCCACGATGCGTAGAGCTTGTTGGTGAGGTTCTTGACGCGGAAGGTGATCCGGGTTTGATTGACGCCGTTGAAAACCGACTTCGGAATGTCGAGAAAAGCGTAGGCGTCGTAGAGCGTATAGGCGTTCATGGTGACGAAGTTGTCCTGGAAATTAAACCGGTCGCCGACATGGCGGACCGATGCGCCCAGTTCCAGCGGCAAGGCGGTTTCGAAACGATAGGATGCCCCTGCGTTGGCGACAAAGCTCGGGACGTTCGGAGGGGTCATTCCCGAATAGGATTGGGACACTCCGTTGCCGTCGATGAAGTCAAAATTGACAAACCGCGATCGAACGATGGCGGCGTTGCCCCAAAGCCTCAATCCGCCGAACGGGTTCACCGCGGCGGCGGCCTCGAAGCCTTTCGATGCGATCTTTCCGGCGACGTTGAACAGGATGCCGCTTTCCGGGACATAGACGTTCTTGCGTTCGATATCGAACGCCGACACCGTGAATTCCGCTTTCTTGTCTGAAGAAAGCAATTTCAGGCCGGTTTCATAAATGCGCGATGTCGTCAGAAGCAATGGCGTGGTCGGGCGCAGATTGAAAATGTTGGCGACCGTGGGATCGGCAGCGGTGGCGTACTGGCTGTAGAAGGTCATCCCCGGCAGCGCTTCCCACGTGTAGCCCACGCGACCCGTCACCGGCGTGAAAGTGGTTGAGAACGGGTAGCCATCACGAAGCGCGCCCCTAACATCGAACGCGGTGCGCGCCAGCTTGATCTCTTCGACGCGGATACCGCCGATCAGGGCAAAATTCGATGTGAGCTTGATCCGATCCTCGAGCGACAGCGAAACATTGTCGACATGGGTGTAGAAATTTTTGGTTTCCTGTGTGCCATAGAGGCCACGATCGGGGTTGACCAGATTGACGATATCGTTGTTGAAGAAATCGTCCTGGACGACGTTGAATTGCAGACTGCTGGCCACAACGGTCGCCACGAAGCGGTTGTCGAATCCGGCAACGTCGGTATTCACCGTCAGGTCGGTGACGTTGCCGTAGAGTTTCTGGTCGTGGTCGACCGAAAGACGCTCGCGATAAACCTGTCCAAAGTTCGGGCTTGCGGGGTCATCGATGAACGAATTGATCTCGTTGTTGAACCAGTGACGTTGCGCATTGTAGGCATAAACCTGGCTTTTGAGCTGGACGTTGCTGGCAATGTCCCACTGGAAACCGCTGCGCAGCCAAAGCTCGTTCGCTCCGCTGTGATTGTCGAGCACGTTGTAGGTTGTTGTCAGGGTGCGAGCATCGATGGTGACCGGGTTTGGAACGCCGGTGCGCCCGTTGAGGTAATAATTAGACCACGTTCCCGAAACGATTCCGCTGGTCGGGACAATGCCGGGTGCATTGGCCGGCACCAGCGGTGTTCCCCAATAGAACCGGTCCTTATCCTGCTTGTATTCGACCGCGCCCCAGACCTTGAAATTATCGGTCATCTTGTAGTTCAGCTGGCCCGACACATTGCTGAGCCTGGAATAGGTGTCGTCGATGAAACTCTTGTCGTTCGAGTGACTGATGTCGAAACGATAATCCAGTCCGTCGATCAACGTGCTTCCGCCGGAGCCGTACCCCGCCCGGTAACCCCTGAACGAATCGTAGCCCATGAAGGCATCGTTTGTGATCGGCCCGGTGTGTGGCACCTTGTTGACATAGTTGATCGCACCACCAGTCGCGCCTTCACCGGAGAGCAAGGAAGCCGGCCCTTTCAGGATCTCCACGCGATCAAGATTGGCCGTATCCATGATGCGGCCCGTCATCTCCGACGGACCGATCTTGATGCCATTATAAAGTGTGTTGATCTGGGTTCCGGTAAAGCCCCGCATGGAGAACGAGGCCGGCGCTCCCGGCGCGTCGCCGGTGGTGACGCCGACGGCCGCCTGCGCCACGTCCGTGGTCGTCCGGAGACCGCGATCCTCGATCGTCTGCTTGTCGATTACTTCGACCGCCGCGGGAATCTGCCGCGCGGTGAGCCCCAACCGGGACGCACTGTCGGCGACAACATTGGTGTTGAGAGGCGTATGGAAAACCTCGCCGCCGCCCGAGACCGGCGCGGCAACGGCTATCCCTGTGCGGGGGCGACCGGCAACGCGTGCGGCGGTACGACTGCGCTGCGTTCCCGACTCGGTTCTGCGCAACGGCTTGCGTTTCGGCGACGTGACGACCACGGGTCCGAGACTGTCAGGCCTTTTCTCCGCTTGCGGAGCGCCCTGTGCCATAACCGGAGCCGAGCCGCCGAAAGCAAAAAGAGCGATAAGGCCGAGCGACGCGACGGACGAACTCAACCAGCGCTTGATCGTGACACAGTGGCTCTGATTGGAAAGACGCGCGCACGAAACACGTGGCGCAAGATGGCCATGACTGCAGAAATTCGACACGCTACCGCTCGACGGCGAAGTACTTATCCGTCAGCGCGGTTGCCGCTACATTCTGCCTTCGCCCCTAGCGGCAGATGTACCGGCTACTCTTGCGACATCGGAGCACCCCGCCCGACGCGTTCGCGCATGACCATGACCGGCAGCAGGTTTCCTGGCTCACGGGTCATTGCCTCGGACCACCTTCCCAGAGACTTTTCGATCTCCAGTGGTATTTATGGTCTTCGGCTAACCGCCTACAGTTGCGGGGGCAGCCGCGGATTTATGCACCTGAGTGCACGCACCGCATTCCCTTGGTTAGCCCTTGCGGGCACTACCAATCACGAACTTGGCATCTGACCGTGACGAGAGTCAACCGTTGAATCTGAATCCACTTTGGGGCGCCATCCCTGTAGACAGCAAGCCCCGACAAGCTGTCGCCGTCCATGCAGATGATCGACTGATGCCATCAAGCAAAACGCCGAAATGGCGTGACGATATCGATGCGCTGGCATTCCAGCCGGCGGATCACGGCGGCATCTGCATGGTGCACCGTCGCGCGTTCCGGACGCTGTTGCGGGCGGCGCCGTCGTCGCAACAGTGCGTGGACTTCTTCATGACACACCAGAAGGCATTTCAAGCGGCAGCCCGCGCCAAGGTGCTTCGTGCCAGCGTCGCGGACACGGCGAACTTTCACCTCACCAGCCGGGATGTCACCCGGCAATTGAAAAATTAGGGTCGCGCGGGCTGTCGTTCTCGGCTAAAATGATGGTCTTCGACGAGGATCGACATGCAACAATCCCAGACCGCCCATCTCCCCGCTATCGCCGCCGATTCAAGCGTCGTCGTTCAAGCCGTACTGGCGATGGCCCTTGGCCTTTTCATTGTCGGCGTGGTCGGCTTCTCGCACATCAGCGCGGTTCATAACGCCGCTCACGATGTCCGCCACGCCAATGCGTTTCCCTGTCACTGACGACAGATGCCGGTTTTCAGATCTATCGTGTTTTCGGCCGCCCTTGCGGGGCTGATCGTCGGCGCGGTGATTTCAGTGGCGCAATTCCTCGGAACGGTGCCGCTGATCCAGAAGAGCGAAGTTTACGAGCGCAAGGCTGCAGCCGAGGCTCCGCCGGCTGCACATGAGCACGATGGCGCCGCCCATCATCACGATAATGCCGGTAGCAATGACAGCGAATGGGAGCCCGAAGATGGGTTTCAGCGCAACGCCTTCACGGTCGCGGCCAACATCCTGACTGCGATCGGTTTCGCGTTGCTGCTCACCGGGATCTATGCGATCCGGGGCCGGCCGGTGATGTGGCGGGAAGGCCTGCTGTGGGGGCTCGGCGGCTTTGTGGTGTTTACTGGGGCGCCCGGCCTTGGTCTGCCGCCAGAATTGCCCGGCATGCCGGTGGCCGAACTGACGGCACGGCAGATTTGGTGGATCGCCACGGCTGCTGCAACGGCCGCAGGGCTCTGCCTGCTGGCTTTCCGCCCCGCGGCATGGGCCGCGATTCTCGGCCTTGGTCTGATCGCGCTGCCGCATCTGATTGGCGCGCCTCTCGCGCCGGAATCCCACAGCGAGGTTCCGGCTGCGTTGTCGCACAGGTTCATCGTGGTGGTGACGCTCACCAGCCTGCTGTTCTGGGGTTTGCTTGGCGTCTCCACGAGCATCGCATTCGGACGTATCTCGCGCCGGTAGCTCCGAAGGAAATACGGTCGTGTCTCGGTTTGAATTTGGCGTTGCGCTCAGCGCAGAACCGGATCCGCTAGCAAGAGACTGAACGCGCGATGGCGGCCCCAGGTCCGTGCGGTATCAAGCCGCTTCCATCTGTGGATCATGAATCGCCATCCCTCGGGCGGCGCTGTGGCGACGCCAGCCCGCCGTTGACGCTTTTCGAACATATCCCGAGCATTAGGTCGCGCGCCGACGGAAAACCACGCAGTTCGATATGGCAGTCAAACCAGTGTCACAAATTCTGGGAGATAACAGCTTGACGCGGCAAACGCCGTCGCATCTATCGGCGAACAAGGACGACAATGATACAACCCGATCCGGACAGCGGCGCGATGGCGTCGGACGATCGGTTCGCACCGGAAGTTCGAGCCGGCGCGGGACCAGCCGCATCGGTTCGCCAGCGGATCGATTCTAGCTGGGTGCTGATGCCCATCGTGGCGGCGTCGGGCTTCGCGGGCCTCGGCTACGAGATCGTGTGGACCCGCCAGTTGAGCCTCGCGCTCGGCAGCGAAATGATGGCGGTGCTGGGCGCAGTCGCTGGGTTCTTCGCCGGGCTGGCGCTTGGAGCCTTTGTCCTCGACCGCCCGATCCGGCGCGCCAGGTCACCGCGAACGGCGTACGTCTTGCTGGAGGCTGTCATCGGGCTCTGGGGCTTGATCTGCGTCTGGCTGCTGCCCATCGCTGGCCGGGCCTTGTCGCCCCTGCTCGGCACCGAGCCTGCGCCGGCCCTGCTTTGGGCGGCCAGCTTTGCACTGCCGACGTTAGTGCTGTTACCCGCAACCGCGGCAATGGGTGGAACGTTGACAGCGCTTGAACGGATTGTACGGGAGGCGCGCGGTGATCCCCGCGTCAGCGCCGGCATATATGGTGCAAACACTCTCGGCGCTGTCGCGGGCACATTGATTTCGACTTTCCTGCTGTTGCCCGCATGGGGGCTTTCCGGCACGCTTATTTGTCTTGCCGGAGTGAACGCCGTATGCGCCCTCGGGATGCTCGCGCTCGAATCGGCGGCAGGTCGGACACCGGTAGAAGCCACCGAAGAGGTGGCTCAGATTGGCGGGCCACGCCTGACAATCACCTTGTTCGCAACCGGCCTGCTTGGAATTACGTTCGAGATCCTTGTCGTAAGACTCGCGGCGCAGGTGATGCAGGACACGATCTACACCTTTGCGGGATTGCTGGCGGCCTATCTGCTCGGCACGGCGGCCGGAGGCCTTGCATGGCAACGGGCCGGACGCCGGGTTCAGGATGCAAGTCTGGGAGGCCTGCTCGCAGGGACGGCCCTGGCCTGTCTGACGACAGCGTTCCTCACGCCTTACGTCGCTCGCATCGCGGAGACCGCCGTGGAGGGAGGCCTCGCTGGAGAACTGGTAGTCGCGATGGCGCTGTTTCTTGTGCCCTCCGCAGCCATGGGAGCCCTGTTCGGCCTTCTGGCGCAGCGGACACGCGATCAGCGGGGCTCACTGGGATGGGCGGTCGGTATCAACAGCGTCGGCGCCTCGGTGGCGCCGCTGCTGACGGCGCAGGTCGTCATTCCCACCCTTGGCGCATGGACCGCAATCATTCCTGTAGCGCTGGGTTACCTGCTCTTGATCCCGCTCCGTCGCGCCGCATTTGTCTGGGCCGCGGCACCGGCGCTCGTCGCCGTTGCGCTGTGGGTACGCCCTGCTCCCTCTCTGACAAGGGTGCCTCCAGGTGGCGCGCTGCTAGCGGTTCGTGAAGGGCCAATGGTGACGGCGAGCGTTGTCGATGACGCTTTCGGGGCGCGATATCTGGAGGTCAACGGCCGCTTCCGCATGGGCGGTACAAGTTCGGCGCGATCCGACCATCGGCAGGCGATGCTGCCGCTGTTGCTGCATCCGGCACCGCACCGGGCGCTATTCCTGGGCATCGGAACCGGGGCCACCCTGGTCGGTGGATCGCAGATGCCGGGCGTGAACGTGCACGGCGTCGAACTATCGCGCGAGGTGGTCGAGTTGTTGCCCTGGTTCGCCGATCCGGGGGCGCCCGCCGCGGCACCACGGGTGACCGTCGCCGACGCGCGCCGATTTATCGCCGCGGACACCACCCAATACGATGTGATCATCGCCGACTTGTTTCATCCGGCACTGGACGGCAGCGGCGCTCTCTATACTACCGACCATTTCGAGACAGTGCGAAGACGATTGGCTCAAGGCGGCGTGTTTTGCCAGTGGCTGCCCCTGTATCAGCTTGATCTGCCATCGTTGCGCGCGATCGTCCGCGGATTTCTGGAGATCTACCCTGGCGGTTCAGCCTGGCTCAACCATTATAGCGTTCGCACGCCGATGCTCGCCTTGATCGGCCCTCGCGATGGTGGCACCCTCGATCTGGACGCGCTGGACGCGCGGCTTCGCGATCCGGCCGTCAGGCCTGTCGCGCGGCGGTTGGGCTTTGAGACATCGATGGATTTGCTCGGGCAGTATCTTGCAGGCCCGCGTGCGCTGTCCGCCTTTGCCGGCCAAGGGCCTCGCAACACCGACGACTATCCTTTTGTAACTTTCGATGCGCGCCGCAATGTGCAGGCGCTGACGGCTCCGCCATGGGCCCTGCTGCGCGCCGTCACACAGGCGTTGCGGCCCGATCCGGCGGAACTCCTGGCAGAGCCAACGCGAGATGCGCTGAACGAGCGGCTTGCGGCCTATTGGCGCGCGCGCAACCGCTTCCTCGATGCCGGCACGGCGCTGCCAGGCGATCCGCGTGGCGCCGCCTTGATCGAGGCGGCGTCTCCCGGACTCCTCGATGCGCTCCGTCTCAGCCCGGAGTTCGACCCCGCCTATGGGCCGTTGATCGGCATGGCGCGGTCATTGATCGCGTCCGACCGGACCGCGGCCGCGCGCTTGTTGCACGCGATCAACGACGCGGCGCCGTCACGCGGCGAAGCACGGGAGATCTTGTCGCGAGAATTCGGCCAATGACCGCGCAGACCGCCCAGCGCAATTCGGCTCAGGGCGCGAAGTTGATCCGGTAGCCCCAGCAATCCAGGCTGTCGGGAATGGCGTTGAAGGAGACCGTGATCCTCTGCTCGCCCTGATTTCTAGGCACTTCGTGATAGAGGTAGCTGGGAAACAGCACGAGATCTCCCGGTTCGGCCTCGGGCAACACGTACTTGCCGGCGTTGAAAGGTCCCATCGCGGCACTTCGTGTGTGATGGCGGAAGGAAAAATCAGACCCGCCGAGCGGCCGCATGAACACCGTCCTGCACGCCGGATGCGAAGGCGTGAGGTAAATGATGCCTGAGACAAAGCTATTGGCGTGGGAGTGCAGCGTCTGGTTTCCTCCCTTCTCGAGCATGTTGGTCCACATCTCCTTGACGGTCCAGCGCAGCTTCTCACCGAACAGCAGAACGCCGAAGTCGACGAGCTTCGGGCCAACCAGATCGGCGATCTCTTGAAACAGCTTGTTATCGCGCGGATCCGCGACTTCGGTGTGGAACAGTTGATCCGAGCGCAGATTGCTTTCGATCCGGGCGTTGCGGATCGCGGCCACGGCGGCCTCGTTGAGCGCCGGACTAAGCAGCTGCGGCGAACGTAACAGAGGGATTGCGAAAAGCGGCTCGATCTGATCCATGTCTAAAGGTCCACACTTCTTTAAAAAATGCGCCGAACAATGCGCGCGCGAGAGTGTTCATGCAACGGTCGCGGAAAACAATCACGATGAAGCGCCGGAATTCCACCCTGTCCGGTCGATGGCTTCTGCACCACCGCAAAGAGCGTCTGCCGCACAGACTATTCGTTGGACTGCAGGACCTTCAACTTCTCGCCGGATTGCAACGTGTGGCGCCGTTCTTTTATTTCGTCCATTGCGCGCGCTGTCATATCCAGGCAATCATCAAACTCACCGTTACCGGCCTCGATCATTGCCTGGTGCAGATCGCGCTCGGCAAAATAACGGGAGAGATCGTCTGCAGCCAAAGCCGCCGCCAGAGCGCGCGTCTGCTCCACTGCGGCTTCGCAACTTTCCCTGGTTGGTTCGACCGAGATGGGATTGGCGCTACATGGCGTGACCGCGCCGCCTGTGAGGCAGACGGCAAGACAAACCATTAAAGTGTTCATTCGACGCTGCATTGGTCTCTAGAAAACCGGCTGAAGCGCGACGGGAGCTGTATCCTGGCGTAGGAAAGAGCTGGCGGCGCAGGGAATGTCCTGCACCGCCACACTCCCCGATCTTAATCGCGGTCGTGATCGCGTCCGTCATGATCACGTCCGTCGTGATCATGTCTGTCGTGATCGTGGTCGTGGTCATGACCGTGCCCGTCGTGATCGTTATCGGCACGCTCAGCAAGCCTCCGTGCGAGGTCCGCATTCTTTTCAACCAGCAGCTTCGACGAACCTTCAGGCCGAATGAAGATCGGGTTCGCGTAGAACCAGACATTCGAATAGGCCTGAACGTCAAAGGTCACCTTCTTGACGCCGTTGACGGCAGCCAAATGCGTCGGGCATGCCGGGTCTGTACAACTTACCAGAGCATTGTTGACGTCGAGGAGCGGGCTGCCGGCGCTGTCGGTGACGTTCGGCGTTGCGACCGGAATGTTGGTACCGCGGGCGCGGATATAGCTCGGTGTAGCACCCGCGGTGAACGTGGTCGTGAATGTCAGCTGCGTTGAGCCGTCCCGCAGCCGCTTGCTCCGCATGTTGTTGGCGTGGATCTGCTGCGAAATCGTGGTTGTCGGGTTGTACACGATCGACGCTCCCGCGACGCCACCGGCATTCGGGACTGCGTAACCCGGGCTGCCGGGCGGGATCACGCCGGCGATACGGCCGGTGATCAGGTCGACATGGTCGAGCGACGGCTTGTTCAGCGGCTGGTGGATGCCGACCTGCTGCAACAGCGGATTGTTGAAACTGTACGGGCTGTTGTTCTTGGCCGCAACGGTCATGGTCATCTCGACCGTGATTTTTTCGCCAGGCCTTACGACCAGCGTTTCACCCATGGTCTTCCAGTCGTCGTCACGTCCCCTGGCGCGGAACACGAGATCCGGCCCGATGATGTCGGCGTTGACGGAATATGAGTTACCTGAACGCATGCCGTCGACGATCGACTGCGCCCGGAAACGCTCGGAATTCGGAACGTAGAGCTTGGTGTACTCGCCCGGTATGAAGTCGCTGGTTGTGAAGGCGTCACGTGCGCCACCCGCGCCGCGATTGTGCCAGTCCGAACTGACATAGATGAAGAAATTGCGACCTTCGCCGAGCAGGCCGTCCCACAGCCCGCCCACCTTCGCTGTATAGACGCCACTGAGTCCATAGGTGCCGCCGCCGACCGCGCCAGTCCCGTAGGAACCCGAACCACCAGAGATAGAGCCCTGGGCCATATGACCGGGAGATTCGATGCCGAAGGCGACGGTCGGGCCCGCATTGTTGAAGTCGCGGAAATGCTCGATGTTGTAACCGTTGCTGCCGGTGGGATTGAATACGCCCGCGCGTTCGGTGTGGGTCGGGATAGCATAGGATTGCAGCGGATAGCGCGTCTGCAGCCACGTTACGCCCGACACCGCTTTTTGATGACCCGCCGTGCCGCTATTGTTGACGTTGTCCTTGCCCGGCCAAACCTGACCATTTTCACCATCCAGCAAGCCGACCGCGTCGGCATCGGCGCGGTCAAAGCGGAATTCGTACTCGGCCATCTTGTCGGCGTTGCCGTGTCCGCGCGGATTCTGTCCGGCGATCACCGCGACGTCGGTATGCTCGTGGCCTGGAACGATCCATTCCAACCCTTCGACGAGCACCTTGTTGTATATCGGTGTGCGGTTGACGATGATCGGATATTCAACTTCCTTGATCGACTGCCAACGCCACATCGTAGCGCTGCTGCCGGTACCGTTCGGCGTACCCTTCAGGCTGGTGATGGTGATGCCATCGATGGTCTGACCAAGCGTCTGACTCCAGGTGGTCGTCGGATCGCCCGGCAGGTTGGCGCTGTTGTCGCTGAAGCGGCAGTCGCGGTTGCCCGCACCGCCATGGTTGCCAAGGGTGAACCAATCGAGATCAAAATTGGCGCCGCCGCCGGCGGCGACCCCAGTGGCGACCGAACGGTCGATCGCGTAGCCGGCCGAAACAGAACCGTCGGTGCAGGTATTGTGATTGTGCATGTCGCCAGCGACATACGGGTTGGCCCTGGGTTTATCTCCGCCCCGATCGTCGGCCGTGGCGGTGTGCGTCAAAGCCAGCGAGACCGAAGCAGCCGTCAGCAAAATTGTTTTAGCAGATGGAAACATTTGATCGCCCCCTTAGCGATTTCCGATGCGCGCCAATTGAAAACCGAAAAATAGCTCGCGATGCGCGGTACGCGAATTTCTCTATGGCTCACAAAAATCAGAACTCGGAGACAGTTTGGTGAAGGTTTTATTTTGGAAGGAACAGTCCTCAAAAAAAATCGGCATTCGGCTTTCGATTTTTTTCATGAGCTGCTCGATTGGCAAGTGACAGACTGATTGCGCCGTTGCATAAGGCTGCGCGCACCAGCCTGGCTGCGCGCGCCGTGCCGTGCCGTGAAAGATTGTGAACAAGATATGACAACACCAGCGCTGCCCACCGATCAAAGCCTTCGGATATCTTCCAACGAAAAACCCGACCGCGGCGCCGTCGATCCGACAAATCACTTGACACATTGCTTGCGACCGATCGTGACTGGCGCCGCGCGCTTTCTGTGGCGCGAACCGCTGCTGCATTTCGTTGTGCTCGGGGCGCTGATCTTTGGTGCCGATGCCGTTCTGCATCCGCCGCCGAGGGATGACAAAGTGATCACCGTGTCCAAGGCAATGCGGCAATCCTTCATTGACAATTTCGACGAAGACAAATCGCGCACACCTTCCGATGCCGAGATGGAGAAGATGATCGAGAGCTGGGTCGCGAGCGAGATTCTTTACCGTGAGGGCAAGGCGCTTGGCGTCGACCGCGGCGACGACATGATCCGCGACCGCGTCGCCTTCAAACTGCAGTTGCTGATCTTCGACCAGATCCGCGTCCCACAGCCGACGGAAGATCAGCTGCGCGCGTGGTTTGCGGATAATCACGGGCGGTTCGACGAGCAGGAGCGTGTCGGGTTTTACCAGACTCCGCCGACCGACGAGATGACGGCGCAACGTCAGCTCGTGGAGATCGAGGGGCAGCACGAATCCGAGGATCTCCAGAAGCAGACGCGCGCCATTCTCGGACGTCCGGTCGCAAGCCTGGCCGCCTCCTTTGGCGAAGGCTTCCGCGATGCGCTTCTGGCGTTGCCGCTGGGACAATGGAAAATACTTCAGTCCAAGGATGGCTGGCATGTCGTTCGACTCGATTCCCGGCGCGCAGGCCTGCTTGCCAATCTCGACGGCGTTCGGGACGAAGCCGTCCGACTCTGGCTGACGGACGAGACCCGCAAGCGGGCCTGGGAAGCGGTGAGCCGCCTGAAGGCGGGCTATGCCGTACGGTACGAGCAATGACGGCGCTCCGACTGATGGCGGCAGCCCTGCTGCTCCTCCTGGCGACGGCCCTTCCGCGAGAGCTTTGCGCGCACGAAGCGACGCTGGGCGTGATCGAATTCCGCGAGGTTCGGCCCGGGGCCTTCGTTGGCCGCTGGACCATGGAGCCCGCCATCGGCGCCGCGCGCGTCGACCTGCGGGTGCCGCCGCACTGTTTCCTGCGCCTGCCGGAGATGAATTGCGGCGAGAAGGGGCTGGTCGGGCCGATCACGATCACCAATCTCGGCGCCGACATGTCCGCGGTGCTGATCAAGATCATTCCAATCGCGGACCAGCCGCGCAGCTACACGATCTCGACCGCGAACCCCGTGGTTTCGTTGCTCGGCACCGGCGCTCCGACGCTGCAGACCTGGATCGAACTGGCCAGGACCTATGTGAATTACGGGATCGACCACATCTTGCTGGGCGCCGACCATTTGTTATTCGTGCTGGGGTTGATCTGGATCGTGGGCGGCGGGTGGCGACTGGTCAAGACGATCACGGCCTTCACGATCGGACATAGCGCCTCGCTTGCGGCCGCGGCCTTTGGAATTATCGGCGTACCGGAACGCCCGCTCAACGCCTGCATCGCGCTCAGCATCGTATTCGTGGGCGTTGAAATCGTGAAACAGCAGCGTGGAGAAACCGGTCTGACCGCGCGCTACCCCTGGGCTGTCGCATTCAGCTTCGGTCTGGTTCACGGCATCGGCTTCGCAAGCGCGTTGGCGGGATTGGGGCTTGAACACCGCCTGCTGCCGGCCGCCCTGCTCTTTTTCAACGTCGGCGTAGAGCTCGGGCAACTCGCTTTTGTGCTGTTGGTACTGGCCCTGTTCTGGGCGCACCGCCGCCTCGACGCCGTCCTGCCACGCTGGGGCAACGTGCTACCGGCTTACGCGATCGGGGCGGTATCGATGTTCTGGTTTTTAGGCCGCCTCTTGCGCGTCCTTTCCACCACATGACAGGAAACGGCCGAACCATGTCCTTTCGCATATTTCCGCGCCTCGCGATTGCGCTCGCGGCCCTCGTGCTGGCGCAACCGGTATTGGCGCACGAGCAAGTCGGCGTAACCGGCGGTCTCGCCAGCGGGCTGCTGCATCCGCTGACCGGGATGGATCACTTGATTGCGATGGTCGCGGTCGGGATCTGGGGCGCGCAGCTTGGGGCGCCGGCAATCTGGGTGTTGCCGATCACGTTTCCGCTGGTAATGGCGATCGGCGGTGTTCTCGGCGTGCTGCGCATTCCTCTGCCGATGCCGGAGGTCGTGATCGCGCTGTCGGCCCTGGTTCTGGGTGCGGCGGTCGCGGGGCGCCTCCGTTTGCCATTCGCCGTCGCCGCGATCGTCGTCGCCGTGTTCGCGGTCTTTCACGGACACGCGCACGGGGCCGAGCTTCCGAACTCGGCCAATCCGCTGGCCTACGGCGTCGGCTTTGTCACAGCCACCGGCCTGCTCCACTTGTGCGGGATCATGATCGGCACGTTGACGCGCTGGCCTGCGGGCGGCCGGTTGATTCAGGGGCTCGGCGTGGTGATCGCTGCGCTCGGTTGCTATTTCCTCGCGCAAAGCCTTGGTGCGATCGCATGACATACGGGCTGGCACGCGCATCGATCGCAATCGCGACACTGGTTGCTTCGGCACAAGCGGCGGACGCGCACATCGTCGCCTCGCGCCTCGGCGACTTTTACACCGGCGCCTTGCATCCGTTAACCGATCTCCAGGATCTCATCCTGTGGGTCGCCATGGGTGTGTTGGCGGGCTCGCTTGGCGCCTCAAAGGGACGCTGGCTCGTGCTGGCGTTCCCGCTGGGACTTTTGGCTGGTCTGGTTTTGGGGCGAACGACCGGTTTCGTTTCAGCAGGGCCGGTAGCGGACGCCGGAATGATTCTGGTACTGGGTTTGCTGCTGGCGGCAGCACCTCGAATCCCAACCGCCCTGCTCTGTGTAATCGCTTTTGGTTTAGCCGTGATGCGCGGCGCCGCGAATGCAGGCGATGTTGGGTCCGACACCAATCGGCTGCTGTTCGCGGCAGGTCTGGCTTGCGTGGGCTACGCCGCGATCACGCTCACCATGGCCGTGACGCTGGCCTTTCGTCGGCCGGACGACGCCGGAGCCTCAATGGCCTGGAGGGGCATCGCCATCCGTGCCTTCGGCGGCTGGATCGCGGCAATCGGGCTGATGATGGTGGGATTCGCGTTCGCAAACCACTCACTCTAGCGGAAGAACGCATCGGTCGCTGCACAAAGATGTGCCGGTTTCTGGCCCGGTCGAACGGAATCGCGTTACGGCGGCGGCCCATCGACCCACACGTCACTCTGCTTGATGCGTTTGATGAGGGCCTCGGGATCGAACTTCCGGAAGCCCGACGGAATCTCGAACAGGCGCGCGGACTGCGGCTCCTCGCGAATGTTCTTCGCAGTGATTGACGTGCCGTCTTGCAGTCGGATTCTCAGCGGGAATCTGAGGTTCGGATCGATCCAGCCAAGGATGTCCCGACCAGGGGATGATATCGCCCGGTAGGCGACGACACCGTGTCCGTCGACCGACTCCTCCCCGACACGCTCGCATCTCCAAGCGTCGTTCCCGTCGGTGGCGCCTGCGAGCTTTGCCATCGCCTGCCATTGCAGGCAGGGGTCGCCGACGTCGACCGGAACAAACAAATGGGTCAGCGGGCTCGATTGCCGGGCATCCATAAAAACCCGTTCACCCGGCCGCGCAAAATAGGCGGCGCGGCTCGCGCCATCGATCAGAAAGAACCCGTCTGGAAAATCCGGCATTTCGATCCGGACCTTGTCATCGAAGACACGGAGCTTGCCGGCAGACGTGGCCGCCCCATCATGAGGTGTGGCGCGGACCAGATCGGCCGAAAATTGCTTCGCCTGCGCCGCCGCGTATCCACAGCCAAGGGCACCAATGAGGCTAAGCAGGCTCAGCCATGAGGGCAAAGAGATCGAGAAGTCTTTGGCCATCGCATGAATCCGTCATTTGGAACGGGACAAAAAAGCGGCGCCGATCGAGCCGCACGGCCCGATCGGCGCCACCACAAAGTCAGATCACGAAGTACACGTGATCGTTATGACGCTCACTCGGTAAAGGCCTGAGTGACCGGATGGTCGAAGTCGAACGCATCGAACAGGTCGTCGAGCGCCGGGCTGTTGGTCGGCACGTAAGGATTGTTCTTCGCCATTCTCGGGTTGGGAAGATTGTCACGGCTGCGGGTCGTCAGCGGCTGGAGCTTCCAGTTGCGCTCGATGAACTTCAGGATCGAGACGTGGTCGCCATAACCGTGATGGATCTTTCCGCCGGTCGAATAAGGCGAGAGAACCAGCAACGGAATCCGCGGCCCATCGCCGAAGAAGTCGAGCGGTTGGACGAAGCCCGAGTCCCAGTAGCCACCGGCCTCATCAAAGGTGACGAGGACGGCCGTCTCGGCCTTGAGCCTGGGATTGTCGTCGAGGGCACCAAGGACGTTCAACAGATAGGCCTCGAGCAGATCGACCTTCGAGCTCTGCGGATGACCGTCGAGGAGACCATCGGGCTTGCCGAACGACACTGCAGGCAGAGTGTTGTTCTTAATGGCCGTGATCAAGTCGGCGGTATCCTTGATATGCGCTGCCCGAACCGCAGGATCTGCCATGATCGACTTGGCATACTGGAACGGATTGCAGATCTGGCAGTAGGCGACGCCGAGGGCATGAGCCGGGTCGGTGAGAGCCGCCGCGCCCAAGTTGGGGCTTGTCGGATTTGCCGCAACCGCCTCATTCGAGAGAACCACGGCGTCATTGTACGCACCGCCGTAATATGCCCACGAGATTTTCTTCTCGATCAGGGCGTCGCCGATGGTCCGGACGGTTTGCGGCGGAAGAGTGGTTCCGCCCGCCGGGGCACCGTTCGGCAAGAAGCCCGGGTTGACGTTGTTGAGCATGTAGTAGTGGCGCTGCTTGCAGTTCGGCTCTGCTGCGTACGGCAAATGCTCCAGATAGCTCACGATCGGCTGAACACCCGGCTGGAAGATATCAGCGCATGCGCTGAAATTGCCATCCACCGTGTACTGGTTGACGGTATTCGGCTTCGGATTCGGATTCGCGGTCGCCACGTTGGCAGGCGGGGCGATGGCATTGCCGTTGCCGTCGCTCCAATAGCCTGCGTCGCCGGTCCCGAGCATGAAGTGGTTGGCACCGGTTCCGCCCTGGAACGACTGATGGAAGTTGTCGCTCAGCGTGAACCGATCGGCCAGCATCTTCAGCACCGGAGCCTGCTCCTGCTCCGCGTTGTAAAATCCCATCGAGTTGCCCTGGCTCTTGTTGGTCGCCGAATAGGACGCCATCACGAACGGGAACAGATCGCTGAGGCAACCGGTCGGATTTTGCTTGGTTGCGTTGTCAATGCTGCAGTTCTGCTGTTGCCATGCCTGGTAGAAGCGGTGCGTGGTGTCGCCGGTGTAGTCGTCGTCGCTGATGGCAGGACCTTGCAACGGGAAAGGACCTGCGAGAGCACCGGCGCCGGGAACGCGGGTGTCCAGGGAATTGGTCGGCAGATTGCTGGCGCCGGTCGTCAGGATATCCAGATCGGACGGGTCGATGTCCTTTTCGACGCTGGCTTCCGCAATGGTCCTGAAAGGCGGCGCCGTGTCCCGCGACGTCGTCGGAGTGCCCGCGGTGTTAGGCTGCGGCATCACGTTGGCCGCGCTGTAGGGAAACTTCGCGACCTTCGGAGCGCCAATGTAATAGGCCGGCTGGGCCCCGACGGAGAATTGCTGCGCCAGCGCGAAGTTCGGACCCGGCGAGCCGTCTTCGTTGACGATGCCCTTGGACAGCAGGTTGGAGATCGTTTGCCCTTTTCCCTTCGGCCGGTACACACCGAAGGTGTGATCGAGACCGCGATTCTCGCCGATCAGGACGATGACATGCTTGATCGGGCTTTCGGTGGTTGCGTGGCCGTGGTCATTGTCCTGATTGTCATGACCGTGGTCATGGTCGTTATTGTTGCCATTGTCCTGACCGCTGTGGTGATGCGGGTCATGTTTGCGCTTGTCCCAGCTGCTCCGGCCCCATTCAGCACCATAACTGGCGCTAACAATTGCTAGCGTCGACACGACACACAACGCGGTCGTGGCACGCCATCTATTTCTCAAATCGAATGATAGTTTCATCGTCGACTCCAGAGGTTTAAGTTCGCCTTGGCGTGCTTAGTGGCCGAACATGACGCTCGCGTTTCGGAGGTATGAAGGTCGGAAAAAAATTTAGAACGATCCCAAAGAAATTCACCGTCAAGACAATTGCAGCACGGTCGGACGTCGATGGGTCGTCGCTTGCCGCGATCATCCGATCTGGACCTTCGTGGTGATTAAGAATCAGCGCGCGGTGTGCTTTGTCCGCAGGACTTGCCGCAGAGCCGCGTAGTGAGCGTCATGGACCGCGGGATTGAACAGCGACCATGGCTCGGCGCCGGCCAGCAGCGCGGGCACGGCGGCGACCATCAGGTAGCGATAATTCTTGTATTCGGCCGCTGCGTCGGAGAAGCGGCCTTCGGCGGCGGCGATATCGATGCGGCGCAGGGTCAGGACGAGTTCCTTGAGGGCGACACGCGCGAGTCCGCGCTCTTGCTGGCCGCCCGACACGCTGGTGTTCTTTCGATCGGGATAGCGTTCGGTCAGCTCACGCAATTCGTGACCTATGGTGTCAACCGCAAGCGCGACAATCTCCCGGTCGTTGGCAGGAACTGCCGTTCCAAGCACGAGGCTGAAATCGTTGATCTCCTTGAGCACGGCACCGGCGCCGTCGCGCTCATAGGGCCGTACGCCGTCGCCTACCGCGGTGAGATAGGCGACCAGATCGCGCCGATCCGGCGCCGACAGACCGAGATCGAACACGCGGTCGAAATGGGCCACCACCTCATCGTAGCTGTCATAGCGGCCGTCATGGAAATATGGGGCGTTGAAATCGGCATTGCGCAGCGTCGGTGTCTTGAAAAGACCGCCCGAGCCGACATCGTGTTGCTTGTGATCGACGAACGCGGCCGATGGAACGTGACAGCCGGCGCAGCTCAGATTCGAATCGTGCGGGAACGGCTTCAGGAACAGTGCCTCGCCGCGTCGCTCGGCATCGCTAACCTGCCCCGTCAACCGCCCGCCGGGGCCGAGAACGGGATTGGGCAGAAAATCGATGTCGTGGATATAGGCAACGATGGCGTCGAGGATGACCGGTGACGGTTCGAGACCCGAAAATTCGTTGACGATGACATTGCGGACGAAATCGCGTAGCGACGACATCCGGCCATCATGGCCATATGGGGCTAGATAGCGCGCGCCGCGCAAGCTCGGGATCCTGATCGGATCGAGCACGAAATTGTCGGCTTTCGGGTTGAACAGCGGGCCAGTGGTGTCAAAATTACCCGGGCGAGTCGACATTTTCGGTATGAAGAACATGGCGTTGCCCGCGCCGTTGACATGGCAGGTGCCGCAGCTCACGCCGGCCTGTCGCGCCACGCCGCCGAGAATCCCCGGCGAACTGAAAGCCAGATTGCCGAGATTGACCAGATAGGATTTGCCACCGCCGCCCGCTTCGGACCGGAATATCTCGCGCGGCTTATCGAGCGCATCCTCGTTGAGTTCGGTTTTCTGAGGCAGTGCAGTCTGATCACCGTCGACCGGAAAGGCCCCGGCGTTTCCGTGAACTCCAATCAGCAGACATCCGAGCGCTACCGCGACGACCATCCGCGAGCCTTGAACCGTCATCGCGCCGCTGCCTCCAGCGTCGGCCGTCGCAGCCCGAGCTTGGCCGAAGCGTTTTGCAACGCGACCACGAGTTCCTCGCTCGCGCGGCGTAGTTTCGGAATATCGACGTCCGGCAGATTATGCACCACCAGGAGCGTCCTGAGCTCCGCTAGCTTTCCGTCCACTGCATCTGCGAGCCTGGGGTCGGTCGACTTGAGCGCGCCCGCGAAAATGGTGCGATAAGCCAGCTCGATACCGTCGACATTGTTGCGCATGTCGTCCAGCGACGTCCCGCTGATGCGGGATTCGCCACCGTCGGACTTGCTCTCGCCGACCTCGTAGGCGAGCCGCACCGTGCCATCCAGCAGGCCCTGCGGCGTGAGATCAATGTCGTGAAGCTTGCCGTGGAGGCTGCTCAGATGATCGACCAGGGCATCGGTCTCGCTCTCGACATCGATTTGATTTGCCCCAAACAGCTTCGCCTCGATCGCGTGAAAGCCCGACCGGGCGTTCGGCCAGGCATCGATTTGGGCGTCGAGTTCGGGAACGAAGCCGGCGGTAAAGACTTCAGAACGTTCCCAGCCGGCGCGGGCCGCGATCCACGCCTTCCTGGCTCCGGCCAGATCCCTGGCGGCAATTCGGCCGCGCAAATCTCGCGCGCCCGCCAAGGCCTGACCGATGCCCTCAACCACATGGGGCCGGTAGCGCTCCGCGGCTTCGTCGAGCGGCGCAGCGTTCGCCCTTCCCGCCCCTGCCGCCACCATGAGCGACAGCAGACATGTGACGGTCCACGGACGGCGGCGTGCGCGCGGTCTCTGCCCTGGCAACGCGAGGGCTGCAGAGCTCGGATAAAACTCGTTCATGTTTTGAAATCCCCGCGTCGCGATGCGCATTCCCCGACCCCACGTCGCGAGCAGCGTAATATTGCCCGCGCAGTTTGCTGTTTTGTGACGGGATCGCGTCGTTCCGCGATTTTTCCTACATGTTCCAATTTTTTGAGTACGGACGGCTGAAGAGAGCCGCGCTGTGATGTGCGCCTGCTTTCCGGTTTTTCCAGCATGACACCAATTGGAGCCGGCGCGGCCTCGTCGACCGCTCATACATTCGAATGAGATGTCGGAAAACCAATGGAAAGAGACGGCACAGGCTTTTAGTCAGTTTGTGACCCAGCTCTGACTCGGGCGGCATTTCACCTCGGTCGTCACAAAGTCATTTCCGAATATTTTTCAATTTCAACGTCGTTCTGTTGCTGATAACGCAAGGGCTTATTCACGGGTTCTTCCGCCACGAAGCCGCAAGCAAGTCGGACGCGCTCTTCGACTTCAGAGCTCATTGGATTCAAGGCATGGTCGTCGACATCGGATATTTTGTCCTGCTCTGTTTGCTGAGCGGGGTGCTTGCGTGGATCGATATCGACCACGGCATCATTCCGAATTGGTTGAATCTAACGATTGCTGGTCTGGGACTGTCGAAGGCCTTGGTCATTGGCGGTCCATCGGCCAGTTTGGAAGCCGCATGCGAGGCTGCAGCCATCGGAGCCGTGTTCTGGTTACTAAGAAGACTGTATTTCTCACTTAGGAAAATCCAGGGCCTTGGTTTGGGCGACGTCAAATTCCTGGCGGCCGCCGGAATTTGGGTCGGCGTCGCCGGCCTTCCCGTGCTTCTGATGATTGCTGCGCTGACTGCGCTGGCCTGCGCCGGTGTCATGCAATTGGCCGGACGTCAATTGACAGGTCAGACGTCGATATCATTCGGGCCATTCTTGGCGATCGGCCTGTTATTCGCGTCCGGTCTGCAACAATACTGGCCGTGTTGCTGAGCGACCATAGGACCACAGAACATTAGTGACCGGACCTGTCATCAGGTCGCGGCGGTGTCGTCACCGACAGCAACTTTCCCACGTTAGCCAGTGGCGGAGGGACCTCAATTGCCATCTGTCCAGCGCTGGGCTGCGGCAACGCGAGAGGGACAACCTGTTGGTCCCTTTCCAGGACCGCTTCCCGGCCTTGAACCGATCGCAGCTTCCAGCCCTGATAGTCCTCGCCGACCCTGAGCCGGAAGACCGCTTTGGTAGATTGATCCAGAAATATCCCGAATCCCTCGTCGTCGCTTGCGATGGTGCCGACCAAAGAGACCTGCGGACGCTCAGGCTCTCTTGGTTTGGCCACCGCGGCCACTTTCGGGACAGCGGCGGGCGCGACCGCAGGCGGCGGCGGCCGCCGGGATGGTGAAAAGATCGGCCGGTCGCGCGTGTTGGGTAATTGAGCGAGCGGGATGGCCCACAACGGATTGGCGCTCAGTGCCCGCTCCGATGCCGGCGCGACCGGTGCAGGTGGAGGGACGACGGCTTGCACCGACGCGGCGGGATTTGTCGGAGGTGCGACCTGCGTGCTATCGGCGTCCAGCGAACCGTTGGAAACAGCTGATATCGATACGGTTTCGCCGCCGCGCACCGACAGCAGCAGGAGCGTGATCCCGATCGCAAGCTTCCGCATCATTTCACGCCCTGCCATTGACCCGACACCGCCAGCAGAATCCGCAATTTCCCCTCACCGGACGAAGTGGTCGGGGCTTGAACGGCGAGTTGATCGATAAACAAGAACGGCATTCCGGCTTCGAGATCGTAGATCAGCGGCTGTAGTACTGGCTGATCAATTTCGCAGCTCGCGACCATGCTGACAAATCCCGCCTTGGATTGCGTGCCCTGCAAATCGAGCTGGGACGACAGGACATTGCCGCCAAGTTTCGTCACGGCGCCTGCGACGCGCTGAAGCAGGGCCGCTCCCGCAATGGTGACCGTCGCCCCTTCCAGAAACGCCGAGCCCGATGGCATCAGGACGTCGGCGGGTCGCCGGCCGGAAGCGGCGGCCCTGCGGCCCTCGAGTTGCTCCAGCATTGCCGCCGAAGATGCCACCGCGGCCCGCTGGCCAAGAATGTCGATAATAGAGGTGACGATCAAGACAACCAACACGAACACGAGTCCGGTATAAGCCACTGCTGCCACGATGGGCGACGCCGAGAGCGATTTTCTCAAAGTAGCCGTGAGGTTCATGTGCCAGAGCCGAAAGATGGCGTGATATGGGCCTCGATGTGGAAACGCTCTCCCGGGTCATTCTGCGCGCGCGTGGTGGGCGCAAAAAACGTGGCCCGGGCAAATTGTGGAGACTTCTCCATCAGTCGAATCAAAGACGGCGCATCCTGCGTCATGCCAACGACCTGAACCTTGTCGCCTTCGATCCGTAACTCGGTCACATAGGTGCTGTCGGGCAACGCCAGCGAGAGGGCTTCAAGCACCATGACGCTGGATGGCGTCGTCTGCTTGCGTTTCGCCAGCAGGTTCAGGGCCGATCCGCCGCCGGCATTCGGGTCGAGGCGCAGCGACGCGCGGCGTTGCGAAATCCGGCGCTGCAGTTGTTGCTGCTCGGAATCCAGCGTATTCCCGATGTAAGGCGAGACGATCAGGCAGGTGGCGGCCGCAACGCCGGCGGAGAGCAAGACCACGCGCAGAATGCGCGGCACATCGACCGCCCGCCCGATCGCACCCCGCAGCGACTTGTCGAAGATTTTGATCTTCGCAGGCGTGCCCCCGGCGGGAAGTGCCGCGAACGCGGCAACCGATGCGGCCCCCAGACCGGTCGCAAGCTGAACGAGCGGCTGGACTTCTTGTTTCGACATCGCGGCAAGCGTCAGCTCAACGCGCTCGTTCGCAATCGTCGATGGCAGACTCCAGCCGAAAACCACGTCATCAGCCGCCCAGGGCGTCAGGCGGTCAATCTGTGCGCGGATCATGCCATCGAGAAAATCCACCGCCTGCTTCGGAAAGTCGAGCGAACGAAACAGCACCCGGCCGGACGTCAGCAGGATCTCGACACGGCTGCCGTGAAGGACCGTCTCCCAATCCGCAGGCAAGGAAGGGCTGGGCCGGCCATGCGACAGGCGAAACGAAACGTCCGGCAGCGCAGGGCCGTTTCGCGCCGACGCCAGCCTGGCCGTGAACGTGTTGTCAGCCGCCTCGCTGAGCAGAATCTGCCGCCGGTGCACCAACCGACAGGTCACCGACTCGACGGTCCCGGCCACGGCAGCGATCCATTCATCGAACAGCGCCTTGAGTTCAGAGATCATCGCCATCACCCGTTCGCCGGTTGCCGCCACCGACGGCCCGCCTCCACGTCATCCTGCCACGACAGCACGCGGTAAGGATCCTTTTCCCCGCCCAGCGCGATCACGACCTCCGACGACATTCGGCGACCATTGTCGAACTGGATCGTCGTCAGGACGCGAAAGGCTGCGCTTTTGGGAACAGTCGCGCTGGCCTGCGCCGGGCCGAGCGCAGTTGCGATCGCAGGCGAGTCTCTCGACAATGCCGACCGCTGGCTCAGGAAATCTTTCAGAGCGGACGGCGTCATGCCGGGCAATGCGGCGATCACCTCCGGCACCGCGATCAAGACATCAACGTTGGATGATCCGTTGAAAACCGTTACGAACGGCAAAGCACGATCGGCCAGGATCGGGGGCAGGCCAAGCACCAGACTGAGCTCGTTCACATGGGTGAAGAGCGATTGTCGCGGAGAATAGCCGAGACCGGCGGCACCATAAAGCGCCTCTTCGTCATTGGCGCGGTCGGCCTTGGGACGCGTTCGCCACCCAACGGTCCGGTCGGCATATTCCTTGGCGGCCTGCTGATCCGCGCCGAGAACTGCGAACAGATTGGCCAGCATCTCCTTGGAAGCGAAGTTGAGATCGATTCGGGCGGCTTCCGAGGTAAAGCTGACGAGGACGTCCGCATTGTCTAACCGGAAGCGAAACGACCCCCGCGCGGGACGCGCCTTGTCGCCCGCAAGCAGCAATTGATAGGTCGTGAGTTCGAGACTGGCCGACACCAGGGCCTCCGCCTTCAGTCCGCTATCATTGACGGCCAACGCCCACGCCGAGTTGGACAGATAGACCGAAAAGATCGTTGCAAGTGCCGCCAAGGCCGCAAGGATCCAAAGCACAGCGATGATTACGAAGCCGCGCTCCGAGGCTGTTGCAGCCGCGCGCGGAAGTTCTCGCATCACCGCGTTCCTCCCTGCGCTGTCGCGGCGCTTCCGGCTTGTGAGCTTCCTTGCGAATTGTTCGGAGCAACCGGCTTGCCATCACAGCCGCCGTCCGGTTGCGCGCAATCGCCTTGCGCTGGCGACTGGACATGAACCGGCGCCACCGTCGAAATCGAGAGGATTCGTTCGTTCGCCGCGTCACGCACCGTCAGCTTGATGGCCGCCGGCAGTTTGTCGGAATCGCGCCAGCTGCTTTTCCATATCCGGTCCTGGCCAGCATAGGCGAACGACAGCCGAAACGGCGTTCGCAACAGCAAGACCGGTTCGCCGAACTGAATTTGTTCCGATAGCGACGATGCCAGCGGCAACGGCCGGAATGGCGCGCTTGAACGAACCGTCACAAAGCCCTGACGATCGGTGGTTTCGCCGACCCGAACCACGTCCAGCCCGAGCCCGGCGTTCGGACCCAGTGCGGTCCGCACGAACGTTACCGACAGCTCTGAGCCTTCGAACAACGGATAGCGCGCATCACGATTGGCTGGCACATATTCGGCGGCCGCAAGGTCGGCGCCGATCCGCTGCAGCGCGATCCCGATCAATTCGCTGCGCTGGATTCGCTCCAGACCCCGATTCCAGTTCGGAAGCCATTGCGCGGTAATACCGGCTAGTGCCGACAGTACCAGGCCCATCAACGCCATCGCCACGAGGGTTTCGATCAGCGTAAAGCCGCCCTCGCCAGCTCGTTGCTTTGCAAGCGAAGCGCTCATTGCGGCGGCCTGCGCATCAGGCGAACAGTCCGAAGATCGGTTTCGGCGCCGGAGGGCGATCGGACACGAATTTTGACGAGTGCGGGAATCCAGGCGAAGTCCGCGCCCGGTACATCCCAACCCTCGCCCAGCGGTCCGACGTCGATCGTCCACTTATAGTCGTCGATCCGACCCGACAACCCGGTCGGGCCAAGCTCGGCGCGCGGCGGGATGCCAACGGTCATGACGGTGCGCGCAGTCTGCATCAATGTCACGTGCTGCTCCAGCAAGCGCACGCCGCGCACGTTTGTCGACATGACCGATCCAATCGCAACGATGGAAACGGCAACCACCGCCAGCGCGATCAGCACTTCGATGATCGTGAAGCCGGCGTCGCGACCGTCAGTTGGTGGCGGAGTTGCGGGAGACAATTTCGATCCTTCCGGTCAGCCAGTTGACGCGAATCTCATAGCCGGCGTCGAGGCGCGTCAGCGCGATGGTCCCGCCGCACGACATTCCGCTGGCAAAAAAACTGATGGTCGACAAGGCCGCGCGCCGGTTGCAGGTTTGCGGCAACAACGCCTCGAAGCGGACGTCATCGGGGATACGGATCATATCCATTGTCGCACCCGACCGGATCGAGCGCGCTCCGGCGTCGACCAGCGTGGCGACGTCCGCCCCGCGCCTGATCGCCGCATTGCGGTCCGCCTTCAGAAGCGTCGCGGTCTGAAGCGCATAGGCCTGCAGGCGGGAGCGTGACGTGGTGCGTGGAATGAATGGCAGCAGCACGGCGGCCATCAAGGCGATGAGCGCGAGCACACACACCATCTCAAGCAGAGTGAAGCCGCGTTCCTTCCCGTCACTCATTTTTCGCGCTGGCCATGTTTTCGACGGAAATGTCGGCCGCCAGACCGCTGCCGCCTTCCTGGCCATCCGATCCATAGGACAGAATATCGTAGGGGCCACGGTCTCCGGGCGAACGATACACATAGGCGTTGTTCCAGGGATCGCTGGGGACGTTGCCACCCTTGAGATATGGTCCGTTCCAGGCTGCCGTACCCGGTGTCCGGCGCACCAGCGCCGCTAGGCCTTCCGCCGTCGAGGGAAACCGGCCTGCATCGAGATAGAACAGATCGAGCGCGCTGCCGAAGCTCTGCAGCTGGATCTTCGCGGCCTTGACTTTCGATTCGCTGAGATAATTGAGAACGCGCGGACCGATCAGGCCCATGATGAGGCCGATGATGGCGATCACCACCAGCATCTCCACGAGCGTGAAACCCTGCTGGCCCGGATCCTGACGGCGCTTATTGTCCGCACGCCTGGCGGAAAACCCGCTCATATGTTTCGCCAACCTCATAATGAACCAACCCTTGCTCTATCCGACAAGTTGCGTAACCGACAGAAGCGCGGTCATGACCGATACGATCAGTCCCCCGACGACTGTACTGATGGCGACGATGGCAAGCGGCCCGATGATGCCGACAATGCGATCAAGGCTGCGCTGCAATTTCGCCTCATAGAATTCGGCGACCCGGCCCGCCAGCACCGGCAATTGCCCGGTTTCCTCGCCCAGCCGCAGCATGCGGATCGCCATCGGCGGCATGTTGCTGGACGCGAGCAGAGCGTCCGAAAGCTTGCCGCCATGACGGACGCGATCCGCCGCCGTGGTCCAGGTCGCAACGCTTCCGGTGACCGCCATGATGTCGACCAGGATACGCAAGGTGGCCGTGAGATTGACGCCGCTGCCGAGTAGAACGCCGAGATTGCGGCAAAACAGACTGGTGCGGTAAAATTGGAAGACGCCGGCGATGCCGGGAACGCCAGAAACCGTGGTCATGATCGCGGCGCCAGCGCCAGGCCGGCGAAGCAGCCACCAGACACCGGCCACGAGCGAAGCGGAGGCAAGCATCACGACGGCCGCGTTCGCCCGAAGAAAGTCCGACAGTTTGATGAAGACGCTGAGCGCGGAATCTGATTTTGCGCCGAAGTCCTGCAGCACCGTCGAGAACTGCGGCAGCACGAACAGAATGAAAAACAGCATGACGCAAGCTGCGGCGATCAGGACAAAGGCCGGGTACTGCATCGCATCCGTGAGTTTGCGGCGCATCAGCTCGGCCCGCGCCCGCTCCGTTCCCAGCATCTCGAGCACTTGATCGAGTGTGCCCGAGACTTCGCCGACTCGTACAAGCGCGACATACATGGCGGGAAACAAGGCCGGGTGATCCGCGACCGCGGCGGCGAAACTTTCTCCGGTCAGAAGTGCCGCCCGCAATTTACCGACCACCGGACGAAGCCGGCCGACATCCGTGTCGCTCGCGAGCAATTCGAGGGCGTCGTCCAGACGCGCACCCGCCTTCAAAAGCAGCGCCAGGTCCCTGGTGAAGGTCGTCACTTCCGCCGGACTCGGCCGGCCGAAAAAACCGAAACCGGCGCCCGATGCGGCAACGGTTGCCTTGTCCTCGATGGTTTCGATCGGCAGCAGCCGAAGATACTCGATACGGTGCGCCACTTCCGCCGCCGTCGGAGCCGATAACGTGCCGTGCACGATCTCTCCGTTCTGCGTCAGGGCCCGGTAGCGGAAATTCGGCACGATTTTCCCTCACCGCGCAATGGTGACGCGGAGTATTTCCGCGGGCGAGGTCAGGCCGGCGCGGCATTTCGCGACGCCGTCATCGAGCATCGTCGTCATTCCAGCGCGGATGGCCGTCTGGTCGATTTTCAATCCATCGGTCTTTTCGCCGATCAATTCGCGAACCTCATTGGTGAGTTCAAGAATCTCGAACACGCCGAGCCGGCCGCGATAGCCTGTACCACCGCAGCGTTCGCAACCGCAGGGCCCCTGAATGGTTTCGCCGCTGCGAAAACCGAGCGCGCCCAGCTGAGGATCGTCGGCAAAATCGGACTCGGTTAGCGTCTTTGGTGTTTTGCAGCGGTCGCACAGCTGGCGAACCAGCCGCTGAGCGACCACGGCCCGCAAGGTGGAGCGCAGCAGATATCCCTCGACGCCGAGATCGAGAAGACGAGGCACCGCCGCGGCCGCCGATTCGGTATGTAGCGTGGTCAGAACGAGGTGACCGGTCAGGGCGGCATGAACCGCGACGTGTGCGGTTTCGGCATCGCGCACCTCGCCGACCATGATGACGTCAGGATCCTGACGCACGAACGAACGCAGCGCCGCGGCGAAGGTCAGCCCGATCGCCGGCTTGATCTGCGCCTGGTTGACGCCCGGTATGTCGTATTCTACGGGATCCTCGACCGTGAGGATTTTTCGACCCGGTTCGTTCAGAATCGACAGGAACGTCGCTAACGTCGTGGTCTTGCCGCTTCCGGTCGGACCGGTGATGACGATCATGCCATGGGGCAGCTTTAGCAATCGTCTGAGCGTGGCGTCGTCGGCCGGCGAAAATCCCAGCTTTTCGACGACGAGCAGCCCGCGATCCTTCGGCAGGATGCGGATGACCGCGGTTTCCCCATGCTGCATCGGCATGATCGCAACACGAATGTCGATATCCGTCCGCCCGGCACGCAGCCGCGCGGCGCCGTCCTGCGGAAGCCTGCGCTCGGCGATGTTGAGGTTGGCGACAATCTTGATGCGCGAAATGACCGCTTGCGGCAACACGCCGGCCGGCGCCGCCACCGGCCGCAGCAGGCCGTCAACGCGCATGCGGACCACCAGCCCGGTGTGGAAGGGCTCGATGTGAATGTCGCTTGCGCGAAGTTCTACGGCCTTCTCCAGCAGATCATTGACAGCGCGAACCACGGGCGCGCCGCTGGCAAGATCCCGCAAACTTTCAATATCGTCTTCGCGCGGCTGGTGCGGATCGCTGTCCCTCAGTTCGACGTCGTCGCCGCCCAGACGCTGATCGAGGACAATCTTGAGGTCTTCGACCGACGCCACCTTGACCGCGACATCCGCCCTGAGCACGATTTCCGCCGCGCGCCGTGCCGCCCTATCGTTCGGATCCGCGACCGCCAGCACCGCGCCGCCGTCGGCCGATTGATAGGGAAACACCATCATTTCCCGCAGAAAGCGCTGCGTGAATGATGCGCACAAGGGTGGGGCAGACAGCATGTCGTGGAGCGCCACCCGATCGAGATCGAAGAAGCGCGCCGCTTCATCCGCGAAATCGCTGGCCGAGAGGTCGGTGAGCTCCCAAAGCTTGCTTTGCGAACGCTCGGACCCGCCCTGCTCCGCGCGCTCGCCGTTGCCGGCGGTCTTCGTCAAGTGATTGTTTTGACGGAGATGTTCCACGAACTGCAAGGAATCGTCGCCGGTCATCTGTCTTTATCCAGTCGCGCCGTTTTTGCTCAGGCCGATCAATGGAGCACGGCGCATCGGCCCGCCGTCGACCAGTTGTCGGCTGCAGCGTGGTTATTGATCCGAAACATGACAGCTGTACGAAGCGCGCGGGGCGGCGGCTTCACAAAAGAATTGGGTGTGGCCGGTTCGTTGGCTTGCCGTCGCGCGGCAATTATGCCGCACACAGGTGATGAACGGTCGATGATCCGCACCGGTCAACTATAACTGTCATATTCCGCCGCTAAGTATGCCGACCAGCTTGGATCATCCCCCGATGATCCTTCCGATTACCCTTGGGCCCGAACATAAAGCTGGAACGGCGGAAATATGGTACGCGTCGCCAACCCGGGCTGGTCACCGCCAGTCGGTCGCAGCATTTCTATTGGCTTCATGCTGTTGTCCGTCATCCTGCTGGCGTCCTGCAATTCGGCCACCGTGAATTCCGGCGGCGGCCTCGATATCGACGTCATCGACAAGGTCCGCTCGCTCGACACTTTGCCTCGTTATCCACAGCAGGTGAATGCCGCCGAGGCCAATGCCGGCCAACGCAGCCGGCCGGTGGTCTTCGAGGGTACCGAGGTGTCCGACGTCTCCGAGCCGCGTCCGCAGCCGGTCGCAACCGGCAACGGCTTTGAGCTCAATTTCGAAAACACCCCTGTCGCCACCGTCGCCAAAGTGGTGCTGGGCGACATTCTGCAAACGGGTTACACCATCGATCCGAGGGTGCAGGGCACCGTGAGCCTCGTGTCCGTCAGGCCGGTGGCCAAATCCGACATTGTCTTCGTGCTCGAGAACGCTTTGCGGCTTGGTGGGATCGTGCTCGTTCGCGACGCCTCCGGCTACCGTTTGACACCGCTGGGCGATGCGGTCGGCGGGGGCCGGGTCGATGCGGCGGCCTCCAGCCCCGAACCCGGCTACGGTGTCTCCGTCGTGCCCTTGCAATATGTGTCGGCGCAAACACTGCTGAAGCTGATGGACAGCTTTGCGACCAAAGCCGGAATGGTTCGCGCCGACACGACGCGAAACCTGCTTCTCATTCAAGGCAGCGGCGCGGAACGCCGCACGGCGGTAGATACCGCGCTCAGCTTCGACCTCGACTGGATGCGCGGTCAGTCGGTCGGAATTTTCCCCATCGCCAACAGCGCTCCGGAAGCCGTTATCGCGGAACTGGAAAAGATCGTCGATTCGGGCGAGAGCGGTCTCAGCGCGAACCTCATCAAGTTTCAATCGGTTGCTCGCCTCAATGCGATCATGGTGGTGAGCAAGAAGCCGGCGCTGCTGCATACCGCCGCGACCTGGATCAAGCGGCTCGATCATGCGGACACCGCCAGAACCAGCGTTCACGTGTACCGGGTGAAATACGGCGAGGCCCGCCAGATCGCGCGCGTGCTTACCGAGATGTTCACCGGTGGATCGTCCTCCAGCCTGCTCGACAACGCCGACAGCCAGATCGCGCCGGGGTCGGGCACCTATGCGACATCCAGCGCTGATCGCCTCTCCCTGGGCAACAACACGTCGTCGTCGTCGAACGGCTTCGGCTCCCGCATGCCATCCGGAACCAATACCGGCGGTACCACCGGCTTCGGCACGCAAACGGCGGCCGCCGCGCCGGGCGCAAACACATCGGATGCCGGAACGCTGGACAGCAAAGGCACGAGCTCCGGTGGCCAACCGATGTTGAAAGGCGTGCGGATCACGGCCGATGCCGTCAACAACACCCTTCTGATCTATGCCGATCAGGAGAATTACCGGATCATCGCATCGACACTGCAGCAAGTGGATCAGCCGCAGCTGCAAGTCGCGATCGACGCGACCATCGCCGAGATCACACTTAATGACGAGCTGAGCTACGGCGTCCAGACCTACCTGACCAGCCACAATCTGGGACTAAGGCCAGACCAGGGCTCCCTCCTCAACACCCAATCGACGTCTGCGCCGGTCGCGGCGGCCGCCGGAACGGTCGCCAACGCCTTCATCAATCGCGCATTCCCCGGATTCAATTTCCTGGTCGGATCGGAGTCGCAGCCGAGCGCCATCCTGGACGCGCTGCACACCGTCACCGGCGTCAAGGTGTTATCCAACCCATCCCTGGTCGTGATCAACAATCAAGCGGCAACCCTTCAGGTCGGCGATGTCGTGCCGGTCTCCACCGGCAGCGCCACGGTGCTGACGACGAACAACACGGTCGTCAACACGATCGACTATCGCAACACGGGTATCATTCTGCGCGTTTCCCCCCGCATCAACGTCAACGGAAACGTCAGGCTCGACGTCGAACAGGAAATCAGCAACGTTTCGCCGGCCACCGCCGCGAGTTTGACCCCGACCGTCTCGGAACGAAAGGTCCGGAGTTCGATTTCAGTGGCCACCGGCCAGACCGTCCTGCTGGCCGGATTGATCAGCGAACAGCAAAACAAACAACGCAACGGGATTCCCCTGTTCGATCAGATTCCGGGCCTCGGCGACGCCTTCTCTCATCAGGACAAAAAGATGGCCCGTACCGAGTTGATCATCTTCATCCGCCCCCAGATTATCCGCGACAGCATGGATGCTCATGTTGTTGCCGAAGAGCTTCGGTCGAAACTTCGCGGCAGCATCAACGCGAGCGTAGCAAATGAGTCACGGGTCCACGACCTGCGATGACGCGAGGGCACCGAAGGCACGGGCGGTGCACGCCCTACCCCGCACATTCGGGGATGGATGCATCAGAAGCGAACTATGGAGGTCGAGTTCAGTGCGGCGGATTGGGCTGACAACGTTGCTGGTCATTTCTTCGTTCGGCGCCAACGATCTGCGCCCGGCTCATGCCGACGCACTCAGTCGCGCGACCGCGGCCTATTCCCGCGGCGATTACGTGCGCGCGGTTGGCGCGTTGTCGGTGTCTGCGCTGCGCGGCAACGCACGGGCGCAGGCGCTGCTGGGCTTCATGTATGAAAACGGCTTCGGCGTGCCACAGGCCTACGACGCCGCCGCCGATTTCTATCAGCGAGCGGCCGTGCAAGGCGAGCCTTTTGGGCAGAGCAGGCTCGGCCTGATTTACGACAAGGGCCACGGCGTACCACAAGACGTCGTGCTCGCGTATAAATGGCTCGACCTGGCGGCGGCGCATGCGGCCAAGCGCGAGCGTGACTACTATCTGCGGCTTCGCAATGCGGTGGCGTCGAAAATGTCGTCCGATCAGATCGCTGAAGGCCAGCGGCTTGCTTTGTTCTGGGCGCCGGGGCGTTGGTAACCTGATCGGAGCCGCTAATTCCGCGCGAACGCGCTGGCATCGCGTTGAACCGCGATCTTGCTCTCTCCTTTGGTTGGATCGTGTTTCTTCGTAAACCGAAATCTCTTCGGTGAGAGACGCTCGGCGCAAAGCGAGGAAGGCCGCCGCGCCGGAGCCCATCGGGCGAAGGCGGGCTGCGCGGTTCGCGAGCTACGGCTTGGCAAGCCATGCTGCGATCATCAACGGGAAAGACAGCCGCAAGGGCCGACGCGGCTCTCGCTTTCAGCTAAAATATCGAAAACAACCCCATGCAAAGTAGCATGGTGGTCGCTGGCATGGATGCCTTGAGCGAATCCAGCGAAAACATTTTGACACGTCGGGCAAATCAGTGGCACTATTCCATCATCGCCCCCCCAATCGCATGACATCACGCCGCGCAGGCGTCATGACCGCATCAATCGCCCGCAACAGAGAATTGAGCCTTCCGAAAATCGAACAACCCCAAAGCCCGCCGGTTCAGCCGGCGGGTTTTTCTACGCCTGGATTTTAACAGCCCCGATCGACATTACCGGGTGTGGCGCGGGCGATCACGAGGCCAGGGCAAGCCAAAATTATCGGTGATGCCGCCATCGGGAGGTTTGAGATAACGGATCTGGCCAAGATTGCGGCAGCGCGCCAGCGCTTAAGCATGTCCGAACCTGCGCGCCACTGCCAACGCGCGATCAATCCCATCCGATCTTGTCGGAATACACCCTTGCGATAAATTCTCGAGTACCATTGGCACAAAGGCAACGGGTACGGCTGCGGGAGCCGCGACCACCTGAGGAGACGGCGTGATGACCAAACCCGAACTAATTTCCGCCGAAATGGGGACACGGGTTGCCGCGCATGCCCTGCATGTCGGTGACCGGATCAATACGATCGGTTTTGAAGGTGAGGCCCTTTCAGCAGTCCCGCTCGCGATTCGGGTTGGCAAGACCGGCATCGCTGTTCTTTTTCGCTACGGCGTTGCGGTACTGATCGGGCTTTCGCCGGAAGATGAAATCGGCTTTTTGGAAAAGCTGAAGCCCCGGATCGGCGGGAAACTCGCGCGCGTCGAGGAGGAAACCGGCATCGTTGCACTCGCCAGCGAGGCCGAGGATCAGGTTCAGGCGGGAGGGCCGATTCAGTTGCGGGATATGTTGCCCGAAAAGCTCCTTGTCATCGCCGATGTCCTGGCCAAGAGCGTAGTGCTTGCCCATGACGAACGCGAAGTTGAAAAAGTGTTCGAGATCATCGAGCCATTTGCGAAAGAGCTGGCAGATCACGGAAGAACCCGAAGAGACCGCAAAGGGGTTCTGCAGCTGATCGGGAATGCCCTGCTGGTCCAGCACAGAGTATCCGGCCGCGTCGCGATCGCAGAAAAACCCGATGCATTATGGGATCGCCCCGACCTGGAGCGGCTCTACGCCCGGCTTGAAGACGAATACGAACTCAAGGAGCGCGTCGATACGCTCAGCCGAAAGCTCGCCGTAGTCTCGGAAACGGCCAATACGCTTGCTGACATCATCGACACGCGCCGATCGCTGCGCCTCGAAATCATTATCGTTTTGCTGATCGCGTTCGAAATCGTCATCACATTCTATCAAATCTATGCCGGCAGGGGCCACTAGAGCTTGATCCGGAAAAGTGGGTACCGGTTTTCCCTCGGGACAAACGCGAAGCGCTTGCCCGGAGATCATGCTCAAACAAAAAGATAGAACGGCATGACGATTCGAAGAAAAGTCACCCCGCTCTGGTGGCGGAGCCGGCTACTACGTTCCGACCCAATCAGCACCGCACGTAGCAGTGGAACCCGCCGTAAATTCCCGACCGGTCCCGCTCGAAGCCAACAGCGCTTCGTTCCTCGTCACGACGCCAGATGCGCAGGAGGGGCGCAAGCTCCGCGGTTTCCAGCGGAGACTCCGCGCCGGCGGTGCGAAAGATCACGCGGACGTTGTCGCTGCCGGTGCGATCGATCGCATTCCAAAGCGCACGGACCTCTTCCGGCGCCATCCAGTCCTGCGAGTCCAGCAGCACCACGGCATCGACCTCGCGTGCCGGAAGGCTTTCCAGGAACAGCCGAAGATTGGCGTGGACTGGAATGATCAATCCTGCGCCGTTGCGCATGCGTTCAAACTGGCCGCTCTGCAAGTAAGGCGGCAGACAGCGGTCGCCGGGACCCGGGTAACTGCGATGCAGCGCCTGCCACGCAAAGTAGTTCGTCTCGTTGGGGTGACCATTGATCAGGCGCAACAACCGCTGATGAAGCACTTCGTTAAGCGGCGCGCCCGCTCCCAGCAAGGCGCGCTGCTGAGGCGGAATACCGAGGCTGAACAACAGAGCGGGGGTGCCGGTTATCAAACGAGCCAACGGCGAATGAAACAGGCGATGCAGACGATCCAGCGCCTCAATGCGTTCGGGAGCGTCTCTTTTTCCGTTTAGCAACGCCTCAAGATCAATCCGAGCGCATTTCGCCAGCAAATGGGCAAGGCCGATAAAGCGGCCTAGCATGCCGTGGCGGTAGAACCCGTCGGTGAAATAGGCGTGCCGCGGACGTCCGACCACGTTGCGCTTGTCCCAGTAAGCGCGCGCATCGGCATCGAGCATCGGCCGCAGCCGCCGGTGATAAAGTCCGGAATTGGCGGGCGAGGCGCCCTGGCCAAAAAACTGCCAGAAATCGGCGTATCTCGAGAAAGCGCGCAGGCCCGCGAGCTTGAGCTTGAGCAGCGAAAGGTGCGCCTCATTGAGGTCGATGGCGTAAACCTGCGCCGGCTTCGCCGTGAGATAGGATAGTGCGTTGCATCCCCCGGATGAGATGGTGACGATCGTCGATCCCAGCGGCAATTGCAGCGCTGCAAGGTCAGCTTCCGGATCCTCCCATATCTGGGTGTACACCAGTCGGCGAAACCAGAACGCAAAAAGCCTGTCCCAAACGGTCGCTTCGTCGTGACCCCTGCTGTTGCGGACTGCGTCCGCGATAAGCTGCGTGTTCATCCATCCTCCGAATCAACAATCTGACGATGCTATCGCGCGCGC
>DATHHQ010000594.1:0-6860 GCA_035490095.1 Bradyrhizobium sp.
TTGAAAGCCGGAGCGGTCGAGCTTGACGTCGTGCACGCGGCTGTCGCCCTCGACCTCGGCGAACGGTTTTACACCCGGCAGCAGGTCGTAGCTGACGCGGCCGACGCCGCCGAACTGATTGAAGTTGCGGTCGTCATTGCCGGTCGAGCTGCCGTCGGTGAGTTTTGAGTCCGTATAGACGGTGCGGTCGACGGTGCCACCGGCGGAAAGCTGCAGGCGGTTGAAGTTCTGGTCGACGCCGACGGTGCTGCCGATCGTCGTGAAAACCGGATATCTGGCAAGGCCAGCCTGGATGTTCGGGCTGCCGGGATTGTCGGTCGACACGCGCAACCGCATCTGGCCCAACAGGCGGGTGTCATGGCTGACATCGAGGCGGCCGTCGATGTGGCCGGTGAAGTCCGGCCGGTCGATATCGACCGGCGCCGACGAGATCGTGCCGTCGGCCGGCGGCGGAAAGGTGTTGCCATAGCCGGCGAACGATCCCCGCAAGTCGGCGACAACAGCGTGGCGCTCCCAGTCGGAGACCGCTAGGAATTCCGGCGCCAGCACGTAGAACGGCGAGCCCTTGGCTGCGGCCGAGCGGCGCGGATTGGTGTCGTAGCCGCCGCTGAG
This sequence comes from Bradyrhizobium sp., assembly GCA_035490095.1. Classification (GTDB taxonomy): domain Bacteria; phylum Pseudomonadota; class Alphaproteobacteria; order Rhizobiales; family Xanthobacteraceae; genus Bradyrhizobium. The sequence continues at coordinate 613 of DATHHQ010000594.1, forward strand.
TTCAATCGCGGATTTGACCAGAAGGCCGCCGGCATAATCGCCTACCGCGCCGAACGGATCGTCATCGATCCTCAGCCGCTTGCGCGGCGGCTGGCCGGCCACCGTGCCGGCCATCGCGGGCGGGATCGGCGTCTTGTTGGCGGTCTCGGATGGCGGGACCGACAGCCGCACCGGCCCCGTCAAAACCGCCGGCGCACGGCTGCCGGGACCCGGCGGCGGTTTCGGCCTGGCCTGGCCCGGATAGAATTTTGGCTTCTTGCGCGTGCGATTGAGCGAGTCGTAGCCGGACGTGGACGCGCCGCTGGCGGCGGGACGGCCATAGGTCGGGATGTTGCCGATCCGCGACGGCGCCGGCGTATCCTTGTCGCCAAGCCTGGCGCCGTTGCCGGCATCGCCGGTCGTGCCGCTGGTCACATCGCCGGTCTGCTCGCTGGTCCGGCGCAGCGGGGATTCCTGCGGCGACACGAAGCCGTCGCGGACGGGACGCAGCAAGGCGGTGGTGAGCGTCTGGGCCTGGGCGAAGCGCACATCGAACGCGACCAGCGCGAGGACCATCCCGAGGCACGGCGACACCGCGCGCAAGGACCTTGCGCGCCTGCGGCGGCCCCTTGCCGGACCCGAGATCACGATGAAAATACCCCAGCCAAATCATTCGTTTAAACGACGGGTTCCAGCCCCGCGCGAGCGCGCCTCTATGGAAAACGTCGTTAATGGAGTTAAAACAATTATGGTTAATGGGCGGTTGAGGACCGGCCCCTCCGTCGCATCGCCGGTCCGGCCATGCTAAGGAGTGGTTCGGGCGAAACCGACGCCTCCTCCCCTGGAACCAGACATGTCCAAGTCGAAACCGCTGATGACAAACTCATCCGGCACCGATCACGCTGACGCCGCCGTGCAGTCGGCCCTGCGCACGCTCGATGCCGAGGGCAGCGGCATCACGGCGCTATCAGCCGCATTGCAATCCGATCTCGGTGTCGCCTTTACCGCCGCGGCCAATCTCATTCGGGGCGCCAAGGGGCGATTGATCGTCACGGGTCTCGGCAAGTCCGGCCATGTGGCGCGCAAGATCGCCGCAACGCTGGCCTCCACCGGCACCCCCGCCTTCTTCGTGCACGCGGCCGAGGCCAGCCACGGCGATCTCGGCATGATTACGCCTGACGACGTCATCCTGGCGATGTCGTGGTCCGGCGAGCAGCCGGAGATGAAGAACCTCATCACCTATGCCAAGCGCTTCCGCATCGCGCTGATCGCGATGACGGCGGACCGCGAATCCACTTTGAGCCAGGCGGCGGATATTGCGCTGACGCTACCGAGGGCGCGCGAGGCCTGTCCGCATAACCTCGCGCCCACCACCTCCTCGCTGATGCTGCTGGCGTTGGGGGATGCGCTGGCGATCGCGCTGCTGGAGGGCCGCGGCTTCACCTCGGTGGATTTCAGCGTGCTGCATCCGGGCGGCAAGCTTGGCGCCATGCTGAAATATACCCGCGACCTGATGCACGCCGGCGACGCGGTGCCTATCAAGCCGCTTGGCACCAAAATGTCCGACGCGCTGGTCGAGATGTCGTCGAAAGGTTTTGGCTGCGTTGGCATTACCGATGCGTGCGGCGCGATCGTCGGCATCGTCACCGACGGCGATTTGCGCCGCCACATGCGCCCCGATCTGATGACCGCCTTTGTCGATGACGTCATGACGAAAAATCCGAAGACGATCTCGCGGGATCTGCTCGCCAGCGAAGCCCTCGAAATCCTCAACTCCTCGAAAATCACGGCCCTGATCGTCACCGAGGCCAACAAGCCGGTCGGCATCGTGCACATGCACGACATCTTGCGCGCGGGCGTGGTTTAGTTCGGGTATCTCCGTCGGTCGTCCCGGCGAACGCCGGGACCCATAACCCTCGGTCTCGGTTGTTTTGCGAAGGTGTCTGCCTCAGTGCCCTCACGAAAAATCACGGCGTATGGGTCCCGGCGTTCGCCGGGACGACGGAGAAAGTGCTAGCCGCTCCCGCCAGCGGAAACCGCGCCGCGTTTGCCTCCAGCGGCAAGTCCAGCCCGTTCGCCAGATACGACACGGTATGATAAAAGCCGCACAGCAGCATGCTTTCGAGAATCTTGGTGTCGTCGTAATGCGACGCCAGCGCCTTGAATTCATCGGCGCTGAGGGTGGCGCGGACATGCAGCGCGTCGACCGCCGCGATCAGCGCCTGCTCGGCGGCCGACCAGCACGGCGCGTCGGCGCCTTCCAGCACGGACGCGCGGACCTGTTCATCGGTGAGATGCGCGGCCTTCGCAAAGGTTGAGACATGCACGCCCCATTCATACTCGCATCCGGTTCGCGCGCAGGTACGGTCGATGACGATTTCGCGTTCCCTTAAGCTAAGCGGACCCCGGTCCAGCAGGCTGCCGGCGCGGAATTTATCCCAGGCCCGCGCATGGCCGGCGACCACGCGAAACAGCATCAGCGGCGGTGCGCCGCGCATGATGCGGTCGAACTGTTCACCGATTTCAGGCGCGTAAGGCGGCTCAAGCGGGGCAATGCGTGACATGGCGTACTCCCGTGCTACAATAAACGTAGCTAGATGCTACATTATCTGTAGCTGAGCGCAAGCCGAAATGATTTCAAACGGCAGCCACCGTCAGGCTGGCGCCATCGGCCTGCACGATTCTGACGCGGCTGCCGGCCGGCGCATCGGGACCGGCGACCCGCCAGATCGTATCGTCGATCCGAATCGTGCCTGCCCCGTCGATGATCGGCTTTTCCAGCGTGAACACCCGGCCGACCAGCGCATCGGCGCGCTTGTTGAGAAACGGGTTGCTCTTGCTGACGGCTTTATTGCTGAGCGCGAAGCGCCGCCACAGCGGCACCGCGGCGGTGGCGAAAACCGCGAACATCAGGATCTGCAGCTGCCACGACGGATTGATCAGAAACGACAGCAAGCCGACCAGCAGCGCCGCGAGACCCAGCCAAAACATGAAGACGCCGGGGGCGAGCAGCTCCAGCGCCATCAGGACGATGCCGAAGATCAGCCAGTTCCAGGTACCAAGCGTGGAAAACATCTCGGTCATCGTTTGACCCTCGTTGTCTAATTTATCGATGGTCGCGCAGCATCGGAACCCCTCACCCGGATCGCAAGAGCGATCCGACCTCTCCCTATGGGAGAGGTGACCGAACTCGCATGCTTCGATCCGATCTTCATCAAGCAAACCCTAGGGTTGCGGGGTTACCGGAGGCGGGTTCGGTCCGGCGTTCGGCACCGAGGAGCGGCGCGCGGCGGCCTGCGCGGATGCAGCACTTTCGCCGAAGGTCGCCTTGGCGATCTCGCCGATACCGGCCAGCGAGCCCAGCAGGCTCACCGCCTCGATCGGCAGCATGATCACCTTCTGGTTCGGCGACTCCGCAAATTGCCCGAACGCCTTGATGTAATTGTTGGCAATAAAATAATTCAACGCGGCGACATCGCCCTTGGCGATGGCCTCGGAGACCATCTGCGTCGCCCTGGCTTCGGCTTCGGCGGAACGTTCGCGCGCCTCGGCGTCGCGGAACGCGGCTTCCTTGCGGCCTTCGGCCTGCAGGATCTGGCCCTGTTTGGCACCCTCAGCACGCAGGATTTCCGATTGCCGCTGGCCTTCGGCCTGCAGAATATCGGCGCGCTTGACGCGCTCGGCCTTCATCTGGCGCCCCATGGCTTCGACGAGATCGGCGGGCGGCACGATGTCCTTGATCTCGATGCGGTTGACCTTCAGCCCCCACGGCGACACCGCGGCATCGACCACCCGCAGCAGGCGCTCGTTGATCTCATCGCGATGCGACAGCACCTGGTCGAGGTCCATCGCGCCCATCACCGAGCGGATGTTGGTCATGGTCAGCACGATGATCGCCTGGTTGAGATCGGAGACCTCGTAGCTGGCTTTCGCGGCATTAAACACCTGATAGAAGGCGACGCCGTCCACCGTCACGGTGGCGTTGTCCTTGGTGATCACCTCCTGCTCGGGAATGCTGATCACCTGCTCCATCATGTTGATCTTGCGGCCGACGCGGTCGAAATAGGGGATGATGATGTTCAGCCCCGGCGAGAGCGTGCGGGTGAATCTGCCGAACCGCTCGATGGTCCAGTCGAACCCCTGCGGCACCGTCTTGACGCCGGCAAACAGCGTAAAGATAACCAGCAGCACAACCGCGATGGCGAAAATGTCGAAACCAGTCATGTATCCTCCAGGGAGACGCTCCCGAGCGCGGTCTTATTTTGTCTGCAAACCGGGCGCGGCGGTTCAGCAGGCTGTTCTTGAATGTTAGGTAAGTCTCGGTTTGCCGCCCGCCAAGTGTACGGCATCTGAATGCGACCAGTGTGTATGACGTCAATTAATCGTCAAATCCAGCCCTGGAGCTCGCGCAGCACCAGTTGCCGGATGACGTCCATGCCGGGGTCGCTATCGTTCAAACAGGGAATCGCGGCAAAATGCTCGCCGCCGTTGTGCTTGAAGATCTCGGCGTTTTCCTGCGCGATTTCTTCCAGCGTTTCCAGGCAATCGGCCGAAAATCCGGGGGTCACGACGGCGATGCGGCGCACGCCGTCCTTCGCCAGTTGCTCGATGGTCTTGTCGGTGTAGGGCTGCAGCCACGCGTCGAAGCCGAAGCGCGACTGGAATGCGAGCTTCAGCTTCGATGCATCAAGGCCCATGCGCCTGCGCAACGCGTCCGTGGTCGCGATGCATTGCGACTGATAGGGGTCACCCTTGTCGACATATTTCTGCGGCATGCCGTGGAACGAGGCCACGATGATTTCAGGCTGAAACGGCAAGGTCGCAAGATGCACATCGATGGAGACCGCCAGCGCCTCGATATAGTCAGGATCGTCGTAATAAGGCGGCGTCACCCGCAAGGTCGGTTGCGCGCGCATGTCGCCAAGCACGCGGAATACCTCGTCACACACCGTGGCGGAGGTCGCGGCCGAATATTGCGGATAGAGCGGCACCACCAGCAGCCGGTCGCAGCCCTGCGACGTCAGCGCGTCGATGCGCGAGCGGATCGACGGATTGCCGTAGCGCATCGCCCAATCGACCACGACATGGTCATGGTCGGATATGGCATCGGCAAGTTTTTCCGATTGCGCGCGGGTTATGGTCTTGAGCCGAGATTCGTTTTTCTCCCGGTTCCAGATTTTCTGGTAATCGCGCGCCTTGCGGCCGGGGCGGATGCGCAGGATGATGCCGTTCAGCACCAACTTCCATTTTAGTCCCTGATCTTCGATCACCCGGGGATCGGACAGAAATTCCTTCAGGTACACCCGCACACCCCGGGCATCCGCGGTGTCGGGGGTGCCGAGGTTGACCAGCAGGACGCCGACGCGCTCCGCGCTGGCGTCGGCCGCAGCGTTTGATCTTTGGATCGGGACGACCACAGTCATGACTTCCCTTTTTTACCCGGCGTCATCGTCCGCCAACGGGTCGGCGCAAAGCGCCGCCCGATGACAGGCTCCGACGGACGATCCAGTACTCCGCGCAGATTCGGCCCAATAACTGATGGTAGTGATTACTGGATGCCCGCCTTACGCGGGCATGACGTCGGTGGTTCGCGCGTTGTACCATCCTTGTCAAGATAATGCCCAGTTCGATACTGTCACCCATTGCAGCGCGTCGGGGGGAACCATGACGATCGCCGAATGGTGCATTTTTGGAACGGTCATACTCTATCTACTGACGATTGCGCCGGTGAAGGCGATCGGCTTTCGCCGCTTCGATAACTCCAAACCGCGCGACCCCGCGTTCTATGACAACCCCATTGCCGCGCGCGCGCTCGGCGCGCACCTCAACGGAATCGAGACCTTTCCGTTCTTTGCCGCCGCTGTGCTGCTTGCGGAATTCCGCGCCGGCCCACAGCGCCTGATCGATGAACTGGCGGTGCTGTTCCTGATCGTGCGGATCGCCTATGTCTTCACCTATCTCGGCGACCGGCCGACGCTGCGCACGATCCTGTGGAACATCGGCTTTGCGATCAATGTCGCCATTTTCTTCATGCCGGCGATCCGGGGCTTTTTGCCGATCTAGGACATACGGTTTCGCGATCTCGCGGCGCGATGCGCCCGAGGTTTTACGTTTATCTCTCGCCCTTTGAGGGCGTGGGGAACGCCGGATGCCCGTTGCACCCGCGGCCTCGTGTGCACTTGGTAGTGGTAGAACGCACACGAGTAACAACGAGTACACCGGAATCACCCGACGTTCCCGCACGCAATGGTTTTAACGGTTTCCTTCGT
>DATHHQ010000595.1:0-2923 GCA_035490095.1 Bradyrhizobium sp.
CCGTGAAGCCTTGCGCGAGCAGGCGCAGCGCCAACTGGTTGTTCCGCTCGTTGGCGAAGGCCTGGCTCACCGTCACGCCCGCGTTCGACTTCACGCCATAGCAATAGCGGCCGACGGTGATCGAGAAGGTCGCGATGCCGATCCCCAGGCGCCCGGTTCGATGGCAGCGGCCCAATACGGTGTAGGTCATGAGTTCCCCTTGAAGTTTCCTCCCCAGCTTCGCTGGGGAGGTGGCCGAAGGCCGGAGGGGTCATGGGCAACAGTACTGCTGCTCATGACCCCTCCGCCCGCTACGCGGGCACCTCCCCATCGCGGGCTCCGCGATGGGGAGGGAAAGAAGGTCGCCCTACGCACGGCGCGCTTTCAGGTTGGCGACGAAGACGTCCTGCGGGATCGCCTTGCTCGGATTGCGACCCCGTTCGCGATAGAACTCCTCGTAAAGCTTGAATTCCTCCAGCACGCGCCGCAGCTCCGCGACGGCCGTCGGATGGACGTCGACCCGGACGTCGATGTCCGGATAGTCCAGCCGGTCGACGACCTTGATGGCCGCCGACCTCTCCGGCTTGTGGGTCGTGGCATTGCCCTGCCCGCCGGCGTCACGCCCGCCTTCGATCGCCCGCATGAGGCGATATTCGAGGGCATCGTCGGGCCTTGTCTTGAAACCCGCGATCAGGCCGGCCAGCACCTGCGGCCCGACCAGGCCGTTGCCGAAGGCCACGCAATCGGCGTCGATCTGATGCCCCGACCAGCCGCGCGTGCCCGCTCCGGTATGTGCCGCGATCCGTCCGTCGCGGTCCATGACGGCGATCTGGCGATAATCATGTTCGCTGTCGTTGGCGGCAAACATCTCCATGACCCGCGCCGGCATGAACCCTTCGGCCAGAAGCTTGATGCCGAGCGGATCGTTGGTGCGATTGGGGAAGGCCTGCGTCTTGCAGACGCCGATGCCGGCGGCGATCCCCTCGCAACGCCCGCCGACGGCCAGCGAGAAGGTCGTGATGCCGAGGCCGAGCCGGCCCGTGCGTGCGCAGCGCCCGATGATCGAGTAGGTCATTGTGCTGCCTCCTGGTGCTGCTTGAGGCCGGCGACGAACACGTCCTGCGGAACCGCATCGCGCGGATTCTTGCCGCGGTCGCGGTAGTAGCCGCGGTAGAGCTCGTACTCCTCGAAGGCGCGCCGCAGCTCATCGACCGCCTTGTCGTGCAGGTCGACCCGGAGATCGAGCTCGGCGTGATCGTAGGCGCCGTAGACAAAGATCCCGGCCGACCGCTCCGTCAGATGTCCGTCGTTGCCGACCTGGCCGCCGGCATCGCGCCCGGCCTCGATCGCGCGCAGCAGGCGCCGCTCGAACGATTCGCCGGCATGGGCCTCATAGCCCGCGGCAATGGCTTCCACCACGTGATGCCCGGCCAGCACATTGCCCATGGCGACATAGCCCTCGCCCACCTTGTGTCCCGAATAGCCGCGGGTCTTGGGGCCGCTATAGGCCGCGGCATTTCCTTGCCGGTCGATGACGGCGATCTGGCGATATTCGAAGTCCGGGTCGTTGGCCGCCAGCTCGTCCAGAACGCGCGCCGGCGTAAATCCCTTGGCAAGCAGCCGCAGCGCCAGGGAGTTGTTGCCCTGGTTCACGAAGGCCTGCGTCATGGTCGCGCCGGCATTGCTGCGAAGACCGTTGCAGTAGAGTCCGACACCGATCGAGTAGGTCGCGATGCCGATGCCGACCTGTCCGCTACGCGAACAGCGCGCAACAATAGTGAAAGTCATGAACGTTCCTCCTTCGAAACATGCCGGCGGTTTTCCGGTCGCAATGCAGGAAGCGCGCCATGCCCTAGGCGGCGCTGCTGAGAGGTTCGCGCAGATTCTGCAATTCGCCTTGCAGGAAACGCAGGAACTCCTCGGCCGCGAGCGGCAGTTGGCGCGACGCGTGAGTGATCGCATCGATCGTCGCCGTATTGACGAGGCGATCGCGGATCGGAACGGCAACCAGATCGCCCGCGCGCAGGCTGTCCGCGGCGGACAAACGCGAATGGAACGTGATGCCGTTGTTGACGTGCACGAAATGCACCCTGAGCTGGATCGAATTCGTCTCGAGGACGGGCATCATGTAGATGCCGGCCGCCTTGCAGGCGATGTCGATCAGCACGCGGCTGCCCGAGTTCTTGAGCGGCAGCGCGATCGGATAGGGGATGCTGTCGGCCAGTGACACCTTCGGCCGTCCCGCCAGCGGATGGTGGGGCGACATCAAGGCGACCAACGGTTCGCGCATCTTGAACACCGTCGTGAAGTCCCGGTCGGCGGGAGGATAGAACGCCAAGCCGATATCGGTACGTCCCTCGCGCACGGCCGCGATGATGCGGTCGGTGCGATCGACGATGACCTCGAAGGTGATGCCGGGATGGCGCGCGCTGAATCGCATGATCGCCTGGGGCAGCACGCCGGGCACCAGCGATTCGATCGCCTGGAGGTTGATCGTGCCGCGGCGCAGCCCCTTCAGCGCATCGAGTTCCGAGCGGACCCTTTCGGTCTGGCGCAGGCTGGAGCGCGCGTGACGCAGGAAGATCTCGCCCGCCGACGTGAGCTCGACGCCCCTTGCATGGCGCTGGAACAGCGGCACGCCAAAATCCTGCTCGAGCTTCTGGATCTGCCGGCTGAGCGCGGATTGCGCGACGTTGAGCTCCTCGGCGGCCTCACGGATCGAGCCGTGGCGCGCGACCGTCGCGAAGTAACGCAAGTTGCTGGTCATTTCCCCTACTCCCCTCCACCCTACAGTGATGCCGAACGGGCATCGTGTCGACGCCAAAATTGCTCTTGTGCGATCAGCGGGCGAAGCGCCCAATTCGCTCGGGGAATCTCGAAGGGGGACTGCATGCTCGACATGGTCGGCGAAGCCGTGGACCGGCTGATCACCATCGAAGCGAAG
>DATHHQ010000596.1:0-8114 GCA_035490095.1 Bradyrhizobium sp.
CGCCCCAGACGATCGGGAAGTTAAGCTTGGCACCCGGTGCCGGGTGCGAGGTGATGCGAATATGGTCAACCCGATTAGAACGAGTCATAGCCACGACCCCTGAAACGGCGACGGCCCGCCTGGATAGACGGGCCTGGTCACCAACGATTAAATCAGCAACGGTTGCAGCTGAGAGAGCAGTATAATCAAATTTCGACCGAACACAACGGCGACTTGAATTCGGTCACCGTTGGCCGCCTCTCCCGTTAACCCTTCGGCGCGGAGGGCTACGCTGCTGGTTCTTGCGCCGCCGCGAGTCATCGCTGAAAACGAGATCGAAAATCGGGACCACTCGTCGTGCGCTTGACGCGCTCGATCAAGCACGGTCGCCCGGCCCGCACGACGACCTGGCGCTTCGTTGAGTTGGCGATCGTCGCCGCATCAGAACTGCTGGTCGCGGCTGGCGAGCAGCCCGAAACGCAGAACTGACGTGCGTCACGCGGACTGTCTCCGGAATTGACTTCGTGTGGACCAAAACTTTAACTGCTGCTGACTCCGGTTGAGAGGATCAGACTCCGAGCTGCACAAACTGCTTCATTTCCATGCAAACGCCGCCTTAAATGGAAGCATCCAGGAAGTTATCCATGCGCGTCATCAATGTTGCCGCCGCCCAGTTGGGCCCGATCCAGAAAGCCGAAAGCCGCGAAGCCGTCGTCAAGCGAATGATCGCGCTGATGGATGAAGCCAAAGCAAGGGGCGCCGATCTGATCGTCTATCCGGAGCTGGCGCTCACCACGTTCTTTCCGCGCTGGTACATGACGGATCAGGCCGAGGTCGATACCTGGTTCGAACGCGAGATGCCGAACGCGGCGACCAAGCCGCTGTTCGAGCGTGCCGCCGGACACCAGATTGCAATGAACTTTGGCTATGCCGAACTGACACCGGACGGGCACCATTTCAATACCTGCATTCTCACGGACAAGTCCGCCAGAATTGTCGGGACCTACCGCAAGATTCATCTGCCGGGCCATTCGGAGTTCGATACGGAGCGCGCCTTCCAGCATCTGGAGAAGCGCTACTTCCAGCCGGGCGATCTCGGTTTCAACGTCTGGCGCGTCCTCGGCGGCATCTTCGGCATGGCGGTCTGCAACGACCGGCGCTGGCCGGAGACCTATCGCGTCATGGGTCTGCAAGGCGTCGAGATGGTGCTGATCGGCTACAACACGCCCTCGGTCAATGCCGAGAAGAGCGAGGAGGGACCAGAGAAGCGGCTGTTCCACAACCGACTCTCCGCGCAGGCCGGCGCCTACCAGAACTCGACCTGGGTCGTATGCGTTGCGAAGGCCGGCGTCGAGGACGGCCACCCCTTGATCGGCGGCAGCCTGATTGTCGGTCCAGACGGCGAGATCGTCGTCGAGGCCAAAACCGAAGAGGACGAACTGCTGGTTCACCCCTGCGATCTCGACGCCACGACCTTCGGCAAGAACACGATCTTCAATTTCGCCCTCCACCGCCGCATCGAGCATTACGGCCTGATCACCAGCCGCACCGGCGCGGTGCCGCCTCCGGAAAGCTAGATGTCCGGCATCTCCTTTCGCGAACTTGACCCGCACGACCGGTACAAGTTGCTGTGTGGGGTCGTCGTACCACGGCCGATCGCCCTCGTCACAACGCTTGATGCGAATGGTGCCGTCAACGCGGCGCCGTTCAGCTTCTTCAACGTCTTCTCCGAAGATCCGCCGCTCGTGGTGCTCGGCCTGCAACACAAGGCCGATCTCAGTCCCAAGGACACCACGCGCAACATCCACCGCAGCGGGCAGTTCGTCGTGCATATGGTGGACGAGGCGCTGGCGGCGACCATGAACGACTGCGCGATCGACTTTCCCTCCGGCAGCAGCGAAGTGGAGGCGACGGGGCTAAAGACGTTGCCGTCGATCGATGTCGCGGTGCCGCGATTGGCCGCGGCACCTTTCGCCCTCGAGTGCCGGCAACATGTCGCACTCGCCTTCGGCCCCGGCCGTGAGCTTCTTGTCGGTGAGGTGCTGCGCCTGCACGCGCGCGAGGGTCTGATCGACCAGGAAAGGATGCATGTCGATTTCGATGTCTACCGGCCGATCGGGCGCTTGTTCGGTAATCTCTACGCCGCCCAGCGTGATACCTTCGCACTGACGCGCGAAAGCCATGCGCAGTGGTTGGCGCGCGTCAACGGCGGCAACGGAGCGGCCGAAACGTCCGACGAAGGTCAGTGATGGGCGAACTGCACCGTGCCCAGGGCCATGGTCACAGCCGCCTGCGTCGGATCAATCACGGGAATCCCGAGCGCCTGTTCCAGCGACTGGCGATGACGCGCCATGCCGGCACAGCCCATCACGATGGCGCCGGATCCGTCTTCGTCCTTGAGCGCGCGCCCGACCTCGATCATCTTCGCGAGCGTTCCTTCGCTCGACGCTGTCTCCGCCACGCTCATGTTGAGCGGCCGCTCCCTGGTAAGGCGATCCATCAAGCCCATCTGCCTGAGGTAACGGACATGGCGGCGAATCGAGCGCTGCGCGATCGCAATGACGCCGAAGGTTTCAGCCCGCGCGAGCGCCGTCAGCACGCCGCATTCGGCGATGCCGAACACGGGCCGATCGGTTGCTTCGCGGCAGACATGCAGACCCGGATCGCTGTAGCAGGCAATGACGAAGGCGGCCGAATGGTTGTCGCCTTCGACGAGTCGGCGCAGCGGCATCGCCACGCCGTCGACATCGGCCTGGCTCTCGATTCCGTAGGGGCCTTCAGCCAGCGTCTCGCAGACGATCTCGGGTCCGCCCTCAAAGCCAAGTGGCTTCAGTGCGTCCTCCAGCCCTTGGGTAACCAGATGGTTGGAATTTGGATTGATGACGAGAATGCGCGGCCTGGACATGGTATTTTCCTGCGGGATGACGCGTCGGTCGATACGGCGAGACCGGCGCGCAAAGACGACAATGGAAGCAATGACCATGCCATCCAGTGATGCATGGTCCACCGTCTGCTGCGAAAGCGCAAGGGAGTGTGACGGCACGATCTGTGCTTTTGTCAGGTGAATGCAAGTGTCAGGTGAATGCAAGACTTAGGAATCATGACTCAATACTTGAGGAGTTTGCCATGACCGAACCCGCCTACGACCTCCTCATTCGCGGCGGCCGCGTCGCGACCGTGAGTGACGTGTTCGAGGCCGATGTCGCCATTTCCGGTGAGACCATCGTCGCCATCGGCCGCGGACTGCCGGGAGGGCGGCGGGAGATCGACGCGCGGGGCAAGCTGGTGCTGCCTGGTGGTGTCGACAGCCACGCCCATATCGAGCAGCTTTCGGCCGCGGGCATCATGAACGCCGATACGTTCGAGAGCGCGACGGTCTCGGCAGCCTTCGGCGGCACCACCACCGTGATCCCGTTTGCGGCCCAGCACGTCGGCATGAAACTGCCGCAGGTGCTGGAGGATTATCATGCGCTCGCCAGGAAGGGCGCCGTGATCGACTATGCCTTCCACATGATCATCGCCGATCCAACCAGGGAAACGCTGGAAGCGGATGTCCCGGCGCTGATCAAACAGGGCCACGCCTCGATCAAGATCTTCATGACCTATGATCGCCTGAAAATCGACGACGAACCGCTGCTCGACATTCTGCTTGCGGCACGCGACGGTGGCGCGCTGCTTTGTGCCCATGCCGAGAACCACGGCATCATCTCCTGGATGGTGAAAAGGCTGCTCGCGCGCGGCTATACCGATCCGAAATATCACGCCATCAGCCATGCCCGGGTTTCGGAAGCGGAGGCTTTCACCCGGCTAATAGGCATGGCCGCGCTGATCGACCAGCCGATCATGATCTTCCACGTCTCGACGGCGGAAGGCGCCAAGGTGATCCGCGATGCGCGTGGGCAGGGCCTCAAGGTGTTCGCAGAGACCTGTCCGCAGTATCTTTTCCTCACCGCCGCCGATCTCGACAAGCCGGGCGTCGAAGGCGCCAAGTGGATGTGCAGTCCGCCGCCGCGCCGCGCCGCCGATCAGGAGGCGCTATGGCAGGCGCTCGCCCTCGGCGATCTCCAGACTATTTCGTCCGATCACGCACCTTATCGATTTGACGAAACCGGCAAATTGCGCGCCGGTCCCAATCCCAATTTCAAGCAAGTGGCGAACGGTCTGCCGGGCCTGGAAGTACGGTTGCCGCTGTTGTTCGACGCCATGGTGTCCGGAGGCCGGCTGGGGCTCGAGAAATTCGTCGAACTGACCGCGACCGCACCGGCAAAGATCTACAATTTGCATCCGCGCAAGGGCTCGATTGCGGTTGGCGCCGATGCGGATATTGCGATCTGGGACCCGAAGCGGGAAGTCACGCTGGCCGACGCGATGATGCACGACCTCGCCGGTTACACCCCGTTCTCGGGGCGCAAATTGCGGGGGCGGCCTGTCACCGTGCTATCACGCGGGCGCGTGATCGTGGACGACGGCAAACGTTCGGTCGAAGCAGGTTCCGGTCGCTTTCTGGCGCGCTCGGGAGGTGAGGCGGCGAAGCCGACCGGCCGGCTGGTGTCGGATATGGACCCGGAACAGAATTTCGGGGCGCGGTTGCTGTGATCTGTACGCCGCGATGTGTTCGGATTGGGAAATGAGAATCCTTGTCTTCGGCGGCACCGGTTTCGTTGGGCTCAATATCGCCGCAGCTCTTTTGGCGCGTGGTCATGCGGTGACGCTGTTCGACCGCGCGGGCTTGCCGCCTGACGCAAAGAAAGATTTTACCGCTCACGGAGATCGACTGACAGCTATCCAGGGCGACGTTACGGATAGTCAGACCGTGGAAAAGGTGATCGGCGCGGGTTATGAGGCCATCATTCTGGGAGCCGCGATCACCGCCGGACCGGAGCGCGAGGCACGCGATCCCGAGAGCATTCTGCGGGTAAACCTGCTGGCTCAGACGCCGATCCTGATCGCAGCGCGAAGCAGCGGCGTTAGACGCATCATCAATCTGTCGTCCGCGGCGGCCTACGGTGCGGGCGCATTCGGGAACGTGCTGCTCGAAGAAGAGACTCCCTGCGATCCGGCCTCGCTCTACGCCATTACAAAATTCGCGTCCGAGAAAGTTGCGGCGCGTCTGGCCGGTCTCTGGCAATGCGAGATCATCAGCGTGCGGCTGAGCGCCGTGTTCGGGCCCTGGGAGCGGAGCAACGACGTGCGCGACACGCCAAGTCCGCAGGCGCAGATTCTGGCGGCGATGCAAAAGGGGCGCGAGGCCGTTCTGTCGCGTCCGGGCGTCAGGGACTGGATCTACGCGGTGGATGTCGCGGAAGCCGCGACATTGCTGATCGATGCGGCGAGGCCGAAGCATCAGCTCTATAACATTTCAACCGGCGCGGAGTGGTCGGCGCTGCAATGGGGTCGGGAACTGGCCGCGCTGCATCCCGGCTTTATTTGCCGGCTGACCGATGCCGGTGAAGCGGCGACGGTCGACCTGCATAGTCCGGCCGACCGGGCACCACTTTCGGTCTCGCGCATGGCAGAGGAGTTCGGCTGGCGCGCGCGGTTCGGCTGCGCTGACTCGGCTGCCGATCTGAGCGTTTGGTGCACCGCGCATCGAAGGGAAACCTGACATGAGACTAACAGGGCGGACTGCGATCGTGACCGGCGCCGGCTCCGGCATTGGCCGGGCCAGCGCGGTGCTGTTCGCGAAGGAAGGCGCCTTTGTCGGGCTGGTCGATCGCGACGGCGCCGGCCTGCAGGAGACGCTGGCGGCGATCGAGGGCGCCAAGGGTGAAGCATCACTGCACATCGGCGATGTCGGCGAGGCCGATTTCGCGAAAGATGCCGTGGGCGATGTCATGGCGCGGCGCGGCCGCCTCGATGTGCTGATGGCTGCTGCCGGCTTTTCCTGCGGGGGGACGGTACTGACCACCGATCCAGCCGATTGGGACGCGGTGTTTCGCACCAATGTCGGCGGCATCTGGCTTTGGTCGCGCGCGGCGGTGCCCGAGATGCAGCGGCAGGGCAGCGGCTCGATCATTACACTGGCTTCGCAACTCGCGATCGCCGGCGGCAAGAACAACAGCGCCTATATCGCCGCCAAGGGGGCGATCATCAGTCTGACCCGGACGATGGCGCTGGATTTCGCAACCGATGGAATCCGCGTCAATGCAATCGCGCCCGGCGCCATCGACACGCCGATGTTGCGGCGCAGTTTTGCTCGTCACGCCGACCCTGAACCGGTGCGTGAAGCGTCCCGGAACCGCCACGCCATGAAGCGATTTGGCAAGGCCGAAGAAGTGGCCGAGACCGCACTCCATCTCGCCAGCGATGCGTCATCGTTTACGACCGGCACCGTGATGGTGGTCGATGGCGGTTGGCTCGCGGCATGAACAGCGCCCTTATCGCTCTGGAAGCCCAGGTTCGTGCCGACCTTGCCAAGACCGCGCATCCGGATGCGGCGTGGCTTGCGCCCAAGCCCGGGCCCGACGACAAGCCGGCACTGGACGTGCTGGTGGTCGGCGCTGGCCAGTCGGGTCTCGCCACGGCATTTGGGCTGATGCGCTCGCAAGTGACCAACATCCTCGTGCTCGACAAATCCGAGGAGGGGCGGGAAGGGCCATGGCTCACCTATGCCCGCATGCCTACGCTGCGCAGTCCGAAGCACTTCACCGGCCCCGATCTTGATATTCCCGGTCTGACTTACCAGTCCTGGCACGAGGCACGCTTCGGTGAAAGGGACTGGCGAAGTCTCGACCTTATTTCGCGTGAGCTTTGGGCGGAGTATCTGCTCTGGTTCAGGGGCGTCGTGAACCTGCCGGTGCGCAATGGTAGCGAGGTCATCGAGATTTCGCCAGCGGCCGGCGGATTGCTTGCGGCCAAGGTGCAGAGCGCTGCCGGCGTCGACATCGTATTTGCGCGCAAGATAGTATTGGCGACGGGGCAGGAAGGCATGGGCGACTGGACCATTCCAGAGCCGCTGCACCATCTGCCATCGTCGCTTTGCGTGCATACGGCGCAGCCGATCGACTTCGATAGCTTGCGCGGCAAACCGGTTGCGGTGATCGGCGCCGGCGCTTCCGCTTTCGACAATGCTGCGACAGCGTTGGAGGCAGGCGCGGCGGAGGTGCACCTGTTTTGCCGAAGGGCGGAGATCCAGGTGATCCAGCCGTATCGCTGGCTCACCTTCCGCGGCTTCCTGCGTCACTTCTGCGATCTCGATGATGTCTGGCGCTGGCGCTTCATGCGCGCCATTCTCGAAATGCGGGAAGGCTTTCCGCAAGCGACCTACGATCGCTGTGCTCGCCACGCCAATTTTCATCGCCACGACGGCGCGCCGATCGAAGCGGCCAGAGAAACAGCTCGCGGCGTCGAATTGCAGACGCCGAGGGGTGTATTCGCAGCCGACTTCGTGATCTGCGGTACGGGTATCGACATGAATTTTGCAAGCCGACCCGAGTTACGAAACTGCGCCGCCAACATCGCGACCTGGGCCGACCGCTACCAGCCGCCGCCGGACGAGCGCAGCCCGCGCCTCGGGCGCTTTCCCTATCTCGCGGACGACTACGCGCTGATGGAGCGCGTCACGGGAGAAACACCGTGGATCGCGGACATCCATGTGTTCGCGATCGCCTCCACCATGAGCTTCGGTGCTTCCGGCTCATCGATCAATGCGATGACCACGGCGGTGCCGAAGCTCGTGCATGGGCTGACCCGCGGTTTGTTTCGTGCGGACATCGAACGGCATTGGGCTTCGTTCAGGGCGTATGACGTGCCTCAGGCGGTCGTCGAGCGGCAAACGCCGGCTATGGGAGACGGGTGATGAACGGTGTATCGTAAAGCGCTGGAGTGGATGGCTCGTATGCTGGGACGGTCGTCACCCGCGCGCCCGGCTGGCATATCCCTTGCTTTAAGTTGATGTTCTCATTCAGAAAATAAATCTGGCAAATAGGGAATAAGATCGATGAGTGTTGCAGGATCCGGGCGTCTGCTTTCGGTGGTTGCCTTTGTCGCGTTTTCGCTGGCCGCCGGATCGGCGCAGGCGCAAACCCGCGCCGAAACGCTGCGTTACGTGACCGGAGCGTCGGTCAATACGCTCGACCCCAACATTCCCGGTTCCACCCGCGAATCCTTTGCGGTGAGCCTGAGCACCTATGACC
>DATHHQ010000597.1:0-18369 GCA_035490095.1 Bradyrhizobium sp.
GCTATCCGGTGCAAGAGATTGGAAGCTTGAGAACTACGTCAAATTCTCTGGCCAGAAAAATCAATGCAGCAGCAACAGCCTGGGCATCAAACAAAGGCTGTCCGGCAAGGTCAATGAGGCGGACAGCATCAATGTAGTGGAGGTCGCCGGATGCGGCCAAAATTGGGGCCGCATCGCCCACGAGATCGGGCACGTATTAGGGCTCGGGCACCAACACTCGAGAGGCAATAGGGATGATTACATCACGATCCTTTGGAGCAATATCGATGGCCCGAAACAGTTTTGTCGAGTGATTTGGGATCAGCAGGCATTAGCAAACACTGCTTATGATTATGATTCGATCATGCACTATGCTTCCACCCAAGCCGCCAAGCGATCGTCGGACTGCAAGAAGGTGATCTACGATGGAAAACAGGACTGTCTGGCGTTCCTGCCGAACCAAGAGAAGTTGGAGCAGCAACGGCGAACGGTAGGGAGCAACGTTGAGCCCGGACAGAGAGACCATCTGAGCGCGGGCGACATCGCCCTTGTGAACATCCTCTACCCTGCGTCGCCGCCTCCTCCGTCCCCCGATCAGCCGTGTGTTCGGAGCACCACAACGTCCATTAAGGTCGGGGATCGAACGGCCACAACAACAACCAATACTGAACCCTGTTCTCCGCGTTCTCAGAAGACGATTACCGAACCAAGTCCTGACCGCCCCCGATGTTGCTGGGATAGATGGGGCGCCGGCCGCTTCTGTCGTCCTGATGCGTGTCCTGCCATCAGGGTCAGTGGGCCGCGACCCGACAGATGGTGCCGACCTGATTGGTGCCGCCCCCGCCCACGGCGTCACTGCGATGGCTGGATCGAGGATGGCTGGGAGCGCCCGCCATTCGACGACTGGGACGACGACAGGTGGTAGGCTCGAACTGGCAACACCGCTTACAGGAGCGCCCCCGGGTGACCCCGAAAACGCACAGATGCGGTCCCAGGCGGGGATTGCTAACCTAATGGTATCCCCGCGAAACCGTGTACTTCGCGGCCATGTCGAAATTGCGCGCACGGCTCTAGACAAAGACAGGGAACGTCAATGGCAAGGACCGACGATAGAAACTCCGATGGTGCACGCGCAAGCTCCGCGACTGCCGCGCATCTCCGGGGTACGCGGAGGGCTAACCCTCTCAAATACATTCCCGGCTTCTTTTATGTCCTGGTTTTCTTCATAGTCGGGAAGTTAATCTTCGCGGATCCAAGGGCCACGGTGGTCCACTGGGGTGAGTACCACCTCTCTTGGGTTGAGGTCCTCTTGGTCGCCGCCGCGATGATGGCGATGGCCGAGCAGTTAAGGGTCTCTCATCCTGGAATTGACAACACGATCGAGGCCATCTTGATGGGCGCAATCGCAGGAGTTCAGGTCCTGCTTTTCGCGCTTGGGGCAGCCGGGGTAAGGCCGCTCGCTATCTTCAACAACACGGAGTTTCTCATGCTCACTGTGATCAGCATGACACAGGCCGTCGTTGCGATCTTGATCAACGCCAGGACGCTACGGCGGACGATCGGTGTCGGCGACAACGGCTAGTGCAAGAGGAGCCAATCTGCGACGACAGCCTGATGGCCTTCTGGGAAAACTGCGTCGTAGGACCGGAGTCATGAGAGCGTATCGTTCTCGGCGCGCCGTCGGCTGTTAATCCTTCGCCTTCAGTCGCGCTTCATTTTCGGCAATAAACGCACGAATCTCATCGGACATGTTCAGAAGTTTCAACCATTGCTCCTTATATAAAGTCACCGGAAAGCGTCCCATTCCGTAAACTGAGACGGCACCCTTTTCACTTACCTTCATGCGGATGCCGTCGGAAGCTCCTTTTTTGAGAGCCGCGTTCTCGCTGCGGAGACGTTCGAGCTCAGCTTTCATATCGTCATCGGACATGGCATTTCCTTTTCGCTAGCGTAAATCACCGCTCGATGGCTGCGAGCTTCGCTGATCATCGTACCCAAAATCGATACATGTGATTTTATCACGACGCGCTCGCCGTTCATAAACAAATCGGGGCACGAAACATCTGTGCCGCAGCTACTTCGGGCACGTCGCCCTCATTGAAATGCTACCGCGAAAGCCCTTCATTTCGATAATGGCAGGGACGCCCGAGGGCCACAATTCGATGATCGAAGCCGAGCCAGAGGTGCTCAGTAAATTTTGTGGAAATTTTTTGGAAATACGTATGATGCCGAGAGACGGTAAGTCGAAATCGGAAATGGCAATGTCGAACGCTATCGGCGATTCAAGATCGATCAGCGATGGCCTATGGTAGTGAGCCACAAATACCCGATCACGTTCGCGCGACGATCCTCTTCCTTTGCCAGTCTCGCCGCGCCAGCCAAATGCGGAAATAAAATCGCTATGGGTGCAGACGTCACCGCAGGGGCGTTCCGACTTGCGGCAGTGCGAAGCCCCTTCTATTCCGTAGCCGATGGCGTGCTGACGATGCGTGATGAAAACGGAACGCCAACGGGCAAGAATTGCGGGCTTGGCCCGTCGACAACGACCGCGTCATAGCTTCGCGGCTCAAGGGGCGCGCTTATCGCCGGTCCCATGTCAAACCAATGCCGATCTCGACAAGCACGGCCGCTCCACAGATGGCAAAAAAGGTCGCTAGGTCCACGCTATCTGCAAGCTGGCGCACGCCATAATGGACCGCCACCACGATCATGGTGAGGAGTAAGAGGCAAACGATGATTCGAACTTGCACGGCCGGCCCCGCAGGCAACGTTGGGCGGCGAACATAGGCGCATGGGCCGATCACGATCAAGACATCAAAAAGAATGTGGTCGGTGCGGGCTTCATTCTTCGATCACCTCGTAGCCGAACGCGACGCCTTCCTGATCGTTCTCCTTGAACCACTCATCGGCAAATTCTGCCGTCGCGAACACCCTGAGGTGACCGACGCGCCAACCTCCTTGTTCGTATCGACGTAAATCCAAACGGTCGTCATTGGCCCCTCTTAAACTTCCCCCGCCTTATGTTTGTGAAGAGCTTCATAAAATTGGCACGATTTCTGCTTTTTATCCTTGAGGAATGCATAAGCTCGGAATCATTGTTATCGCATTTGTGGTTCTCTCGGCGACAGTGCGGGGGCACCCTCACTTCGTGCTTAGACCTACGGGACCATTGCCGGCGGTGAACGTACCCTAAAGGGTTACCGATCCCGCGCCAGCTTTCGGCGTCCCCAATTTTCTTTCGACGGATCTCGCGTTTTTAGTTGGCGAGAGGGAATCTGGCTTCGAAATTCAGAGCTTGACGACCAGCCACCTTATCCCAAGACCCAATAGCCAGAGCCAACCACCCATCGAGATGATGGCGGTAGCGACAAAGGTCACCTTGATTACAGATTGTCGCATTTTGGTTTCGACCTAATTTCGAACCTCAACTGGTCCGATATCAGTATCTCAATCCTCGCGACGCACTGTGATTTGGGTCACCCAAACAAAAGACCGCCCGAGTATGGCCGGGACCATGGCATCTGGTTGACTCTAGAGTGGGATGACTTTTCTTCGAATCGTCGTCCCACTCCATCTTTTTGTTTGAGCATGATCTTTTTCGGAAAATCGGTATCCACTTTTCCGGATCATGCTCTAGTGCTTTCGATCTTCCGGCGGCAGGTTATGCGCTCCCTGGTGATCGAACACGCTGCCAAGATCACGGCAATCAATCCATCCGCCGCAGGTCTCGCACTTGAAGAAATGTTCGGGTTCGTGTTTGTGCGGATCAGCGTTCTTGGCAATATATTTTCCGCGGGGGATCTTCATTCGTCTCTCTTCAATTTATGCTTTCCGCAATGCGTGTCTTTGCGCGATTGATCAAACATCCGTTCGACATTCCGATTGAGAGCCCTCAGCATACCGATGCGCGCATGCATCAAAGGTCCACGATCTTCTGCGGCCATGATCAGCGCCTCGACCGCGGTCTGCCACGCTTCAAGATTTTGTTCGGCCTTCGGAAGCTTCATGATGTAGTCGGCGGCATCGCGCAGAGTCACCAGCTTGCGCCCACCCGGCAGCAGGACGGGATCATCGAAGGGACGAGCTCAGGCGACAACGGGCTTCAATTGTGCGATCAGCTATCCGTCTTCAGGGATGCGCTGAACGTTCAATTCGCCCTCTTTTCCGCCGCTTCGGCTGCTGCGATCGCCGGGCCGATAGTTGCGCTTTCCTGAGCTGCTCACGGAGTTCGTTCAATTCGGAGATTTGGATAAGGTGATTGGTCGTATTATCAGTGAAAATTAAAAGGTTCTCTTGAAAAGAGCGCATTCATAAACTCCCTAACGCTGACACTCCATTTTTTTTCGCCCACTTCGCGTGGGCCGTGAGCCGGAGGACAAGATGAGGATTCAGCAGATCAAAGTAAATTTCGTCCGTCTGCCGCTGGAAGAGCCCCTGGTCGGCGCACCCTACATGCCCGGGATGCTGCGCGAATTCTTCACGGTGCAGGTGCAAACCGACGAAGGCATCGAGGGCATTGGCGTCACCGGGTTCGGCGGGAAACTGGTGCGCGCGCTTAAGGCAGCGATCGAGGATTTTGGCGAGTTGATCAGGGGTGACGACCCGCTGCGCACCGAACAAGTGATGGAAAAACTGCGTGCCGCGTCGGCCTCATGCGGTTCCGGCATAGCGACCCTTGCGATTTCGGCTATCGATACGGCGTTGTGGGATATCCGCGGCAAGGCCCTCGGCGTTCCGCTCGCGCGGCTGTTGGGCGGCTTGCGCGACAAAGTGCCGGCTTATGCCAGCGGCGCGCTGACGCGCACCACGCCAAACGACAAACTCGAGCGCGCAGCCTCAGCGCTGGTCGAGAAGGGCTATCGGCAGATCAAGACCCAAATGGCAGTGGAAGGGTTCACGCCCGTGCAGGAAGTCGAGCGCATTCGGCTGATCCGCGACGCGGTCGGGCCGGATGTCAACTTGATGGTGGACATCAATCAGCGCTGGAGCGTAGCCGAGGCGGTTTCGATCGGCCACCGCGTCGAAGCGCTGGGCCTCGGATGGCTGGAGGACCCGACGACGTGCGACGACTACCAGGGGCTCGCGAAGATCGCGGATGCGTTGACGACGCCGATCTGCGCCGGCGAATATCTCTGGGGCATCGAGCCACAGCGGCAGGCGATGTCGCGCCACGCCATCGACATTACCATGATCGATTTGCTGCGGGTCGGCGGTGTGACGCAATGGATGAAGGTGGCCGGCATGGCGGAGGCCTTCAATAAGCCCGTGGCCAGTCATTTGCTGCCGGAAATCCATGTGCACCTGGTCGCCGCCGTGCCGAACGGCCTGGTCGTCGAATATATGCCGTGGACCTGGCGCCTGTTCGACAATCCGCCGATGCCGGTCAACGGCGAAATGACCGTGCCAACCGGACCCGGACTCGGGCTGAAATTCGCGCCCGACCTGTTCGACAAATACGGCGTCGGCTAGCGCGGTTAGATGCCCATGAGACCGTGCGCCTCGGCGAAGAACATGTCCTGCCGCCATCCGCGCTCGTTGCTTGGCCTTCCCATCCCACAACGGGGCACCATCGGACTTGGCCTCTGCCAGGTCATCCTTCAGCCATTGCTCGTGGCACAGTTCTTGAGCCTCGCGCAGATTCTGAGCCTCGAACGCCAGCGTCGGCGCCGATCGATCCTACCGGACGGCGGCGCCTGATTCCGAGTGGCTGACCGCGGCGCCTTGAGGACGCGCGATTGCTCGCACTTTCAAGTACCAGCGCCGATCGCGGCGCGCATACAGCGAACACAGGTCCCATTCCCTGGCCAGGCGCATGCCATCGGGCGTCAGCGATGACAAGCCGGCTTCGTGGAATGCGAGGCCGGCGCTTACCAGGTCGCAACGGCCAGCCTTACTCGTGATGTTGTTGTCCGGAA
This sequence comes from Bradyrhizobium sp., assembly GCA_035490095.1. Taxonomy (GTDB): domain Bacteria; phylum Pseudomonadota; class Alphaproteobacteria; order Rhizobiales; family Xanthobacteraceae; genus Bradyrhizobium. The sequence goes on from DATHHQ010000597.1 coordinate 5,895, forward strand.
TTGGGCCCTCGACGAACAACTGACCGAGGACGCTGACGGCGCAGGGCGACAGCTCAAGCTTGTTCGCGATCATTGGCTGGCTGTCGCGCATTGTTGCCGCGCCCTTCGGGAAGAGATGATCGGTCGGCATCATAGCTGATTCCTCGACACCAAAAAAAACGGAACGGCATCAGGCTCAAAGCAAAGTCTGTGTCTCACCCCTGCATGATAAAGGGGCGAGGTCTTTTCATTCTGTGAGTGAGATCACGCGAGGTCATCCAGTCTGCTGCCAATTGCTGCCCGCGGCCGTCCTCGACTGGCCCAAAAGCCATCCCGCTTCTCGACTCCCAAATCGACTCATGCACGCCCCGCATAACGCAGAAGACCATTTCCCGAGCTTGGGAGAGTCACTGGCAGGCGAACCTCGCCCGCGCGGTGTCGGTGTCGGTAAAATTCCAGCGATCAATGGTCGAGTCTCGGGCCTGGCTGGGGGCCTTTCTAAGGCGAGGAAGTGGGTGCCGATTGCGAGCCGCAGTCCGAATGGCAACGATGAAGCCAGAGCCCCACAAACGGAAATAGGGGTCGGCAAGGGAGGAAACCAATGAAAACCGCTTTGACCATTGCGGCAGTAGTCGCCGCTGCGTTCACCGCAACATCTGCTGCGCAGGCGGCTTGTCCGCCCGGAAAGGTCGCTGTGGCACACGCCCGCGGCGGTACGGTTTGCATCTTTCCGTCCAAGAACTTTGGGGAATGTGTTGCGAACAGTTTGCGCAATGGCTTTCCGGAGGGGCAGTCCCAAAGTTATTGCAGAAGACGCTTTTCCCAGTGAATGCCGGCTCGACAAAGGCGTTTAATCGTCAAGCATATGATTCCCCTGACCCTTAAGGGCGCGGGCCGGGGGCGAGCCATGAGTCGATGCCGATCGACCGGCACATGATGTCGCGCAAAATCCGGCCCCACCAGCGGCCTTCTTAGACTGGTGTAGGGATATCGGCGCGCATCCTTTGCAGGGCTTGGAAGCGTTGGAGGTGGTGCCGCAAACAGGATTCGAACCTGTGACCCCGTCATTACGAATGACGTGCTCTACCAGCTGAGCTATTGCGGCGGACCATGTGGCGCGTTCGGCAACGGGGGCCGAAAACGCTCGCACCTGATAACGGGCACCGCCCGTCTTGGCAAGAAAAACGCTGGCGCGAAGCACAAGAACCCCGTTTTTGACCCGGTTTCCCAGTGCGAACCGGTACCCCACCTCCGGATCGAGTCCGGGGGTATGCTTCGCCCGAACTGCTTTGCTCAGTTCCCCCAGCGGGACAGAAAGCCGCGCCAGCCGCCGACCTGGCCCGACGCGGAACCCACTTGTTCCGCGAATTCATCGGTCACGGGTTCATCATCATCTATTCCGGGATCGTCGGGCGCCCGGACAATGGGGATGACAGGCAGAATGCTGGCCGGGACGTTTTTGGGAATGTCCTGGCGCGAGCGGAACAGCGGCGCGGGCGCCATTGGCGCAGATTCAGTTGCCGGTGGTGACGGTTTGGGTGGTGGCGCAGGAGCGGGTTCAGGCGTCGGCAAAACAACGGGCGCCGGCTCGACGGCCGCAGCGACAACCGGTGAATTGTCCTGCGCGGCCGGCGGCAGTAGCCCGGTCGGAGGCTCTACCACCACCGGGGTTTCACGCGGCGGCTCGACGCGGCGCGGCGCCGAGATCGCGGCATTGAATTCCGCGGCTTCGATCGCCGCATTCTTATCGGAGGGCAATGCCGCCAGCGGCCGCTGCCATTGAAAGGCGTCAAGCCGGCCGGTCACCGGCGACACCGGCCGCCAGCGATCCGAGACATATCCATCCGCGGTCCAGACCGGATCATGCAACGCGCGCACCGCGCGCAAGGTCCACGCGCGCGCCCGGCCGCTGTCGCCATGTTCGGTGCGTTCGATTTCCGCCATCAGCATCGCCACCCGCTGGGTCGGCGCATCCGTGAACGGCGCCAGCACCTCGCGGGCACGGGCAAATTCCGATGCGTCGATGGCGGCGCGGGCGATCGCCAGCGCGCTCTCGAAATGACCGGGCGCCTTGGCGGCGAGCGTCTCGATCCGCACCAGCCGCTGCCGCGCCGAATCGCCGAGTTTGACGTGCGCATAGGCATCGGCAAGATCCGGATGCGGCTGCGCCAGCCACGCCGCCTCCACAATCCGCATCGAACGCCGTATCTGATGCGCCTCGCTTTGATACTTGCTCGCCAGCACCGCGGCCGGCACCAGGGTCGGCGCCAGCTTGATTGCTTCCATCACGCTTTCGCGCGACAGATCGCGGTCGACCGTCTCCAGTTCCAGCGCGCGCGCCGTCAGCAGCACGCCGCGCTGGCGGCGATAGGCAGCCTTGTCGATCAATCCCGATGCAAGATTATTGTCGAGGATCGACAGCGCGCCGCTCCAGTCGGCCTTGGCGCAGCGAAATCCCAGCACCGCGTGCGACGCCCAGGTCGATGCCGGCGCCAATTTCAGCGCCTCTTCGGCGACCATGACGGCGGCGACCGGATCGTCGGCGCGCTGCGCTTCGATGAACAGACCGCGCAAGCCCAGTAGCCGCGTGTCCTCGCGTTCGGCCATGGCGCGGAAGGCAGCCCTCGCGCCTTCGCGGTCGCCGTCGAGCTGTGCGGATTGGGCGTGCAGCAACAGCGCCAGCGGATCATGCGTCGCATGGCGGCGCGCCACATCGGCATGCATGCGGGCCGCGACGGAATCGCCGTGGCCGATCGCGAGCAGGCCGTGGGTGATAGCGTGGCGGCCGCGGGCGTGACGGCGTTCACGCCGTGCGCGCTTGACCCGTTGCGGCGTGCGCCAGAGCCCGCGCAGGATCGACCACGCCAGCATCGCCGCGACGACGGTGACGCCGAGCGCCAGCGCGAATACCGGCAGCGAGGTTTCGACCCGCCAACCGCCCGACGACAACACCACGTCGCCGGTCTGATCGGCAACCCACGCCGCGCCCGCCGCTGCGAGCGCAATCAACACCAGAAACAGAATGATCCGGTACATCCGATTCCTATTGCACCGGTTTGGCGAGCGACGCCATGGTCTCGGCGGCAAAACTTCGCGATGCGGCGAGCGCCGCGTCGCGCGCGTCGCATTTGTCGAGCCAAGCTTGCGCCGCCGCACGATCGGCAGGCGCCAGCGTATTCAACTCGCGCCGGGCGTCGGCCAATTCGTTGCGCAGCGCCGCTGCGGTTGCCCGCGCGACCACAGCACCGCGGTCGTTGCCGACCGTATCGGTGCGCTCGATGCGGACCAGTTTTGAAGCTCCAGCCTGCAGGCGCTCGACGATGCCCGAACCGGTGGTGGCATTGTCCGGTTGCGCCGGCGGCGACAGTTTCGGCACCAGCGTCAGCAGTTCGCGGCTGAGCGCGTTTGCGTTCGGCACGCCCTTGGCCGCGAAGCCCTCGAGCGGCTTCAACGCATCCGGATTCGCGGCAAGCGATTTCGCCGCCGTCAGCGCGGCCGGATAGGGATCGCCGGTCCGCACCAGAACATCGAGCAAGGCTGCCGCCACGATACGGCGCAGCAACATGTCATCCGCCGGTTTTGCGTTCTCTTTTGCGTTCTCTTGCGCGAGTTCGGCGCTCTGCGCGCGGGCGGCGCGTTCGATTCCGGCGATGCGCTCGTTGATCGCCGTGAGATCCGGCGGCGAAGAGGATCCGCCCGGCGTTGCCTTGACGTCATCGACAATAGCGGCGAGCTTTTCCGACTGCGCGCGCGCGGTCGCCACTTCGCCACGCAGCGAGGCAAGCGATTTCTCCAGCGCCTCGATCCGCGCGGCCGATGCCGGGTCGGCCGCAGCTGTTGCGGCCTTGCTGGCTTTGGATTCGGCGCCGGCGATGCGCGCGCTCAGGTCGTCGATGACGGCGGAATTGATTTGGCTGGCGGCTGGCGTGGCGGGTATCGCAGGCCATCCCAGGATCCAGCCGACACCGATCACCAGCGAGGCGGCGACGGCGCCGGAAACAGCCGCGACGACCCAGACCGAAATCGCCGCGGCCGGTCGCTCCTGCGACGAAGGCTGTGAGGACGAAGGTTCGCGGGCAGAATGCTCCTGCGACGAAGGTTTCTCGGAAACATGCTCCGGCTGCGTGTCATCGCCCGCATTCCGGAACTCGCTCGACACTTGCGACGCTTCAAGGTCGATCGTGGGCGGCGGGCGTTTGGCCCGACCCAAATCCGGCGAAGGTCCAATGTCGTCGGGCCTGTCATCGACCATCTCAGGGGTTCCTTGCTTGCTGTGACCGGACGTTACCAGATTCGGCACGTCCTTCTGGCATATCGGTTCTGATCAAAATCAGAGCCGATCCTTTAGAGCCCCGTTTCGATAGAATCGAAACGGGGCTCTAAATTCTTGATTTGACGCGTTTTCTTGACGCGAACCGGTTTCCACTTCGCTTGAAAACGCTCTGATCTGTTGTTTTGACGTGGTTTCTTCACCGGAACCGGTGTCCCACCCCCGCCGAGAGCATGCTTCGCCCAAAAACGCTTTCTAGCGCGATACCGGGCGCAAAGCACGGTCCAGCACCTCGAACAAGGCATTTTCATTCGAGGAGGCCGCCGCCATGACCTGTGCGGCCCCGGCGTCGCGGACGACAGAGGCTACCGCCGCCGAGATGCAGCATTGCGGGATCGCCAATGCCGATATTTCGACGCCGCCCGCCCGCGCCGCGTCCAGGAACGCGCGCGCGCTGCGCCGCGAATAGTGCAGCACCGCCTCGATCCCGCTGGCGGCGAAGGCCTCGCAGGCTTCGCGCGGCAGGCTGGATACGGGAATCATCCGATAGGTGGTGTGGGTGACAACGGTGAAACCGCGTTCGCCGAGTTCGCCGGCAAGATCGCGTGCCAGATCGGCCCCCGCCAGATAAAGCAGCGGGCTGGTCTTCTTCAGTTCCTTCGCCTTCACGCCGGCGAGCACTGAGTCGCGCAAGCTGGCGGCATCGCCGTTTGCCGGGATCACGTTGTCGAACCCGGCGCGATGGGCGGCGGAGGCGGTATGCTCTCCCACCGCAAACAGCGGCAGCTTGAGCAACCGGCTGCCTTCGAGGTGAGGTGCGATGCCGCGTAGCGCATTGGCGCTGGTGACGATGACAGCGCCGTAGCGCGCATCCTGGTCATCGTGAAATGCGACCGGCTCAAACCGCAGCATGGGCGCCAGCATGACCTCGAAGCCCTTGGCGCGCAGCGCCGCGGCCGTGGCCTCGTCGTCAGGATGCGGACGTGTGACGAGAACAGCCATGCGTCAAACTCTTGGCCATTGGATTTCTGGGTTAACGGATGATTGCACTCTGAGACCTCGCAATGCTAGAGCCTGATCGGTTCTGACCGGATCAGAACCGAGGCTCTGATCTTCTGTTCGACGCGTTTCGCAAGCGAACCGGTATCCGCTCCGGATCAAGTCCGGCCGCATGCAAACGCCGCTTTGGCCGATAGCGCAAGGGCTGAAATTGGGTAACGACACCGCAATGCTGGCATCAAGTCTGGTTCTTGGGATCGAGACCACCTGCGATGAAACCGCCGCCGCCGTGGTCGAGCGCCAAAGCGACGGGACGGGGCGGATCTTGTCCAATGTCGTCCACTCGCAGACCGAAGAGCATGCCGCGTTCGGCGGCGTGGTGCCGGAGATCGCGGCGCGCGCCCATGTCGATCTGCTCGACGGCATCGTCGGCCGCGCGATGAAGGAATCCGGTGTTGGCTTTGCGCAGCTTGCGGCGGTCGCCGCCGCCGCGGGACCCGGGCTGATCGGCGGCGTGATCGTGGGCCTGACCACCGCCAAGGCGATCGCGATGGTGCATGACACGCCGCTGATCGCGGTGAACCATCTGGAGGCTCATGCGCTGACGCCGCGGCTGACCGACGCGCTGGAGTTTCCCTATTGCCTGTTTCTCGCCTCCGGCGGCCACACCCAGACCGTCGCCGTTGTCGGCGTCGGGAACTACGTGCGTCTCGGCACCACCGTCGATGACGCCATGGGCGAAGCCTTCGACAAAGTGGCAAAGATGCTCGGGCTGCCCTACCCGGGCGGACCGGAAGTCGAGCGCGCCGCCACCGGTGGCGATCCGAACCGGTTTGCATTTCCGCGGCCGATGCTCGGGCGTGCCGACGCCAATTTCTCGTTGTCGGGATTGAAGACCGCCGTCCGTAACGAGGCCAGCCGGCTGATGCCGCTGCAGCCTCAGGACGTCAGCGATCTCTGCGCCAGCTTTCAGGCGGCGGTGTTGGAATCGATGGCGGATCGGCTGAGCGTCGGCTTGAGACTGTTTCACGAACAATTCGGCCCGCCGCATGCGCTGGTCGCCGCCGGCGGTGTTGCCGCCAATCAGGCGATCCGCGGCGCGTTGCAGGATGTCGCCGCCAAGGCGCAGACCAGGCTGATCATCCCGCCGCCGGCTTTATGCACCGATAACGGCGCGATGATCGCCTGGGCCGGCGCGGAGCGGCTGGCGCTGGGCATGATCGATACCATGGACGCGCCGCCCCGCGCCCGCTGGCTGCTCGACGAAAATGCCACCGCGCCGGCGGGTTTTGCAAATACGCGCGCTGGATTCTAGCGGGAGATCGACCGCAATGCCGTCTTACAAATCAGTCGCGGTGATCGGCGCCGGCGCATGGGGGACCGCGCTCGCCGCCGTCGCCGCGCGGGCCGGACGCGACGTCGTCCTTTACGCCCGCAGCGCGGCGAGCGCAGCCGAGATCGGCGCCACGCGGGCAAACCCGAAACTGTCCGGCGCGCGATTGGACGCGAGCGTTGAGGTGACCGACGATATGGCGCTTGCCGCAGCTGCGGACATCATCCTGGTGGCGACGCCCGCGCAGAATCTGCGCGAGGCGGTCACCGCACTGGCCCCTCATCTCGCCAAGGCCAAGCCCGTCATCGCCTGCGCCAAGGGCATCGAGCGCGGCACGCACAAATTCATGACCGAGGTGATCGCGGAAGCGGCGCCCAATGCAACCCCGGCCATCCTGTCGGGACCGAGTTTTGCAGATGACGTGGCGCGCGGCCTTCCCACCGCGGTGACGCTGGCGGCCGGCAATGAGGCGCTCGCCAGCGCGCTGGTGCAGGCGCTGGGCTCATCGACCTTCCGCCCCTATCACACCTCGGACGTGCGCGGCGTCGAGATCGGCGGCGCCGCCAAAAACGTGCTGGCGATCGCGGCCGGAATCGTGGTCGGCAGGAAGCTCGGCGCCTCGGCGCAGGCGGCGTTGACCACGCGGGGCTTCAGCGAACTGGTGCGGCTCGGACGCGCCTGCGGGGCGCGCAGCGAAACCATGTCCGGACTTTCGGGATTGGGCGATCTGATCCTGACCTGTTCAAGCCCGCAGTCGCGCAATTTCGCGCTCGGCATCGCGCTGGGACGCGGCGAGCAGCCGCCACGCGGTAAACTGGCCGAAGGCGAATTCACCGCGCCGGTGCTGATCGAATTGGCGGCTTCGCAAGCTGTCGATATGCCGGTATCAAATGCCGTCGCGGCAATTCTGAGCGGGGCCGTGACGATCGATGCGGCGATTGAGAGTCTGCTGACGCGCCCATTCAAGGCGGAGGGATGACAATGGCGTACTGGCTGGTGAAATCGGAACCTTCGAGTTGGTCGTGGGATCAGCAGGTCGCCAAAGGCGCCAAGGGTGAGGCCTGGACCGGGGTGCGCAATTTCACCGCGCGGCAAAATCTCGTGAAGATGAAGAAGGGCGACCTCGTCTTCTTCTATCACTCCAACGAGGGCAAGGAGATCGTCGGCATCGCCGCGATCGTCAAGGAGGCGTATCCCGACCCGAGCGACAAGACCGGCAAGTTCGTCTGCGTCGACTTGAAGGCCGACAAGCCCCTGAAAACGCCGGTGACGATGGCCGCCATCAAGGCCGACAAGCGATTGGCCGACATGGCGCTGGTGAAATATTCAAGGCTGTCGGTGCAACCGGTGACCGCGGAGGAATGGAAAATCGTCTGCAAGATGGGCGGGGTGTAGCTCGTCATTGCCGGGCTTGACCCGGCAATCCATCATTCCGCATAACCGTCGTCATTCCGGGATGCGCCTCTTGGCGCAGGCCCGGAATCCATACTCACGATGGTGGTTATGGATTCCGGGCTCACGACTTCGTCGCGCCCCGGAATGACGGTTTTTGATGGATGCGCGGATCAAGTCCGCGCATGACAGCCGGCTAAGCCGCCGCCGCGGTCGCGACCACTTGCGCCAGCAGCTGCTCGCGTTTCGATTGCGAGCGGTAACCCTTCATGGTCGCGGCGAAGCGTTCGAGGATGCCGTCCTCGAATGCAGTGACGATGGTGTCGTGCACATAGCTCTTGCGGCAGATCGCCGGCGTGTTGGAGAGCTCATCGGCGGCGGCGCGGACGGCTTCCAAAACCTGTTTGCGGCGGCCGCGGGCGCTGGCGGCCGGTGAAATCCGCGACAGCGATTCCAGCACCACGGCTGACGCCATCAAGGTGCGAAAATCCTTCAGCGAAATCTTGATGCCGGCGATCTCACGCAGGAACGCATTGACCTGGGTGGTCGAGACCGCGCGGACGTTGCCGGAATTATCCCGGTACTGGAACATCCGCTTGCCCGGCACGCCGCGCAGGATGCCGATGGCGCGCACCAGCTTGGCGGCGTCGCATTCCTTGCGCACGGCCTTGCCGCCCTTGGCCTTGAAGGTCAGCACGACACAGTCGTCTTCCAAGACGACATTTGACTTCAGCAGCGTGGTGGCGCCGCGGGTGCCGTTGAGGCGGGCATAGGATTCGTTGCCCGGACGGATCGCGGTGCGCGCGATCAATTCGATCACCGCCGAGAGCGCGAATTCACGGGTCGGGGCATCGCCCTTCAGATGCAGCGAGACGTTACGGCGGATTTTCGGCAAGGCAGCGACCAGCCGCGCCAGCCGATGCGCCTTGCGGTGCTCGCGAACCTTCTCCCAGTCGGAATGATAGCGGTATTGCAGCCGGCCGGCGGCATCGCGGCCGACCGCCTGCAGATGCGAGGTCGGATCGGGGGCGTAGCGGACTTCGGCATAGGCCGGGGGCACCGCCATCGAGTGGAGGCGCTTGATGGTGCCGGTGTGGCGGATCGCGGTTCCGTTGGCGCGAACGAATGAATAGCTCTTCCCGCGCTTGATGCGGCGGATGGTCAGCTGGTTCTGGTCGCCGAGCTTTAATCCCAGTTCCTTGGCAAGTGATTCCACGCTGGCGGGGTGCCCCGGCGTCACAGCGGGGTGTGGATCGGCGGAAACGGGCCGCTCAGCCTCGAAATTCTGCTGATCCATCATAGCTTTAGACGCCTTGCTCCTGATATTCTTAGCGTAATGCCGGTTATTGATCTTTGGTTCCGGCAGGCCGCTCCACCTAGGGGAGGCCATTTAGGGGGTAATTGCCGAGAGCGCCAGCCCACAATATGAGGGCTACGGTTAACAGATACCGTAGATCGGGCAAGCGAGCCGGTTTTGCGGTTTCTTTGGTTATCGGAAAACGCGATCGTGATGGCGGAAGGCGCCGGCCCGACGCCCGCGGGACGCCGGCCGATGCCTTTGATTCGCCCGCGGCTTGATCCTGCGCATGGCGGGGGAGGCAGCCAAAGGTACTATTTGTTCCGCTTGTCGGCGCCGGGCGGGCGGACGCATAATCGTTTCAACAATGAAGACGGCTTGCAGTGTCGGCGTTCACTGGCCGCATGGGTGGAGGGTTAAGATGTCCGAGAAAATTTACGGTGTGCCGGCGGAATGGGCCAAGCGCGCATGGGTCGATCAGGCCAAATATCGCGAGATGTATGCGCGCTCGGTCAGCGATCCCAATGGTTTCTGGGCCGAACAGGCCAAGCGCATCGACTGGATGAAGCCCTTCACCAAGGTCGAGAACGCGTCGTTCGCTCCCGGCAACATTTCGATCAAATGGTTCGAGGACGGCGTCCTCAATGTGGCCTGGAATTGCATCGACCGGCATCTCGACAAGCGCGGCGACCAGACCGCCATCATCTGGGAGGGCGACAATCCCTCGGAGTCAAAGCACATCACCTACCGGCAGCTTCACGACGAAGTTTGCAAATTCGCCAACATCCTGCGCACCCGCAACGTCAAGAAGGGCGACCGCGTCACCATTTATCTGCCGATGATCCCGGAAGCCGCCTACGCGATGCTGGCCTGCGCGCGGATCGGCGCGATTCATTCGGTGGTGTTTGCCGGCTTCTCACCTGACAGCCTCGCCCAGCGCATCACCGACTGCCAATCCAAAATCGTCATCACCGCCGACGAAGGACTGCGCGGCGGCAAGAAAGTGCCGCTGAAGGCCAATGTCGATGCCGCGATCGCCAGGAGCGGCGGCGTCGACTGGGTCGTGGTGGTCAAGCGCACCGGTGCCGCGATCGACATGAATCCCTCGCGCGATTTTTGGTACCACGAAGCCGCCAAGATGGTGACGACGGAATGTCCGTGCGAGCATATGCACGCCGAGGATCCGCTGTTCATTCTCTACACGTCGGGCTCGACCGGCCAGCCCAAGGGCGTGCTGCACACCAGCGGCGGCTATCTGGTGTTCGCGTCGATGACGCATCAATACGTGTTCGACTATCACGACGGCGACATCTATTGGTGCACCGCCGACGTCGGCTGGGTTACCGGCCACAGCTACATTCTCTACGGGCCGCTCGCGAACGGCGCGACCACGCTGATGTTCGAAGGCGTGCCGAACTATCCCGACAACTCGCGGTTCTGGAATGTGATCGACAAGCACAAGGTCAACATTTTCTATACCGCGCCGACCGCGATCCGCGCGCTGATGCAAGGCGGCGATGAGCCGGTCAAGAAAACCTCGCGCAAGAGCTTGCGGCTGCTCGGCAGCGTCGGCGAGCCGATCAATCCGGAAGCGTGGGAATGGTATCATCGCGTGATTGGCGACGAGCGCTGCCCGATCGTCGATACCTGGTGGCAGACCGAGACCGGCGGCATTCTGATCACGCCGCTGCCCGGTGCGACCAAACTCAAGCCGGGTTCGGCAACAGAACCGTTCTTCGGCGTGGTGCCGGAAATCGTCGATCCCGACGGCAAGGTGCTGGAGGGCGAATGCCAGGGCAATCTCTGCATCGCCAAGTCCTGGCCGGGCCAGATGCGCACGGTCTATGGCGATCACGCCCGCTTCGAGCAGACTTATTTTTCGACCTACAAGGGTAAGTATTTTACCGGCGACGGCTGCCGCCGGGATGCCGACGGCTTTTACTGGATCACCGGACGCGTTGATGACGTGATCAATGTCTCCGGCCATCGCATGGGTACCGCTGAAGTCGAAAGTTCGCTGGTGGCGCATGCGAAAGTCTCGGAGGCCGCCGTGGTCGGCTATCCCCACGACATCAAGGGCCAGGGCATCTATGCCTATGTGACGCTGATGACCGGCACCGAGCCGAGCGAGGAATTGCGCAAGGAATTGGTGGCGTGGGTGCGTAAGGACATCGGTCCGATCGCGTCGCCGGACCAGATCCAGTTCGCCCCGGGATTACCAAAAACCCGTTCCGGCAAGATCATGCGCCGCATCCTGCGCAAGATCGCCGAGGACGAGCCGGGAAGTCTCGGCGACACCTCGACGCTGGCGGATCCCGCCGTGGTCGACGATCTGGTGCAGCACCGCCAGAACAAGAAGGACGCACCGGCTTAGCTGCTGCAGATGCCGGCCCGTGTCGTTCCCCGGATGCTGTGCAGCACCATCAGCGCGTTTACGCGCGTCTTCGACGCGCTATGTCTTGTGGCGTGGTGCACAGCTGATCCGGGGTCCATCTCGCTAGCATAGTCTTCGTGGCCTTCGTGGGTACCGGCTCTGCGGCGCACCGCCGAAGAGGCGCTGCACCGCGTCCGGGACACGTGGCCACGTAGCGGCGTGCACTCACGCGATCGTCAGGTGTCAGTCGCTCCCTGCGGTCTGTTTCCTGGCGAGTGTTGTTTTCCGGGCATTTACTTTGCTCGCAGCATTTTCTTTCTATTGCTCGCGCTGGATGCGCTGGCGCAGACCTGCTGCGAAGTGGAGAGATCGATGCCGTTGAGGATTGCGGTGGCACTGGCAGCCACGCTCGGCGCGGGGATGTTGATGTCGACCGGGGCCGAGGCACGGCCGGATATCGTCGGTTTCCGCGGCGACTATTCGCCGGGAACGATCGTGGTGAAGACCAATGAGCGCCGGCTTTATCTGGTTCTCGATCAGGAGCACGCCGTCCGCTATCCCGTCGGCGTCGGCAAGGCCGGCAAGCAATGGGCCGGCATCACCCAGATCGACGGCAAGTATCGCCAACCGGCCTGGTCGCCACCGGCGGAGGTGAAACGCGACAAGCCGACAATCCCGGACGTTATTCCCGGCGGCTCGCCGCAAAATCCGATGGGCGTCGCCGCGATGACGCTGGCGGGCGGAGAGTACGCCATTCACGGCACCAACGTGCCGGGTTCAGTCGGCGGCTTCGTGTCCTATGGCTGCATCCGGATGTTGAATGACGACATC
>DATHHQ010000598.1:0-2552 GCA_035490095.1 Bradyrhizobium sp.
TCCGCGCGCGGACCAGCTTTTTGGCCTTGGCAGTATGTTGAGGCGAGGGGTCGAACTCCCCCGCCGCCCATCGGAGGACCGTCTGCCGGCTGACCCCCATGGTGCGGGCCAGCTCGCTTTGCCAGAGCGGGCCGCAGACCAGCCGGCCCAAGCGCTCCAACTTGGCGGCATCGAGGCGCTTCACCCTGTCCCTCCTTACCGCTGGCCGCGATTGAGGCCGGCCTTCACTTCGCGGTAGAAACAGAAAATCGTAGCAATCGACATCGCTGTCGAACTTCGCGCCAGAGTGGGGTCATCGGGGCTCTTGTTGCAAGATTGCAACGATCCCGAGAATAAAAGGCCCAATAAAAGCACCATGGCTGTAACCACCGGCAACCATAAAGTAAGCTGTTAATTCATTCAGCGTCTTCGACTTCTTAGGAGCACTTCCAACAGAGGGGAGATACTAATGAGCAAGAGACTGCTATTGGCGGCCGCTGCGCTGCTCGCCCTGCCGGCGACGGCCAACGCCCAGTCCGATTGGTTTGCCGCCAGCCAGCCGACCTATCAAGGCTTCTATATCGGCGCCCAAGGCGGGCTTAATTGGCTGCTGAACAACCAGAGCTACATCATGGACACCGGCTGGACCCTGGGCGGCAAGGTCGGCTATGACTTCGTCGGCCCCCGCGTCGAGGTGGAAGGGATGTACCATTCCAACACCGGCAGCGCCGTGGTCGCCTTCCCGACCGGTTACGCCACGGTGAGCGGCAAGATCGAGCAAGTCTCGGTCATGGGCAACGTCCTCTACGATTTCCTCCCGGGAGCGATGATCACGCCGTACATCGGCGGCGGCTTGGGCGTTGGCTTCGTCGATGCCAACATCCAGGGCTGCAAAATGTGCCTAGCGATGTTCGCTTACCAGGGCATCGTGGGCGTCGGCTACAATGCCACGCCAGCATTGCGTATCTCGCTGGAAGGCCGCTACTACGGGACCACCAATCCGGGTGCCTACTTCAACAACAACATCATGGCGCTGCTGAGCGTCAGCTACAAGTTCGGCCAGCCCGAAGTGGCGCCGCCGCCGCCGCCCCCGCCGGTGGTCACGCCGCCCTCGTTCATGGTGTTCTTCGATTGGGATCGGTCGAACCTGTCGCAGCAGGCGCTGACCACGATCCAGCAGGCGGCCAACGCCTTCAAGGCGAAGGGCAGCGCGCGCATCACGGCGACCGGCCACACCGACACGTCGGGCCCGGAGAGCTACAACATGGCGCTGTCGCTGCGTCGTGCCAACGCGGTCAAGGACGCCCTGGTGCGTGACGGCGTGCCGGCGCAGGCAATCACGGTCATCGGCAGGGGCGAGAGCCAGCTGCTGGTGCCGACGGGCGACAACGTGCGCGAGCCGCAGAACCGCCGCGTCGAGATCGTCATCCAGTAGGGCGTGCGAACAGACGAAAAAGGCGGCTTCAGCCGCCTTTTTTGCCAGCTCGGAAAGCCGATTTGCCCGAGCGAGGCCTTTTCCTGGGCAAGCCCTATAAGCCGACTGAGTTAATTCGGACAGTACGGTCGTTGGTTTAAAGCCGCCCGTGGACTTCCGGGTCATCGAGGCGACGAGATCGAGCCGGCCGTGCTGCTACCAGTCGGCGGCCAAGACACATTGGCTTTCCTGTCCTGCGGCACATGCCTGCCGCCGTGGGAGATCAAGTATGTGCCGATCGATAAGCTGCCATGGTCAGTGGTGAACCGGGAACCTAACGACCGCTTCAAGTGTCCGGGGTGCGGGAGGGCCATTGCTTGGCGTATCCATGGGCCGACGTGGCGACCGCCTGGCAGCTCAAGCGTGGCTCACGACCGCGGTCAACGATATAGCCGAGGGCTTCAATCGCCTGCAGAGCACCAAATGAAAAGCCCACCCGAGTATGATTCGGATGGGCCTAACTCGCGCCGCCGGGTAACCCAGCCCACGCCACAGTTGGGGGAGATCTACTGCTTGTAAGGTTTTAATGCCGGCAGCGTTTATCTCCGGTTGCCGCAGCATAATTTGGTCACAGCGGATGCGGAATCGGCCTCACCACTTGGCTCGCAGGCTTATCCTCACGCTGTCCCTGATACGAGACCGCCCGCAGAAGGCCGCCCTCTGTCCAGGTCAAGTATGTTACTTCCACGACCACTTCCGGCCGGACCCAATGCACGCGCGATAGCTCCAGCGGCGAGCTGAAACGGTTCTCACGCGGCGGCGGCTTGTCGAGTGGCATGCGGGGCGTTTCCAGTGGCTTGAGTACGCCGTCCAGATAGAGGAGGTCGAAGGCGAAGAAGACCAGGCTGTTCGTTCGGCCCTGATCCATTGCGGCCTGCAACAGACCGAACGATGGCGCGCCGTCGGCGCTTGGCGCGCAAAGTTCGCCGTCGATGTAGGCCGTCTTTGCCCGCAGCGCGCGAAGGGCTGACACGGGGTAGGGGTACAGATTTGACCAATCGAGGCCGGTGCGCGTCAGGAGCTGGACCTTGCCGTGGTCCAGGCGTGCATGCATGCGGTAGCCGTCGTATTTGATCTCATGCAGCCAGTCCGAACCAGC
>DATHHQ010000599.1:0-4462 GCA_035490095.1 Bradyrhizobium sp.
GGCGAGCTTGACGAAGTCAGGCAGCGCTTCGGAATAAGTGTGCGACAGCCGGTTGCCGTGCAGCAGCTGCTGCCACTGCCGCACCATGCCCATATACTGGTTGTTCAGGATGAAGATCTTGATCGGCAATTCATACTGAACGGCCGTCGACATCTCCTGCATCGTCATCTGCACCGACGCATCGCCGGCAATGTCGATCACCAGACTGTTGGGATGCGCGACCTGGACCCCGACCGCCGCCGGCAAGCCGTAGCCCATGGTGCCGAGACCGCCCGAGGTCATCCAGCGATGCGGCTCCTCGAAGCCGAAGAACTGCGCCGCCCACATCTGGTGCTGACCGACTTCGGTGGTGATGTAGACGTCGCGCCCGCGCGTGGCCTCGAACAGCCGCTGAATCGCGAATTGCGGCAGGATGATATCGTTGTTCTTCTTGTACGACAGCGAATTGCGCGCGCGCCATTTCGCGATCTCCTGCCACCAGGGGCGGATGTCAGGCTTTTTCGCCTCCGCCTTGAACACCTGCAGCAGGTCGCCGAGCACGTTGCCGGCATCGCCGATGATCGGAATATCGACGCGGATGTTCTTGTTGATCGAAGACGGATCGATGTCGATGTGGATCTTCTTGGAGTCCGGCGAAAATGCGTCGACGCGTCCGGTGATGCGGTCGTCGAAGCGCGCGCCGACGCACAGCATGGCGTCGCAGCCGTGCATCGCCATATTGGCTTCGTAGGTGCCGTGCATGCCCAGCATGCCGAGCCAGTTCTTGCCCGACGCCGGATAGGCGCCGAGGCCCATCAAGGTGGAGGTGATGGGAAATCCGGTGGCTTCGACCAGTTCGCGCAACAGCTTTGACGCTTCCGGCCCCGAATTGATGACGCCGCCGCCGGAATAGATCACCGGCCGCTTGGCGGAGGCCAATAGCGCCACCGCCTTGCGGATCTGCGCCGCGTCGCCCTTCACCCGCGGCGCATACGACACATGCACATCGGACTTGCGCGGCGGATGATAGGTGCCGACCGCGAACTGCACGTCCTTGGGCACATCGACCAGGACCGGGCCGGGCCGGCCGGTGCTGGCGACGTAAAACGCCTCGTGCAGCACCTTGGCCAGATCGTTGACGTTGCGCACCAGCCAATTGTGCTTGGTGCAGGGCCGGGTGATGCCGACGGTGTCGCATTCCTGGAACGCGTCGTTGCCGATCAGGTGCGTCGGCACCTGCCCGGTGATGCACACCAGCGGGATCGAATCCATCAGCGCATCG
This sequence comes from Bradyrhizobium sp., assembly GCA_035490095.1. Taxonomy (GTDB): domain Bacteria; phylum Pseudomonadota; class Alphaproteobacteria; order Rhizobiales; family Xanthobacteraceae; genus Bradyrhizobium. The sequence continues at coordinate 1,262 of DATHHQ010000599.1, forward strand.
GTCAGCGGCGTCACCATGTTGGTGGCGCCCGGCCCGGACGTCACAAGCACCACGCCAGGCTTGCCGGTCGAGCGCGCATAGCCCTCGGCGGCGTGGCCGGCGCCCTGCTCGTGCCGCACCAGGATGTGCTCGACCTGATCCTGCTGGAAAATCTCGTCATAGATCGGAAGCACCGCGCCGCCGGGATAGCCGAAGATGTGCTTGACGCCATGATCGACCAGCGCGCGCACGATCATGGCTGCGCCGGTCATCTGGTTCGGATCGTGGTTCTTGTCGCTCATGGCTGGCTCCGGATGCGCTTCCTGCGCGGCTTTTTCAGTTGAGTTTTCTGGAAAATAAAAAGGGGCCCAAGAGGCCCCTGCACACCGCCCGATTTTGGATGGCCTCAGCCATCCCCGGCGGTGCGCCTGGGTACGACGACGATAAGGAGCTTGGTAATTTTATTACGCATATGACAGCTCAGACTTCTCGAAGATTGCGCAAACATAGCTGCCAAACCCCAAAAGTCAAGGCAGGGTGGCACGAAGCGCTCGATTTAGAGCTTAGCGGGGTTCCGGACGTTCGGCGAGAGTAAATTTAACGTTTGCAGCCATGCTGCACCGCGACCCTCATGGTGAGGAGGCGCGTTTGCGCCGTCTCGAACCATGAGCCCCACTCCTCATCCTTCGAGACGCGGCGAAGGCGCCGCTCCGCAGGATGAGGGCTTGGAACTGAGCCACCCCCTCGCCGCCTCCGGCTTTACCCACTCGAATTCCGGCAGCTGGTGCCGGAACCAGGTGAATTGCCGCTTGGCATAATGCCGGGTATCGGCGCGGCCGATCACAGCCGCCGCTTCCCGCGTGATCTCTCCCTGGAGATGCCGGATCAGCGCCGGGACACCGTGCGCCTTCATCGCCGGCAGCAGCGGATCGAGACCCCGTGCCGCCAATGCCGCCACCTCCTCCAGCGCGCCGACGTTCAGCATGGCATCGAAACGGCCATCGATCCGCGCATAGAGTTCGTCGCGGTCGGGGCTCAGAAACAGCGCGCGAAATTGCCCCTGCGGCAATAGCGGCGGCAATCCGTCGCGATGCCAGTCGGTCAGCGAACGCCCGGTGACCTCGACCACCTCGAGCGCGCGGGCGATCCGGGTCCGATCGCGCGGCTTCAGGCGTTCGGCAGATACGGGATCGCGATGCGCGAGGTCGGCATGCAGTGCCTCGACGCCGTCGCGTTCGAGCCGGGCGCGCACGCTTTCGCGCAGGTCGACCGGGATCGGCGGCACAGCCGACAACCCACGTGTCAGTGCCTTGAAATACAGCCCGGAGCCACCGGCGAAAATGGCCAGGCGGTGCTGCGCGCGCGCTTCCGCAAGCACGACCGCGGCATCGGCCACCCAGCTGCCGGCAGAAAAATTCACCGCGGCATCGACATGGCCATAAAGCCGGTGCGGAACGCGGGCCTCCTCGTCCCTTGTCGGCCTTGCCGTGATGACGCGCAGATCGCGATACACCTGCATGGAATCGGTGTTGACGATGACGCCGCCGGTCGCTTGTGCCAGTTCAAGCGCCAGCGCCGACTTGCCGCTGGCGGTCGGCCCTGCGATAAGCACGGCGTTGTTGTTTTCCTCAAGCGAATTCACGTCGGATGTCTCTCGTCGCCACGCTGATCTGCAATCCCGCCGACCCCGCGCTCGATAGCACGGTGGTGGACGGCGCGCGCGCCATTCTTCCCTCGCCCGGCGCCGCGCAATGGCTGTTTCACGAAGTGGCGGTCGACATACCCTTCAGCGGCCAGATTCCCTTCGAAGGCCGCGACATCCGTCAAATCGAGAACCGCCTGCGCGAGGCGCGCGGCGATCTGCCGATCGACATTGTGGTGCAACCTCAGGCCTTCCGGCGCAAGAAGCTTTTTCTGGCCGACATGGATTCCACCATGATCGGCCAGGAATGCATCGACGAACTCGCCGACTTCGCCGGCCTCAAAGCGCATGTCGCTGGGATTACCGAGCGCGCGATGCGTGGCGAAATCGAATTCGAGCCGGCGCTGCGCGAGCGCGTCGCGCTGTTGAAGGGCATGCCGGTCAGCGTGGTCGATGAAGTGCTCGCAAAGCGCATTACGCCGACATCAGGTGGACGCGAGCTGGTCATGACCATGCGAGCCCATGGCGCATACACCTGCCTGATCTCTGGCGGGTTTACCTTGTTCACCAATGCGGTCGCAGCCATGATCGGCTTTCAGGAGAACCGCGCCAACGAGCTGCTGGTGGCAGACGGCAAACTGACCGGCGAGGTCAGAGAGCCGATCCTGGGCCGCGCGGCAAAACTCGCAACGCTGATCGAACTGCGCGAATCCTTCGATCTCGACAATCTCGATACGCTGGTGGTCGGCGACGGCGCCAATGATCTCGGCATGATCCAGGACGCCGGCCTCGGCGTCGCCTACCGCGCCAAACCCACGGTTGCAGCAGCGGCGGCAGCGCGGATCGATCACGGCGATCTCACCGCGTTGCTGTATGCACAGGGGTATCGGCGGGATGAGTTTGTGGGGGGATAGGGCTAACGCGATCGTCATGCCCGGACTTGATCCGGGCATCCATCTTCGAAAGAGTCTTGCGAACAGGATGGATTGCCGGGTCAAGCCCGGCAATGACGAGATGATGGAGTCGCGCTTCCGCTACTGCACGCTCAGCGCCACGAAACGCAATTCGCCGTCGGCGTTGGACACCAGCAGCAGGATGGATTTCTTGCCGTCCTTCTTCAGCTGATCGACGCGCTTCTTGACGTCGGCGGCGTTGCTCACCGCCTCCTGCGCCACCTCGACGATCACCTCGCCGGCGCTGAGCCGCTTCTCGGCGGCGTCGGAGGTGCCGTCGACACTGGTAATGATGACACCCTTGACGCTGTCCTTGATCTTGTAGCGGGTGCGCAGATCCTTGCTGAGGCTGGCGAGATCGAGGCCCAGCGCCTTTTGCGTGACCGGCTTCTCCACCGGCTCGGCTTGCGTCTTGGCCGCGGCCTGCACCGCCTTCTCGCCATCCTCGAGGCGGCCGAGCGTGACCTTCTTGGTCTCCTCCGCGCCCTTGCGGATGATGATGACATCGACCTCCTTGCCGACCGCGGTGTCGGCCACGACGCGCGACAGGTCCTTTGGCTCCTTGATGTCCTTGCCGTCGAACTTGACCACGACATCGCCGGGCTCGATCCCTGCGGGTTTCGCCGG
>DATHHQ010000600.1:0-8720 GCA_035490095.1 Bradyrhizobium sp.
GTTGCGACTGACGAGCGTGACTTGAGCGGACGGTGAAGCCGTGTGGTCCTGACACCCCGACGCTGGTGTCAAGTTCGCGGGAAGCAAAACTTCTCGCGGATGACGGTGGCAAGACAGCCCGGTCACCGGGGAGAGCGCGGAATAAGCCGTAAACCATTGCGCAGGGAAGGCCGGGATGCCTCCGCTGAACCTGTATGCTCGTGTGCGTTTTTATGTGCATGTTTGCACACGAGACCGCGGGTGCAGCGCGCACCCGGCTTTCCCTGCGCCCTCTTGTTCTTATCGAGGGCGGCAATCGACGCAAAGCTCGGGCGCATCGCGCCGCGAGATCGCGAGGCTGTGTCTGCAGACACGCGCTGTTTGAAAATTGAATCAGCAGATATTTATCGCGCACGCATGCGCCACACCCCGCACGCGGTCATCGCCCGGCTCGACCGGGCGACCCGGTATCAGAGCGCCAATGACAAAGCGCAAGGCCGCTGCGTACTGGATACTCCGCTGGAGCCTGTCATCGGGCTCGCCGAAGGCGAGACCCGGTGGCGGAGTATGACGGCCTGCCATGGAGCCGCGCAGTGCGTCACCACTAATCCAGCCTCTTCCCGCCTTCCGTCACGCCATCCAAAAACGCCCCCGCCTCGCGGTTGAGAAACTCCACGTCCGCAGGGATCGCACCGCCGGCCGAGGCGTGGCCGGTCACGGTGCCCGGGCTGATCGTCATCATCTTGACGTTGGTGATGTTCTTGCCGGCCTGCTGCGGCTCGAATTCCGGGTTGAGCAGGTCCTTGGTGCCGGTGAGGATCAGCGTCCTGGCCTTGATCGAGGCCAGCGCCTTGGCGGTGTCGCCATTAAAACCCGGCGTGGTGCCGACGTCGTGCCGCTCATAGGCCCAGGTCTGGTAGATCCAGTCGTTGGCGTCGAAGGCCTTCAGCGCGGCGGTCTCCTGCGCTTCCATCCATGGCAATACGTCCATGCCGTTCTTGAACTGCGCCGAGTACATGTCCGGCGTGCGCGCCGACAAGAGACTGACGATATCGCGCCACAGCCGGATGCCCTTCTCCGGCGGCGCATCGTAATTGCCGTCCTTCCAGGCCGCGTCATTCATGATCGCCTTGCGCGAGGCTTCCACCACCGCGACGCTCCAGGCCGGCGTCTTCGCCAGTGGCACCATCGCCACCAGCGCGTCCATGTAATCGGGATGGCTGACGCCCCATTGCAGCACCTGCATGCCGCCCATCGACGGGCCGACCACGGCGACGACGTGGTCGATGCCAAGCTTTTCCTTCATCAGGCGATATTGCGATTCCACCATGTCGCGGATGGTGAACTTCGGGAATTGCATGCGCGGCTGCGCCTTTGAATTGCTCGGCGAGGTCGAGAAGCCGTTGGCGATCGCGTCGGTGCAAATGATGAAATATTTGTCGGGATCGAGCGCCTTGCCGGGGCCGATCATGAAGTCGAGCCGGTGGTGATTGCCCGAGATCGCGGTCACCATCAGGATGGCGTTGGATTTTTTGGCGTTCAGGGTGCCGTGGGTGACGTAGGAGATCGAGAAATCCTTGATCGCCTCGCCGCTTTCGAGCTTGAGGTCGCCTTCGCTGTAGGACTGATGCGGCGGCTGTTGCGGCGTATGCGCCGTAGCGGGCAGCGTCAGCAATAGACCCAAGGACAGGCCCAAGGACACGCCCAAGGCAACGAGATGTGCGAGTTTCACGTTGAAATCCCTCCCGAGACGGAGGGACTTTGACGGCCGCCCTCCGTAGCCGAAGATACGGGCGCAATGGATCGCTGTGAAGCGCTGCCATGACATCAGGCAAAGATTTGCCGGGCGCGGCGTGCGGAATAAATCGATGGCTCGGCGGTTTTCCCGTCCAAACCGCCGCATACAAATCTTGCGGGATTTGCTATTCCTACGCCGCGCCGAGTCTTTCAACCGGGCGCAGGGAGATCGTCATGGCCAAGGGTCAGATGCGCAGCAACAAGGAAAAGAAGAAACCGAAGGCCGACAAGAACCTTAAAAAGGGCGGCGCCGCGCCGGTCAATCCGTTCGCGGCGGGCAAGACCCCGGCCGGCCAAAGTCCGAACAGCAAGAAGAGCTGACGCCCAGAGTCTGATCCAGCTTCGCGGAATCAGACCTGTCGCTTATCTTTTGTTCGGCCTAGACCCCGCTCGCCTTGCCGAGGGCGGCGCAGAAGGCTTCGGTATCGGTCATGATGGCGTCGCCGGCAAAGTGCAACGCCTCACAGGAGCGTTGCGCCGCATCGGCATGGCCGGCGCCGCAGGCATCTTCGATCACCACCGGAATGATGCCGAGATCGGCGGCGTGGCGCGCGGTCGGCTCGATGCCGATTTCCATCGCAATGCCCACGATCGCGAGCGCACCGATGCCGCAATCGCGCAGCGCGAAGGCGAGCGGCGTGCCTTCGAACGCCGACATCGCGAGCTTGTCGAAGATCGCCTCGCTCGGCCGCGGCTTCAGTTCGGGGACGATGGCAAAGCCCGGCGAGTCGCGCAGGAACCACGGCTCGACCTGCGTGGGGTCGTCGACCCGCTGCCAGGCCATCGCCATGCGATACTGGAACGCGCCCATCAATTCTTTCGGCAGCGACATGTGGCGGGTGAAGAAGATGCGCAAACCTGCGTTGCGCGACGCCTCAACTACGCGTGCAACTTGCATGGCCACCGCCTCGGCGCCCTTGAGCTGGCTGACGATGCCGACCTGCATGTCATACACCAGCAGCGCCAGCTTGCCGCGATCACAGACGTCTTCGAGGGTTTGCGGCACCGCGATGCCAAAAGCCTGTTTCCTGCCAATCCTTTCACTCGCCGCCTTTTCCAGCCCGAAGCGGGCACAGGATTCACCGACATCGGCGGCGGCAGCAAACAGAAATTTCGGGCGGACGGCCGCGCCGTGGCGCCCCGGAATGACGCTTAATATTGGCGAGCCCCGGAATGACGCTTCAACAATATCGACATCACCGCGCGGATATATTTTTCATCGCGGCGTTGAACTTTGCTCGCCCCTGCCACGACCAACGCAAGGCTTTGCAGGCATCCACACAAAATCACGTCGCTGCATCAGGCCTCGCTTTCCCTTGTTTGAGCATGATCTCCGGGCAAACGCTTCGCGTTTGTCCCGAGGGAAACCGGTGTCCACCCCCCGGTGAAGCCCGAGGGCACGCTTTTCGGAATCATGCTTCCGAATCGATCCGCATGTGTGCAATCACAAAAATGTGGATTGCGTTTTGATAAATTGATATTATTTGAACCCTAAAATATTGAAGTGCGGCATCCAGGCACGGCGTCACCGATGACGCCCGTTAGGGCCGTTTGCTGAGTAACCCATCCAGTTCAGGAACAAGACATCATGACAGAGCACAGTCTCTGGCGTTTTTCACGCGCGTTGTATCGCGCGATCAACGAACGCCAGCGCGAAGACCTTGAGGCCTTGATCGACGAGGACGTCGAGTGGGTGATCCATGGACCGATCATGTTTCCGTTTCTCGGCGCGCGCCGCGGCAAGGCAGCGGTGCTCGAGGTCATCAGACAGATCGCGGAAAACGTGCGGGTGCATCGCTTCGATCGCGAATCGATCATGCTGGGCGTGGATTCGGCGGCCTCGATGATGCGCTATTCGCTGACGGCGCTCGATTCCAACAAGCCGATCAGCCTGCGGCTCGCCCATTTCGCGCAGTTCAAGGCTGGCCGGCTCACCAGCATCCGCGTCCTCGTCGATACCTTCGATCTGGTGGAGCAGGCGCTCGGACATCCAATCCCTCTGCCGAAGCTCGCGTCATAGTGATCGTCTGATTTTTCAGGCGAAGGCACCGGGTAATAACCCAGCCATCGTTTTCTGCCATAGTGAACGAATCGGTGATCAGGCATGGGCGGGGGCGATGATTCCCAGAAGATTGGTTGGCCGCGGTTGTCAGCTGCTGCTGGCGGCCGGCCTCAGCCTGGCTGCGGTACTGCAAGCGCACGCCCAGACGGTGCCGGCCGGCAAAAATCCCGACGCTGCGGAAATTGCCGCGCCCGATGCCAATGGCGCCGATGCCAAGGATGCCGATGCGAAGGATGCCGACATAGAGAACCTGGAACTGGACTGGAGCCTGCTCAATGTCGACGCCTCCACGTTGATCACCACTCCGTCGAAGGCGCGCCCTGCGACGCAGGCGGCGGCGAGCGCCGACATGTCGTGGTCGTCCAAGGACAAATCAAATGGCGCGGCCGCGGTATCGGTGAAGCAGTCGTTATCGGCATTCCTCGATGCCCGGGTCGGCGCCGACATGACCGTGGTCAATCAGCCCCAGACATTGACCAGTTCGGATCTGCTGCGGCAAAAATTTGCCAGCGACGCTCCGCCATCCCAATCCACGGGAACGGCATGGGCCGCGATCACGGCTCCAGGCCTTGGTTCAATTTGGGACAAGACGGCGGTCGAAGCGCGGGTCGATCCCTCGCAGGAGCAGAGCAAGCTCGGCACCTCCCTGAGCAAGTCGCTGCCCCTGAGCGAGCAATATTCGCTGACCCTGCAGAACGGCTACAACGTCATCCAGCAGGGTGTCGTACCGGTGCCCGGCATCCCGGGACGCCCGGTGCGAAATTATGAAACCGACCAATCGGCCAAGCTGAGCATTACCGACACCGGCACCAGTTTCATCGCCGGCCAGACACTTTCGTCGGCCGACGACAGATGGCTGCACAAGATCGGCGCCGAGCAGAAACTGTTCGGCGACATCAGCATTTTGGGCTCGATCGGCGAGACGACGCTGGGCACCTCGAACAAGCGCCTCACCGCGGGATTCAAGCGCAGCTGGTAGCCGCTCGTGCAACCTGAGAGTGCGCCTATTTCCGGGTGAAAGTTCCATCATTGCCGCATATTGGCCGCGATGCGGTCAAAATCAGCAGTCCAGATGGGGCCCGGTTAAGTTCATAGTGCGGGGGGTAACCGCGCTCGCGCAACGCGTAACAGGGGTATGAAGTGATGAACGTCATCCGTCCGGAAAAAATCGATTCTATTGACGAGGACGAGAATCTCGCAGCGGTCACGGAAGTCGAGGCTGGGATCCGCGACTTCGTCCGCAACGACGTCGCCTATCTGCGCCGCCCGACGCCGGGCATCCTGGGCAGCACCGAGACGGCGCTGGAGCCGAACACCGAGGCCACCGTCAATAACGTCAACTCGCTGATCCAGCGCGTCGCCGGAACCTCGCTCTCGGAAATCGAAAACCTGATTTCAGAACTCGAGAGCCTGCGCGACCTGCTGCATGCCGAAGGCCAGCGCGTCCAGCGCGAGATCTCCGGCTATGCCCAGCTCAGCCAGGCCGCCATGAAGTCCACGCGCATGATCGCCGATAATGTGTCGCAGTGGAAGCGCGCCGCGGACGGCCTTCGCAACAGCTGATCCGGAAACCACAACCGACGATCGCCGCCGCCTCCCGTATCGGGAGCGCGGTGGTTTTATTTGGCGAACGCATTTGAACTTGCCGAGGCCCGGCCGCGATAAAGAACGGGCGCCGCGACGCTGCGAGGGGCAAGTCTTGGGTGGAAAAGTCTTGGGCGAAAAAGTCTTGGGCGAACAGCCTTGGGGGGAAAAGTCTTGATGAAAAGCATTCAGACCGACACGAGCGATCCGATTCCGTTGCGGACTTCGCCGCACGGAATTGGCACCATCACGATCCGGTTTGTCGGACTGCTGGTGGTGGCTGTGGTGATTCTGGCGCTGGCCTGGAGCCGCTGATTTTTCGGCTTCTTGGTTAGCGAAAACTGACTTATCGGCTGGCGATCTGCGCGCCCTCGAGCGAATAGGCGCCGTCGGCGTAACCCTTCACCACCATCCCGGCGGTCAGCATCACCGCGAGCGTCACAGTTGCGAAGATGAAGCCCACAAATTTCAAGCCGCTGCTGTCTGCCATGGTCGTCCCCCTGCGCCGTCAGTCCCTGACTGCTGTATGACAGGCACAGGTTCAAAATGCGTTAGCAGGCGAATGGTTCCGGGCGCGCGCTCAGGGGCCGGCGTTCCGCCGCGGCACAAAGGCCGTCGCCAGCACTGAAAACACCAGTTCGCCGCGCTGGTTGGTGCCGGTGTTGCGGACCTGCACGACGCCCCATTCAGGACGCTTCTCCGACGATCGCAGCGATTCGACCTCGCTGGCGTAGCTGATGGTATCGTCCGCCAGCACCGGCTTGATCCATCGTAATTCACGAAAACCCGGCGATGGTCCCCAGACCGCAATCTTCTCGCCGCGCGCGAGAGCCTCCTTGATCAGGCGCTGGCCATCGGCCACCAGGAGCTTCATGCAGACCGATCCGACGTGCCAGCCCGAGGCTGCGAGCCCTCCGAACAGCGATTTGCGCCCCGCCTCTTCGTCGAGATGAAAGGCTTGCGGATCGAATTGCGCCGCAAATTTCTTGATTCCGTCGGCGGTGAAGGTGAACGACCCGACGTCGCGCCGCCGCCCGATCTCGATGTCCTCGAAGAAACGCATCAGCCCGCCTGCCCCGTGGCGATATCGGCGCGTCGCTGCACGATGATCGGCGTGACCATCTCGCACAATGCCACCCCCGCCGCGTTGCGGACCAGGCCTTTGAACGTCACGATGCCGGTCTCGGGACGGCTGCGGGAAACCCTTGCCTCCGCCACCTCGATATCGAGCGTGAGATCGTCTCCCGGCCGAAGCGGCGCGAGCCAGCGCAATTCGTTGACACCAGGCGAGCCCAGCGAGGCGGTGCGGCCGATAAAGCCGTCGAACATCATCCGCATCATGATCGAGCAAAGATGCCAGCCCGAGCCCGAGAGGCCGTTGAGCATCGATCGGGATGCGGCCTCTTCGTCGAGATGCATCGGCTGCGGATCGAATTCGGCGGCAAAGCCAAGGATCTCCTCGCGGGTAACCCGGCGCGGTCCAAATGTCCCGAAATGACCGGGCGGAAAATCTTCAAAGCTGAGCATCATGATGAGGATTGCCGGAAGGAGGCCTGATTGTGGCCGTTATTTGCGGCAATCTCAACCGCCCCACGCGCATGACTCGTGCAATCTGGGCGAGTGCCGTCTTTCGGTGCTTTTGCCTGACTTGCCCGGGACAACGTTCGGAGCTAGGCCGTGTGCTGCCAGCAGCGATGCCTATCGTTATCCCTTACTTATTTGACTCGCCAGGAGAACGACCGATGTTTGAATTTCGGGATCTGTTTCAGTGGGACCGTTTCATCACGCCCACCATCATCAAGACGTTTTACTGGCTGATCATCGCGTTAATCGGGCTGTCCGGCATCTCCGGGATCTTTTCAAGTCTGGCCGAGATGGCGATCAGACCGTTCGGCGGATTCATCCTGCTATTGATCTCCATCGCCAGCATTATCGTCGGAATGATCTTTTCGCGCATCGCCGCGGAATTCATTCTGATCGTGTTCCGCATCAACGAGCACCTTGGCGCGATCCGCGACCAGGGGCAGATGCGCTGAATTGCAACCCTGAGATGAGCGCAGTTCTTGCGCCCATCGAAGGATGGGCATGTCGACCGTCAACGCCACCGTTCAAGGCCCGCCCAAGGACGCGGTGCGAGACCATCGCGGAGCTCGCACCGCCGGGAATGGCGATCGGCGGCTAGGTATTGAACCGGAAGTGCATGACGTCGCCGTCGGCGACGACATACTCCTTGCCTTCCAGCCGCAACTTGCCGGCGTCGCGGGCGCCGGCCTCGCCGCCTAGTGCAACGTAATCGGCGTAGGCGATGGTTTCGGCCCGGATGAAGCCCTTTTCGAAATCGGTATGAATCACGCCCGCGGCGGCCGGCGCCTTGGTGCCGCGGTTGATGGTCCAGGCCCGCGCTTCCTTCGGGCCGACGGTGAAATAGGTGATGAGGTCGAGCAGCTGATAGCCAGCGCGGATCAGGCGGTCGAGACCGGCCTCCTCGAGTCCCAGCGTCTCGAGAAACTCCGTGCGCTCCGCACGCGACAGCGTCGCAATCTCCGATTCGATCTTGGCGGAGATCGCAACCGCGACCGCACCTTCCTTGCTGGCGTGATCCGTCACCAGCTTTGAATAATCATTGCCAGCCGCCGCCGAACCTTCCTCGACATTGCAGACGTAAAGCACCGGCTTGGAGGTGAGCAGGCCGAGCATGCCGAAGGCGCGTTCCTCCTCGGGCTTGCGCTCGAGAAACCGCGCCGGCCTGCCCTCGCGCAACAGCACCAGCGCGCGGTTGACGAGGTCGAGCTGCTCCTTGGCCTCCTTGTCGTTGCCCTTGGCTTTTTTGGTCAGATTGTCGACGCGCTTTTCCAGGCTGTCGAGATCGGCGAGCATCAGTTCGGTCTCGATGGTCTCGATATCGGCCAATGGCGCGATCTTGCCCTCGACATGGGTGACGTCGGAATCCTCAAAACAGCGCACCACATGCGCGACCGCGTCGACCTCGCGGATGGTGGCGAGAAACTGGTTGCCGAGGCCCTCGCCCTTCGAGGCGCCGCGCACCAGGCCGGCGATATCGACAAATGTCAGCCGCGTCGGGATGATCTGGCCGGATTTGGCGATCTCCGCGAGCTTGTCGAGCCGGGGATCTGGCACCGCCACCTCGCCGACATTCGGCTCGATGGTGCAGAACGGGTAATTCGCCGCCTGCGCCGCCGCGGTTTCCGTCAGCGCGTTGAACAACGTCGACTTGCCTACATTGGGCAACCCGACGATACCGCATTTGAATCCCATTTCGTCCTCAACGATTTCTCTT
>DATHHQ010000601.1:0-3694 GCA_035490095.1 Bradyrhizobium sp.
CACGATCATCTGCCCTATTCGGTCGGCTCGCGCTTTGTCCAGCTGATCGTTTCCATCATCGTCGTTGACGTCATGGCGATGATCCTGGCGTCGGTGCCCGAATTCGACGCGCGTTTCGGGGTGCTGTTCACCGCCATCAAGGTCAGCGCGGTAGTGGTGTTTGCGCTGGAATATGCCGCACGGCTGTGGAGCGTGGCCGGCCACTCACCACGGAAATTGTCGCCGGCACAGGACAGAATCGAATATGCGCTGTCGAGCCTCGGCATCATCGACCTCCTGGCGTTCCTGCCGGCGTCGATCGCGCTGATCGCTGGTCAGCGCTCGACGTTGGCGCTGTTCGGCCTGCTGCCGTTTTTCAAGCTGGTGCGTTATTCGCCGGCGATGCGCTCGCTGCTGTCAGCCCTTCATGCCGAGCGGCGAACGCTGCTCGGCTGCCTCGTGATTCTGGCGGGCGCGGTGCTGCTGTTCGCCTCGTTGCTCTACGCCATTGAGCACGACGTTCAGCCCGACAAGTTCGGCACCATTCCCCACGCGATGTGGTGGGCGATTGTCACGCTGGGCACGGTCGGCTATGGCGATGTCGTGCCCGTGACGCCGCTCGGCAAGCTGGTGTCGGTGTTCACCATCGTCGGCGGATTGATGATGATCGCGCTGCCGGTGGCGATCATCTCGACTGCGTTTGCCGACGAGGTGCGGCGGCGCGATTTCGTGGTCACCTGGGGCATGCTGGCGCGGGTGCCGCTGTTCTCGCATCTTAGCGCCGCTGAGATCGCCGACATCATGCGGCTGCTGCGGGCGCAGACCATCGAGTCGGGCGAGATTCTGGTACGGCGCGGCGATGCCGCAACCTCGATGTATTTCATCACCGCCGGCGACGTCGAGATCGAGCTGCCGACTCAGCGGGTCCGGCTTTCGGACGGCACCTTCTTTGGCGAAATCGCGCTGCTGCATCGTACCAAGCGCAGCGGCACCGTGACGGCGACACGAAAAACAAAACTGCTGGCGCTCGATGCCCAGGACTTTCACGCGCTGATCGCGCGCGTGCCCGCTCTTGCCGCCCATGTTCACAGGACCGCGAAGGCGCGGCTTGCCGATACCGCGCAGGCGCAGAAGGGCGATCTCGCCGCCGGTGAAATCGCGCAAGCCGAGAACGCGGACGGCGACGCCGGCGGCTGAAGTCTGGTCCACCTGGATTGAAGTAATAGGGCGACGCCTGCCGCCGGGCGTTGTTTGCGTCTACGCCGGTTTCCTGCACACGATCGCGAGCTTGTTGCCGGTGGGATCGCGCAGGTAAGCGGCATACCAGTTCGGCCCGTAATCCGGCCGCGGTCCCGGGCCGCCTTCGTCGCGGCCGCCGGCCTTCATCGCGGCGTCGTAAAATCTGTGAACCTGATCCCTGGTTTCGGCATCGAAGCCAACCATGATGCCGTTGCCGGCGCGCGCGGTCTCGCCATCGAAGGGTTTGCAGATCCAGATGGTCTGGCCTTCACCCGTTTCATTCTGCGCGTAGCCGACCGGGTCGCCGTAATCGGCGAACTGTTGCCAGCCGATGGTGCCGAGGACGGAGTCGTAGAAAATCTTGGCCCGTTCGATATCGACGGCGCCGATGGTGATGTAGCCGATCATGGTTCGCTCCCTGCAAGAGAACCAAGCCTAGCAGGGAGATGGAACAAATCAAGAACAAATCTACAGCATGGCCGGTTCAAACAGCCCGCTCGACGCACGAACGCCGCCAAGCTGAATTGATGCTTGGCGGCGTTCGGTAAATTCCGGAAATTGCAATCCCCCGGCAATTGTTAGTCTGCAGGGAGCACACAAGGTTCAACGGGGCTTGAGAAAACCCGCCGCTCGGTGGGTTCGGCCGGAGGCGTTATTTCGAATCCAGAAAGGGCGCGACGACTTCCCGCGTGTCCTTGCTCGGCACCACGGGGACGATCTCGAATGTCATCCCAAAACCCTGGCAGTTCAGGATCCATTCCTGAAGCAGCCGCGCATCGTCGCATTCCATCAGTTGAAAGCAGCGGTCGAAGTTGGGCTCGATCCAGCTCCCGACATAAGTCAGCCCTTCGGGAAACTTTATTCCCTGGTCGCGCACGCGCTGGTAGACCGGGATCGGGTCACGGTCTTTGAAGCGTTCGATCACCATGAACAGCATGGGCAATCTCCGCGCCGCTCAACCCTTGCGCAGGAATACGTAGTCCGCGGAGTAGGGCGCGCTCTTGAAGGTGCCGGCCTTGTCGCACGCGCCCTCGAGCTTTCCGCCCATCGTGTTGATCCGCTGCACGGTGGTGACGCCGGCGAGGATGCCGCTGCCGCGGTGGGAAACCACCTCCAGTTTGAGCCAGGGAATATCGTTCGCGGTCGTGCCCGGGGCGTTGCCGGCAGCCTTGCCGACCACGGCGCTGCCATCGTTGTGTTCCCAGCTCGGCCCCGAATAGTGACGGCCGACGGTCTTGCCGTCCGCCAGCAGTGTCGCAATCGGTTCGCGGAATCCCCAGTTCGACTTGCCGTCGGAGCCTGATCTGCATTCGTACACCTGCGCGCCTTCGGCGTGCAGTGTGAGCACGATGGTTTCGCCCGGCGCCGCAATGGCGTCGGGAAGGGGTGTCTCGGCGCGTGCGCTCACCAGCAACCCCGACAGCAATAGGAGTGCGAGCGCGGTGTTCTTAAAAAACGGCATGATTGTACTCTCTCAACATGGCCCCCAGAAAAACCAACCCCATCGCCGGCCGCTTATGCCGCCATGGCCTTGGTCAGGTTTTCCGCGACCTTGTCGAGGAAGCCGGTGGTGGACAGCCAGCGCTGGTCGGCGCCGACCAGCAAGGCGAGATCCTTGGTCATGAAGCCGGCTTCGACGGTGTCGACACAGACTTTTTCGAGCGTGAGCGCGAATTTGCCCAGCGCCTCGTTGTTGTCGAGCTTGGCGCGATGCGACAGCCCGCGGGTCCAGGCGAAGATCGAGGCGATCGAGTTGGTCGAGGTTTCCTTGCCCTTCTGATGCTCGCGATAGTGCCGCGTCACCGTGCCGTGGGCGGCCTCGGCTTCGACCGTGTTGCCGTCCGGCGTCATCAGCACCGAGGTCATCAGGCCGAGCGAGCCGTAGCCTTGCGCGATGGTGTCGGACTGCACGTCGCCGTCGTAGTTCTTGCAGGCCCAGACGTAGCCGCCCGACCACTTCATGGCGGCAGCCACCATGTCGTCGATCAGCCGATGTTCGTAGGTGATCTTCTTCGCGTCGAATTTGGCCTTGAACTCGTTGTCGAAAATCTCCTGGAAGATGTCCTTGAACCGCCCGTCATAGGTCTTGAGGATGGTGTTCTTGGTCGAAAGATAGACCGAATAGCCTTTGGCCAGGCCCTGGTTCAGCGAGGCGCGGGCGAAATCGGCGATTGAATCGTCGAGATTGTACATCGCCAGCGCCACCCCGGCGCTCGGGGACTTGTAGACCTCCCGTTCGATCACCTTGCCGTCCTCGCCGACGAATTTCATCGACAGGGTGCCCTTGCCGGGAAACCTGAAGTCGGTGGCGCGGTACTGGTCGCCGAAGGCGTGGCGGCCGATGATGATCGGCTTGGTCCAGCCCGGCACCAGCCGCGGCACGTTCTTGCAGATGATCGGTTCGCGGAAAACCACGCCGCCGAGGATGTTGCGGATGGTGCCGTTCGGCGATTTCCACATTTCCTTGAGGCCGAAT